>NZ_JBIAGB010000010.1:0-240833 GCF_042869575.1 Streptomyces sp. NPDC006925
AAGCGAACAAGCCCCACAAGGTTTCCGATGTTGTCTAGGCCCACCGTCAAGCATCAGCTGAGACCAGAACGTCAAACATCACCTGAGACTCGACACGGCCCTGAGGGCTTCGGCCGGTCTCACGATTCACCCAACTCCGCTGAGCACGTTGCACGAAAGGGAAGCAATGCACGAAGCGCACGTCCACGGCATAGGCCGGGCAGGCGGCACTCAGCCCGAGTGCAGCCCCGGAGGGTCGGAGACAGGGGGAGCCTGGGTGCTGAACGAGTCGGAACACGCGCTTCTGGTGGAGATCGCTTCGATGACCCGGCGTCTCTGCGAAGAGGTGGAGTACGTGCGCGCGGAGATCGCAGACCTCAGCGAATCTTGTGCCCCCGCCCCCGCTCCTCCTTCATCTCTGCGACGTCCTGCTTAAGTGCCTGGACTTCGGCGTTCAGCGTTCGCAACTGGTCGCGAATGGCGATCAGTGTTTCGGCATAGGGGCCGGTGGCTTCGGAGGGGTCTGGAGCCGCTGGCCCTTCGGTTTCCTTGGCTGCTTCGGGCCGCTTGGGGCTCTTGGCTTCAATGACCGCCACCACTCCCCCGTCCTGGGTGACGACGGCGTCGGCTACGTAGCTGCCGCGCCCTTGAACGGTGTAGATCAGCCCCTCGTCGCGCAAGACACGCAGCGCACTGCGGGCGGTCATGTTGGCGACGCCGAATCGCTCCTGTAGCTCCCGGTGCGAGGGGAGCTGTTCCCCCGGCTTGAGCCTGCCCGACTTGATCTCTTTCCGGATCTCGTCGGCGGCCTGCTGGTACGGCGGGCGCGTGTCGTGGGGCGGCGGCGTCATGGCTCAAGGGTAGCCCGGGTTAGCCCACCTATCACAGACAACCAGCAACCTCCCTCACTCCAGATAGCTAGTTCGCTTGACATAGCTAGATGAGAGTGGGTGTTCCGCCGGGCGATCCACCCCGGTGAACCAGAAGGGAAGTTGAGACATGGCGCGCATTCGCGTGGGGCTGCTGCCGTCCACGATGTTCCTGGTCGGCACGCTGCCGGTGCCGAAGATCGCGGACCAGGAGACGGGCAAGATCGCTACTGACCGTGACACGGGTGAGGACCTGTTCACGATGACGGTCTTCCTCATGGAAGACGGCCGCGCGGAGCAGATGAAGATCACTGTTCCGAAGTCGGGCCTGCCCGACGGGCTGAACCTGGGCGTCCCGGTCCGGCCGGTGGACCTGTTCGCCATCCCGTGGGCCCGAATCTTCAACGGACAGCTTTCCGACGGGATCGCCTACCGGGCTAGCTCGCTTGAGCTGGCCGGGGCTCCGCAGTTCGGGGAGGCGGGCCAGTGAGGGCGGTTGATCTGGTCGGGGTGGTCCTGGCCCTGAGTGTCATATGGGCGTTGTGGTGGGTGGTGCGCTATGTGCGGGCCGACCGGATGATGCGGGCGAGTATCCGTCAGGCGGTCCGGGTCCGGTTCGGCTGGCGGCGGCTGGCTCCGATGGCGGGCCTGTCGGTGCAGGACAAGACACCCCCGGCTGTGGTGATCTCACAGGGCGGGAAGGTGCCCAAGCCTCGGGTGATCATCCCCAAGGTCAAGGTCCGGCCGGACCGGTACGGGGTCGTGGTCCGGGCGACGTGTGTGCCGAAGGTGAGTCTGGCGGAGTTCCAGAAAGCGGCCCCGTACCTGGCGGACGCCTGGCGGTGTACTCGCGTTTCGGTGCTGCCCGACAAGCCGGGACAGCTCGTCGTGCGTGGTGTGCGCGTGGACCCGCTCATCGTGCCCACTGAGCACGTCCCGACGGGGGAAGTGCCGGAAGAGCTGGCCCGGTGGCACCTGGGGCTTGATGAGTATGCGCAGCCGATGAGCGTGGACCTGTCGGACGTTCCCGGCGTCACCGTCGCTGGTCTGCCCGGCTATGGGAAGACCTCGCTGGTCAACCGGTTCATCTGCGATACGGCGCCCTCGGCGGCGGTGCAGTTCGCCTTCGCCGACGGCAAGGTGACCTCGTCCCACGAGGGTGACTACGCGGATCTGGCTCAGCGGACGTTCGCCTTCGTCGGTGACGACCTGGCCGACGCCAACGCCCTGTTCAAGCGGCTGGTGGAGCTGCGGCGGGCTCGCTCGGCGTCCATCCGGGCTGTGCTCGGCGTCAAGAACATGTGGCACGTCGGGCCCTCGGACGCCTGGCCTCTGGTGGTGCTGGTGGTGGACGAAGCACACACGTACTTCCGCGATTACAAGGGCTCCGACCCGCAGACGAAGAAGCTCGCCGCGCTGGCTGCCGAGAACGCCCGGCTGGTTGAGGACCTGGTGAAGAAGGGCCGCAGCGTCGGCATGCTGGTGCTCATCGCCACGCAGAAGGCGACCGGGGACGCCATCCCCACCTTCATCCGGGATGTGTGTCCGGTGGGTCTGTCCTTCGCGCAGAAGACCGCTGAGGCTGCGGTGGTGGCCCTGGGTGAGGACATCCGCAACTGGCCGGACGCCAACCCGACCGCCCTCCAGGACCCGGCCTACGTCGGCGTGGCCTCCATGGCACACCAGGGCCGTCCGGGCTTCGCCCGCATCCGCACTCCGTACGTCGCCGATCGGGATACGGCGCGCATCGCCGCCGACACCGCGCACCTGACCCGTGACCCGGCCGAACTCCTCGAAGCGCTGACCGGTCCGAACGTCCTGCTGCGGGACCGACTCAGCAAGGACGACGGCGCGGAAGCGGCCTGACCCCTCGTCCTCGACCCGACGACCCGTCGAAAGGAGGTGACTTCCCTATGGCAGAGGATCGGATCACGCAGCGCACGGTGATCGTGGTCATGGGCGTCATCGCCTGCCTGGCGTTCGTGTTCTCGTTCGGCAACGTCTGGGCGCTGGCGCTGCGTCTCGGCGTCCCCGGGCCCATCGCTCCGTTGATCGCCCCGATGGTCGACCTGTCGGTGACCGGTCTCCTGGTGGCTCTCTGGTACCTGTCCCTGCGCGGTGTTCCCGCCGCTCAGCTCAAGGGCGCCACGCGCCTGATGCACCTGTCCGGGCTGCTGACGCTGGCCCTCAACATCGCCGAACCCCTCGCCGCCGGGCACTACGGGCGCGCTGCCGTGGACACCGTGGCGCCCGTGCTCCTCCTCGGCTGGGGAGCGGTCGGCCCGCAACTCCTGCGCCACCTCCACGCCGCAACTCGGCCGGCGCCGGTCGTCGAACCGGCTGCGGAGCCCACATCGACCGCGGCCCCGGCTCCTGCTCCTGCTCCTGCTCCTGCTCCGCCAGAAGCACCCACCCAGCCGAAGGAAACCGGCGTCGCGGTGCCCGAGCCGCTGATGGACGCGGCCCGCTCCATCGCCGCCGCCTACCTGTCCGAACACGGCCGACCGATCACGGCCGGACAGTTGCGCACCCGGCTCGGCGTCGCGCTGCCGCTGGCCACTGCCGCACACGCACAACTCACCGCCTGACAAACCTTCCGGCGCTCCCTCTCCTCCCCTGCCCCGACCGGGCGCGGTCCGTCATGCCCCGGGCCGCGCCCCGGTCCTCCCCTGGGCCGCCCAGGGCCCGTGAAAGGACACACCTTCTCCGTGAACGACCGTCCGTCCCTGCGCCACCTGGCGAGCCTGGCCCTTCGAGATCTGATCGACCTTGCCCAGCGGCCGGACTTCGACCGCGTGGAAGAACAGATTCGCCGAGTCCGCGGCTGCACCCACCCGGTCAACCTCGTCGGCCAAACAGCCACCCTCGACGCCGACACCCACACCATCCTGCGCTCGTACTCGACGGCCGACGAACCGACCGGACGCCTGCTGACCGCCTGCGGTAACCGCCGTGCCTCGCGCTGCCCGTCCTGCTCACGCCTCTACGCGGCCGACACCTACCACCTGGTCAAGGCCGGACTGTCCGGCGGCAAGACCGTGCCCGAGACCGTCCGCGAACACCCCCGCGTCTTCGCCACCCTCACCGCCCCCTCGTTCGGACCGGTGCACAACCGCTGCACCACCGACGCGGGCAAGGCCCTGCCCTGCCGCTGCGGTACCGTCCACACCACCGACGCCCCAGAGCTGGGCACACCGCTGATCCCGGCCACCTACGACTACTCCGGCGCCGTGCTGTGGAACGCCCATGCCGGAGCCCTGTGGGCTCGCTTCACCACCTACCTGCGCCGCGAGCTGGCCGCCCACCTGGGCATGACGCAAAAGGCGCTGAACGCAGCGCTCAAGGTTTCCTTCGCCAAGGTCGCCGAGTACCAGAAGCGCGGCCTGGTCCACTTCCACGCCGTGATCCGCCTCGACGGTCCCGACGGCCACACCGACGCACCACCGACCTGGGCCACCACCGACGCACTCACCCACGCGATCGCCAACGCAGCCCAACGCTGCGTACTCACGATCTCCTCCGACGCCATCGGAGAACGCGAACTGCGCTGGGGTACCCAGCTCGACATCCGGGAGATCGCCGCCCTCGGCGACGGCGAACTCACCGATCAGAAAGTCGCCGCCTACGTCGCCAAGTACGCCACCAAGAGCGCTGAAGCCTCCGGCACCGTCGACCGGCCGTTGCGCTGCCGCCACTGCACCGGACACGGCTACGTCACCGGCCCGGACGGCTTCCACGACCTGTGCGACACCTGCGACGGCACCGGCCAGTCCGAACCCATCGCCCTGCTGCCCGTGCACCGCCACGCACGCCAGATGATCCGCACCGCCTGGGCCCTCGGCCACCTGCCGGAATTCGCAGACCTCAAGCTCTGGCGCTGGGCCCACATGCTCGGCTTCCGAGGCCACTTCTCCAGCAAATCCCGCCGCTACTCCACCACCCTCGGCGCCCTCCGCGACACCCGCCGCACCTGGCGGGCGGCACAGGCACAACCGGCCGGCGCACCCCCGGAAACCGAGGACGACGAAACCACCCTCGTCATCTCCCACTGGAAGTACCTGGCCTCCGGCTACAGCCCCGGCGAAGAACTCATCGCCGCCCAAGCCCGCCACGACATCGCCCAAGCCCGCGACGAAGACCAACGCCGCAAAACGGAAGGAGACCCGTGGCTGTGACTACCGGACTGCTCAACGTCGACCAAGTCGCCGCCCGACTCCAAGTGAGCCGCTGGACGGTCTACAACCTGATCCGCTCCCGCGAACTGGCCTCCTTCACCATCGGCCGCTGCCGCCGCATCGCCGAGTCAGCACTGCACGACTACATCGCACGACAGACCGAACGAGAGGCTGCCTGATGGCCAAGGCCAAGAGGAACGTCAACGGGGAAGGCACCATCGTCCAGCGCAGAGACGGCCGTTGGCAGGGAGCCGCCTACGTCCTGACCGCCGACGGCACGTACAAGCGGCGCTTCGTCTACGGGAAGACCTGGGACGACGCGCACGACAAGCTGACCAGGCTCAAGGCCGACTCGCACAGCGGGATGCCCGTAGCGACCTCCACACTCAGCGTCGGCGAGTACATGACCTACTGGCTCACCCAGGTCGCCCGCCTCAAGGTCCGGGCGACTACGTACGTCACGTACGAACTGCTTGTGCGCAACTACATCCTTCCGGGGCTGGGGAAGAAGAAACTGATCCGTCTCACCGCGCGCGACATTCGTTCGTTCCTTGCCTCGACAGCGCGTACCTGCCAGTGCTGTGCCCAGGGCAAGGACAAGGCCCGGCCGGAGCACAAGCGCCGTTGCTGCGCTCTGCGGAAGTGCTGCAAGAAGCTCCCGTCAGACAGAACGGTGCGTTTCCTCCTGGTGCTCCTCCGGAGCGCTCTTCAGCACGCCGTGCGCGAGGACGAGATCCCCCGGAACGTCGCCAAGAATGTGGAGCTGGGCATGGGAACGAAGCGCGAAATTGAGCCGCTGACAGTGCAGGAAGGGCGACAGCTCTTGGCAGCGGCCCGGGGCTCCCGGCTGTGGGCGGTATACGAACTCGCAGTGCGCGTCGGCCTGCGGCGCGGGGAAATACTCGGGCTGCGCTGGCGGGATGTGGACCTGCACGAGGGTGTGATCACGGTCCGGCAGACACTTCAGCGTGTCAGCGGAGAACTGCTCTTCAGCGCCCCGAAGACTCAGCGCTCGGCGCGGCGGGTGGCGTTGCCTGCCGAGTGCGTTGCGGCTCTCCGCGCACGCCGTGCCGAACAGCAGGGCGACCGGCGCGCGGCCGGTGAGCAGTGGCTGGGAGCTGGAAGTGACCTCGTCTTCACGACGAAGAAGGGGACCCCGATCGAGCCACGCAACCTGAACCGGTCCTTCACCGCGCTGTGCGACCGGGCCAAGGTGCGTCACGTCCGCTTCCACGATCTCCGGCACACCTGCGCGTCACTCCTCCACGAGCAGGGCGCAGACGCGCGGATGATCATGGAAGTTCTGGGGCACAGCTCGATCCGCGTGACGATGGACGTCTACACGTTCGTGCGGCTCGACTCCCAGCGGTCCGCCTTCGACCGTGTGGGCGACGCCCTGCGCGACATCAACGAGGGTGACGACGACGACGGAACCAGCAGCGTTCCCGTCGTGATCTGATCGCCCGCTCGGCGGTTGATGTCAACGTTGATGTCAACGCCAACGCCAGAGGCCCCTTCCAATGCTTGGAAGGGGCCTCTCACCTGCTGCGCGCTCGGCAGGATTCGAACCTGCAACCTTCTGATCCGTAGTCAGATGCTCTATCCGTTAAGCTACGAGCGCTTGCTGTCCGGCGGTTTTTCTTGCCGGTCGGCGTTGCGGGAACAACATTACATGACCTGCGGTCCCAGGCGAAATCCATTGTCCGAACCCGCACTGACCTGCGGAAACGTATCCACGAGGGGTTTTGGGACGGAGTGGGTCCACGGTGGTCCCGATCGGACGCCACAGAGGCTCGGGGCCGCGAAGGCGCCGGGAGACTGCCCCGGAACGAGTGAAGCCCCGGACGGGCCGGGGCTTCGGTGATCTTGAGATCCGTATGCAAGGACGGATCCGTAGACCTCAAGCGGAGGCTGAGGGATTTGAACCCTCGATCAGGGGGTTACCCCGAAACCGCATTAGCAGTGCGGCGCCATAGACCAGACTAGGCGAAGCCTCCAGACACACTCCGAGCGCCCGCAGGCGCGACAAAGTGTGTGCTGATGATGGCACAACCCTGGGGGCTGTCTCCAATCGGCTCCCACCGTACTCGGTCCGCGGACCCCTGGGCAAAGCACTTCGGCGGCCGCCGGGACTGAGGGCGCGGACGGCCCTGCCGCGCGCCCCGTGCCCGCGGTGCGCCCATCCGGGCCGGGTGGTGCGCCCATCCGGGGTGCGGCCGGGGTCCGGACGGGTCCGTCCGCGCAACGGCGCGCCGGAAGCGACGTTGAACACGGCGGGGGCGTACTCGCGGCGCCCCCGTCCCCTCGCCCTCGCGGAGCCGCCCCGTCCGGCCGGGCGGGAGCGCTCCCGACCTCTGGAGCCAACCATGCCGCGCCGCACCGCCCCCGTACTCCTGCGCATCCGCCCCCTTCTCACCCTCACCGCGGTCACCTCGGCGACAGCCGGACTGCTCGCCCTGCTCGGGGCGCCCGAGGCGTCCGCTGCGGGTCGGGCAGCCGTCCCCGCGGCCGCTCCCGGCGAAGCCGCGGCAACTGTGTCTCCCGCGGAACAGCGGCCGGCCGACAAACTGACCTTCACCGTGACCCGCAGCGGGCGGGCCGCGCGGGACGGGTCGTACACCCTGCGCTGCCGTCCCGCGGGCGGCGGGCACCCCACGCCGGGCCGGGCCTGCGCCGCGCTGGACCGGGTGGCTTCGGGGGGCAGCGACCCGTTCGCTCCCGTGCCGGGGGACGCGGTCTGCACGATGATCTACGGCGGTCCCGCGCAGGCCCGTGTGACGGGCACCTGGCACGGGCGGAAGGTCGACGCCCGGTTCCGTCGGACCAACGGCTGCGAGGTGGCCCGGTGGAACCGCCTCGTTCCGGCACTGCCCCGGACCTCCTTCTGACCCTCTCCTGATCTTCTTCGGATCTCCTCCTGTCCTTCTCTCTTCCTTCCTCTCCTTCCTCTCCTTCCTCTCGCACCCCCGGTCTTCGTCTGCCGATCCGGCCTCGGCCCTGTCCATCCCGCCGCCCGCCCCCGCACCTTCGAGCGCAAAGGGTCCAGGTACGGACAAACACCCCTCCACCCGGATGCCGAGCGGAACATGTAATTCCGCACCACCGAAGGGGGCTCGGACACGCCCCGCCCGAAGCCACGGGCAGCAGCCGCGAAGCAGCCACGGGCAGCGGCCGGAAGGCGCCCCGGGCTGCGGCCGGAAGCGGCCTTGACGGAGGCCCGACAGGAGCCCTCGACGGAAGTCCGGAAGCGCGTTCCGGTGGTGTTCGGCGTACTCACCTCCGTGCCCCGCCTGTTGGGCACGGACCGCCCGGAGGGCGGCCGCCCAGGCCCCCGTACCAGGTGGCCTCTCCCCCATCCGGCGCCGCGCCCGAAAGGGTGGCCCGTAGACTCCCCCTAGTGACACGCCCGGGGTGAACGGCAGACTGGCAGCCGTGACCTGATCGGACCAACTGGGAAGAAACGGGCGGAAGGTCACGCGCACCTGAGGTCAGCAGGAGGGAATTGTCGCCGTGAGCAGCAGGCCATCCCGAGGCGCTGCTCGCCTCGCCGCCATACTCGACGCACTGCCCGACGCGCTGCTCCTGGTGAACTGCAACGGCACGGTGGTGAACGCCAACGCCATCGCACTGGAGACCCTGGAGACGCCCGGCACGGCGCTCGTGGGGCGCGGGCTGCTGGATCTGCTGCCCGAGTTCGACTCGAAGCGCATCCCGGGTTCGATGCGGCGCCCGGACGAGGCCGAACAGGGCCAGGGGCCGCAGAAGCCGACCCGGATGGTGGCGCGGCGTACCGACGGCAGCGAGTTCCCCGTCGAGGTGACCAGCGCGAACCTGGAGGACGGCCGGACGCCCTACGCCTCCGCGATCGAAGCCGCCTTCGCCGACAATCCGGGCGGCGGGTACACCGGCGACGAACTGCTGATGCTCGTCGTACGCGACCTCACCGGCACCCTCGACACCGAGGCCGAACTGGCGCGCCAGCAGCGTCAGACGGAGATGATCCTGCGTGCCGCCTCGGAGGGCGTCGTGGGGGTGGACTCCGAGGGCCGGGTGGTGCTCGTCAACCCGTCGGCGGCGCAGATCCTCGGCTACCGCGCCAGCGACCTGGGCGGCCAGGAACTGCACCCCCTCGTGCACCACTCGCGCCCCGACGGCAGCCCGCTGCCGTTCGAGGAGACCCCGTTGGCGGACAGCCTGCGCTCGGGGCGCAAGCACCGGGTGCGGGCCGGGCAGGTGCTGTGGGCGAAGGACGGTCGCGCGGTGCCGGTCGACATGACGACGGCGCCGGTGCGGGACGGCGAGCAGTTGGTCGGCGCGGTGCTGACGTTCACCGACCGCCGCCCCTACGACGCGGTCGCGGGGCGGCAGGCGCAGTTGCGGGCCGTGCTGGAGGAGTCGCTGCGCGGACCGCTGGAACAGCTCCGCCAGGAGCTGTCGGGGCTGTCGTCCGACCCGGCGGCGCAGCTGTGGCCGGAGGCGAACCAGATCCTCCACCATCTGTCGGCGGGCTATGCCCGGATGACGACGCTGGTCGACAACGTGCTCGGCTACCAGCGGCTGGATTCCGGCCAGGAGCAGCTGCGGACCGAGCCGGTGCCGATGGACGCAGTGGTCTCGGCCGGCGTCGAGGGCGCCACGGAACTCATCGGTCCGGGGCGCGCGCAGTTCGCCGTGCACGCCCCGCCGATCGAGGCCGAGGTCGACCCCGAACGGCTCGCGGTGGCACTGGCGCACCTGATCGCGGACGTGGCGGGCGTGGACGCGACAGGTCGTGCGCAGGTCGCGCCGCCGCCCGGCGCCGACCCGACGATCGTGGTCGCGGCGGCGCAGCGGGGCGAGGTGGTCCGCATCGAGGTGCGCGGCCCGTACAGCGGTGGCAGTCCGGTGCACGAACCGCTGGTGCGCGGCATCGTCACCCGGCACGGCGGCGTCCTGCAGACCCACGAGGTACCAGGTGCGGCGGGCGGCAGCGCGTACGTGCTGGAGGTCCCGGTCAAGGCGGTCGGCAACACGGCCAGGCAGTCCGGCAGCCGCGCCCGCAGGGGCGGCCTGACCGACACGGACGGGACCGGCACAGGCGACAGCCAGAGCGGCACATCCGGTGCGGGCCGCGCGGCAGGCGGCGGTTACACGGGGGTCGACGACTCGACCGGCGGCGGTGACCGCAGCCATGCACGTACGGGCAGCCACGCGCGGGGCGGCGGCCGTGCCCACGGGGGCGCCTCGCAGAGCGGCGAGGCCGGCGCCTTCGGAGTGCCCAGTGTGCTGCCCGGTGCGGAGCACGGCGAGACGACGGTCATGCCGGTACCGGCGGCCCCGGCGCGGGGTGTCGTGGAGCAGGCGCCGGGGGGCACAGCCCGAAGCAGCCCCCCGACCGCCCTCCCGGCACCGGTCGAGCGCCCCGAGGCGGAGGGCCAGGGCCAGGGCCAGGGCCAGGGCCAGGGCCAGGGCGACGGTACGTCGGCGGCGGCGCTGGAGCCGGTGTCCGATCCGCGGCAGGCGCGAATCGGGCTCGCCCAGGTGCCGGACCCGCGACAGAGCACGGAACTCACCGTCGGCCCGGGTCCGTCCGCGCCCGGCGGGGACCCGGGCGACCCTTCCGGGGCCGTGCCGCCCGCGCTGGGCCCCGCACCCTCCCCCGGGGGCGCCCGGCCGGACGGCGGGAGCGCACCACCGGGCGCCGGGGGCGCGCTGTCCGATGCCGGGGGCACTTCCGGAGCCGGGCCCGTGGAGGGCCCGTCGGCGGTGCCCGGCCGTCCGGTCGCGCCGGTGCCCGCGCAGCGCCCGCACCAGGAGGACCCCCACGACGACGGCTCCGGCACGACCCCTGACATGCCCCGGCCCACCGGGCGGCGGCGGGGACGCCCGAGTCCGGCGGAGGAACAGCTCGCACAGGCGCCCTACGAGGGCGAGGCGGGCCCCGGCGGCGGATCCGGAGCGCTCGAACTGCCCGCGGGCGCCCCGAGCGGCAGCGCGCCCGTGCCGGTGGCAGCGCAGGGGACCGGTCGGCGCGCCCGGCGTGCGCTGGGTGAGCGCCCGGAGACCGCTCACGGCCCGCAAGGTGTTGCAGGGGCGCAGGTCGCGGCAGAGGCTGGTGCCGCGGTGCCCGAACTGCCGGGACAGCCCGGCCCGCAGGACACGGGCGGCGCCGGAGCCGAAGAGACGGCGGGCGGTCCGGGGCTCGCACCGGCCGACGGCGGGCGCAGGGCACGGCGCATCGCGGCGGCCCGCGCGCGGGCGGAGGCGGCGGAGGCCGAGGCCCAGCAGGCTCCGCGCCACGCGCCGTTCGCACTCCCTCCGGCCGCCTCGGAGGAGGGCCCCGCGTCCCCGGTCCAGGGTCCAGGTGCCGAACCCGGAGCCGGTTCCGAACCCGGAGCCGGTTCCGGCGCCGACGCGGGCGCTGGCGACGGTTCCGGCGCCGGTCAGTCGCCCTCGGGAGCCCCGGCGGAAGCCGCGGGCGGCGGCGCCACTCCCCCTCCCGGCTCGCTCCCGGGTCTCTCCGGCACGGCCCCGGGGCCGCCGGTCCCGGGGCCGCTCCCGGTGCCCGGTGCAGAGCAGGAGGCTGCGGCGGACGATCCGGCGTACGCCCCGTATCCGGCGCCCCCCACGCCCAACGGCGCCGGTCCGGGCGCGCCGCCCCCGGCGGCCGCACCCGGCATGTGGACGGCTCCGGGAACCGGCGCCCCGCAAGCCGCGGGCCCGAATACCGCAGGCCCGCAAGCCGCGGGTCTGGAAGCCGCAGGCCGCGACGGAAGCGTGCCCCCTTCCGGAGACATGCCCGCGGACGGAAACGTGCCCTCCGGCGGAACGCCGGACAGGGGTGAAGCAGCACACACCCCGGACCCGCGCGAGGAGAGCGGTGAACCGCGGCGCGGGGACTCCTCGGTGGTCGCCGCCAGCCCGATCCTGGGCGGCGGGGCGCTCCCGGACCAGCAGCAGACGCGGGCGCAGCAGGCGCACGCGCCCTTTGCCCCGCCGGAGCAGGGACAGCCGGGCGAGACGGGCTCCTACGAGACCGGCCCGGGCCCCCGCGTGCGGACGCTGGGGCAGGGGGTCCCGTTCGCCGAGCGGATGGCGGAGCAGTCCGCGGCCCAGGCCCAGCAGTGGCCATCGGCGCAGCATT
The DNA here is from genome assembly GCF_042869575.1 of Streptomyces sp. NPDC006925. Taxonomy (NCBI): domain Bacteria; kingdom Bacillati; phylum Actinomycetota; class Actinomycetes; order Kitasatosporales; family Streptomycetaceae; genus Streptomyces; species Streptomyces sp. NPDC006925. The sequence goes on from NZ_JBIAGB010000010.1 coordinate 12,147, forward strand.
CGACGCCGTCGGCCATGTCGGCCATACCGTCCACCCCGTCGACCCCCGCACCGCCGGCCGGGTCCGGCCGCCGCCGGAAGCTGGCCACTCCGGAGGAACGCACCCAGGGCAACACCTCGCCCGGTCCCCAGGGGGGCGCTCCGACGGGCGCGCCCCAGACCGGCGGCCCGACCGGCGCACCGCAGGGCGGTGCCGGCCCGTCGACGGAGGCCCCGCACGGGCTGCCCCGTCCGGATGCGGCTCCCGGTCAGGGCCGGTCCTTGCCGGGGCTGCCGGGACAGGCGCCGGGACAGGGACAGCCGCAGGCCCAGGCACCGGGACAGGCGCACGCGCAGCCGCACGGGCAAGCACCGCAGGGACAGCCCGGCGCGATGCCGGGGCCGATGCCGCTGCCGCAGCCCGAGGAAGGTCCTCCGGGAGCCGCCGGTGCCCCGGCGTCCGCTCGGCCCGGCCCGGGCCGGATCCATGGGCAGAGCCAGGGCGGACAGGCGCAGGGCAGGCACGGCGGTCCCCAGGAGTTCGCGGTCGGCGGCCCCGACGGCGGGTCCGGCGCGGAACTGGCGGAGGGGCCGGAACCGCTGGACGGCCCGGACAGCCCTGTCGAGGTGACGGACGGGCGGGGCTTCGGCGTACCGCCGCACGCCCTGGACGACGAACTGCCGCCCGAGCCGCTCGACAACCCGCGGCGGCTGCTGGTCTGGCCGGAGCCGGACGTCTCCACCCAGCAGGCGCTCTCGGACCGCGGCTACCGTCCCGTCCTGGTGCACTCGCGCGAGGAGGTGGACGCGCAGATCGCCGCCTATCCGGCCGCACTGTTCGTCGACCCGCTGACCGGACCGATCACCAGGACTGCGCTGCAGTCGCTGCGTACGGCGGCAGTGGCTGCCGAGGTGCCGGTACTGGTGACGGCCGGGCTGGGCCAGGCCACCCGGGAGGCAGCCTACGGCGCCGACCCCGCGGTGCTGTTGAAGGCGCTCGCGCCGCGCGACAGCGAGCAGCATCCGCCCCGGGTGCTGCTGGTGGAGGAGGAGCAGGCGATCGCGGCGGCCTTCGCGGCGACCCTGGAGCGGCGCGGCATGCAGGTCGCGCACGCGCCGACGGACGCGGAAGCGGTGCAGGTCGCCGCCCAGGTCCGGCCGAACCTCGTGGTGATGGATCTGATGCAGGTGCGGCGTCGGCGGGCCGGCATCATCGACTGGCTCCGGGTGAACGGGATACTCAACCGGACTCCGTTCGTCGTCTACACCTCGGCCGGTCTGGACCCCGACGAACTGCCGCGGCTGGCCTCGGGCGAGACGGTGCTGTTCCTGGCCGAGCGCTCGACCAGCGCGGAGGTGCAGGCGCGGATCGTCGACCTGCTGACGAAGATCGGCGCGAACTGACCCACGGGGTCGGCCCGAACCGACCCACCGGGGGCGCCCGGAGGCCGGCCCCGGGGACCTCGGCACCGCCCCGGACGCCATACGTCGGCGCGCCCTCGGCGGGCGCGCCGACGGGGCTCGGCGCGGATGGCTGCTCCGCGCTCAGCGCAGTCTGGTCACCTTCAGCTCGCCCGCCGCGTACTGGCGGCGCAGCACCTTCTTGTCGAACTTGCCCACGCTCGTCTTGGGTACGGCGTCGAGCGTGACCCAGCGTTCGGGAAGCTGCCAGCGGGCGATGGTCGTGCCGAGGAAGGTGCACAGCTCCTCGTAGGGCAGCGGTTCGCAGCCCTCTCTGAAGACGACGCCGGCCAGCGGGCGTTCGCCCCACTTCTCGTCGGTGACGGCGACGACGGCGGCCTCGGCGACCGCCTCGTGCGCCATCAGCGCGTTCTCCAGCTCGACGGAGGAGATCCACTCGCCGCCGGACTTGATCACGTCCTTGGCGCGGTCGGTGAGCGTCAGATAGCCGTCCGGGCTGATGACGCCGACGTCGCCGGTGCGCAGCCAGCCGTCCGGGCTGAACTTCTCCTCGGGGCGCAGCGGCGGCTCTCCCACGCCGCCGAAGTAGGCGTCGGCGATCCAGGGGCCGCGTACCTCCAGCTCGCCGGGCGAGGAGCCGTCCCAGGGGGCGAAGCCGCCGCCCGGAGCGGCCAGGCGGGCCTCCACTCCGGCGGGGAAGCGGCCCTGGGTGACCCGGTAGGGCCACTCCTCCTCGGGGGTGAGGCCGCCCGGCGGGTGGGCGAGGCTGCCCAGCGGGGAGGTCTCGGTCATCCCCCAGGCGTGGCAGACCCGGACGCCGTGCAGGTCCTCGAAGGCCCGCATCATGCTCCGCGGGCAGGCGGAGCCGCCGATGGTGACGGTCTTCAGGCTGGAGATGTCGCGCGGGGTGGCGGCGAGCTCGTCCAGCAGTCCCTGCCAGATGACGGGGACGGCTGCGGCGTGGGTGGGCCGCTCCGCGGCGATCATCTCGGCGATCGGTCCGGGCTGCAGGAAACGGTCGGGCATGAGCATGCTGACGCCGGTCATGAAGACCGCGTGCGGCAGCCCCCAGGCGTTGACGTGGAACATCGGCACTACCGGGAGCGTGGTGTCGGCAGTGGTGAGTCCCATCGACTCGGCCATGTTGACCTGCATGGAGTGCAGGTAGACGGAGCGGTGCGAGTAGACGACGCCTTTGGGGTCGCCGGTGGTGCCGGAGGTGTAGCACATGGCCGCCGCCGTGCGCTCGTCCAGCTCGGGCCAGTCGTAGACGGTCGGACGCCCGGCGAGCAGTTCCTCGTAGTCGTGCACCTGGGCGGCGCAGTCGGCCAGCACCGAGGTGTCGCCCGGACCCACGACCACTATGTGCTCGACGGTCTCCAGCCGGGGCAGCAGCGGCGCCAGCAGCGGAAGCAGGGTTCCGTTGACCAGGATGACGCGGTCGGCCGCGTGGTTGACGATGAAGACGAGCTGCTCGGCGGGCAGCCGCAGGTTGAGCGTGTGGAGCACGCCTCCCATGGAGGGAATCGCGAAGTACGCCTCCACATGGTGCGAATTGTTCCACATGAGAGTTGCGACCCGGTCCTCCGGTCGCACCCCCAGTGCGTCCCGCAGGGCGTGGGCGAGCTGCGCGGCGCGCTCCCCGGTGGCCCGGAAGGTCGTGCGGTGCGGCTCGGCCTCGCCGGTCCACGTGGTGATCCGCGCGTCCCCGTGGACGGTCATTCCGTGGCGCAGGATGCGCGAGATGGTCAGCGGTACGTCGTCCTGCATCGTGCTCAGCACCGGGGCCTCCCCATGGGCGGTGGATACGCGGAGCGGACACATGCCGTGCGGTGCACGCCCAAGTGCGCTCACGCAGGGAAGCGGTTACGCACGGGTGTGGACTTACGCACGGGTAATGCGTCGGTTTCGCGGAAGCCTGCCACCGACCGCTCGGTATGTCACGGGGTCCTGTGCGGATCCGTCGCCGATTCCCGGATCGCGGACCCGCCGCCGGCTCCGGTTGCGGGCCCGTCTCCCGGGCCCGTGGCGCCGCCCCCGGGCCCGTGGCGCCGCCCCCGGGCCCGTGGCGCCGCCCCCGGGCCCGTGGCGCCGCCTCCGGGCCCGTCCGGTGCCGTCTCCCAGCCCGTCGGTGCCCGTTCAGCCCGTCGGTGCCCATTCAACCCGTCTTCGCCCGTTCCGGGTCCGACTCCCGGCTCGTCCCCCGGATCCGTCCCCGTCGTCCCCCTGTCCCCCCGTCCCCCTCCCCCGAACACCGTCCAGGAGCTTCCTTCCGGCTGCCCGGCGAGCGCCCCCGGCCGGCTGCCGGCTCACCCCCGGTTCAGGCCGCGACAGCCTCCTGAGCCGGGGACTCGGCCGCGGATCCGGCCACGGGAGCGTCCGCGCGGACATCGGCCGCGAGCTGCGGATCCTCCCGCAGCTTGGCCAGGGCACGGGAGACGGCGCTCTTGACCGTGCCGACGGAGACGCCGAGAACTTCGGCCGTCTGTATCTCGCTCAGGTCCTCGTAGTAGCGCAGCACCACCATGGCGCGCTGCCGGGCGGGCAGCTTGAGCACCGCGCGCCACATGGCGTCGCGTACGGCCTGCTGCTCGGCCGGGTCGGGCGCGGGCAGCGGGTCGGGCTCGGGCAGCTCCTCGCAGGAGAACTCGTCCACCTTGCGGCGGCGCCACTGCGACGTGCGGGTGTTGACCAGCGCCCGGCGGACGTAACCGTCCAGCGCGCGGTGGTCCTCTATCCGCTCCCAGGCCAGATAGGTCTTCGTCAGTGCCGTCTGGAGCAGGTCCTCGGCGTCACTGGGATTGGCGGTCAGGGAGCGGGCGGTGCGCAGCAGCACCGGGCCGCGCGCTTGGACGTAGGAGGTGAACGTCAGTGGCTGTCCCCCGGAGCCTGGCTGCACCGCAAGGGACCGCGCGTGCTTCGCATTGAAGGTCCGGGGAGTCCGAACTGTCCCAGGCGTGGTCATGGCACCCACGCTATGAGTCGACCGGCCTCCCCGGATCGCCCGAAGGTCCCGATGCCGCGTCCGCCTCAGGGTGTAGTGGTGGTGCTTCCTACACCTCCTGAAGGTGGAGAGAATCCACCAGGCGGATCAGGGTGTGCCGGGGCCGGTCATCCGACGACCGCCACCGGGGCGTCCACGAGGTTCTGGTCGATGTGCACCGTGTGGCCGCCGTAGGTGCGCTTGACGTTGCCCGTGTGCTGGTGGATGCGTCGGTGCGGCTGCCACGCCTCCCGATTGAGGTTGCGCTCCCCGTCGAGCGACGGCTCGGTGCGCCAACGGGCGAACCACATCGCCGACGGCAGCCCCCGGGCGCCCGCGGCCCGGGCCTTCTCCAGGTGTGCGACGCCGGAGTCCGCGCTGCTGTAGAAGCCGGCGACGTACCCCTCGGCGCGTACCGCGCTGTTCCATCCCTGGATGAAGCGCAGCGTGGTGTCGGCACACTTCTGCTGCTTGTACCGGTACGCCTCCATGTCGAGGTAGACGGCGCTGCTCCTGCCCATCCCGAGCTTCTCCGCCTGGCGTACCGCGTCCAGTCCCTCGCGCTTCCCCTGCCCGTAGGGGTCCTTGTCGGACATCCGGAACCTGCGCTTGTTCTTGGCGATGACGCAGGGCGCCTGCGAGCCCACGTAGACCGGCATCAGCTTCCAGCCCTGCTGGTCGACCGTCCGCACCCAGTCCGGGCTCAGATGCTTCTGCTTCGGGCACGCTCTGCCGCGGCCGCCGATGTAGACGCCGACGGCACCGAACGGCGAGGTGCCGTGCCAGGCCCGCATGGTGTCCGCCGAGGGAGCCTGGCAGGTGTCGAAGGCGTTGCCGCGGAAGATCTGCGCCCCGAACTCGCGGGGGTCGCCCCGCACCAGCGAGGGCTGGTCGCCCGCGTCGGTGCCGGGTGCCCCCGGGTCGGCGGGCGCGTCCGGCGCGGCCGGGTCGGTCAGCCTCCGGGAGTCGCCGGGTTCACCCCCTGGTCCTTCCGGTTCGCGCGGTTCCTCCGGCGCGCCCGGCTCCCCGGAGGTCGGCGCACCGCCACCGGGTGCGGGGTCGGAGGGGGCGTCGTCCGGGGCGGGAGCGGCGGCGCGGTAGGCGGCGGAGTCGGGGGGCGCGGGTTCGGCACCGGAGGCGGGGACAGCACCTCCGGTGAGCACAGTGGCGAGCGCGGCCGACAGCAGGGCGGCCCGTCGCATCATCTGATTTTTGGTCGCCATGGGCCGAGTGAACGAGCCGGAACCCGCGGAACCGGTCAGGCACGCCCGCCGCGGGCCACGATTCAGCCATCTGCCGCGCGGCCCCGGGGCTTCCCGCCCCCGCGGAACACCAGTGGAGCGCCAGGAGTCCGGAGAGGACCGGGAGCGTCCGAAGGAGCCGCCGTGAGCGTCCGGAGAAGCCGCCGTGAGCGTCCGGAGAAGCCGCCGTGAGCGTCCGGAGAGGACCGGGGCCGCCGGGCGGGAGTGCGCAGGGGTCACCTGGTCAGCACCAGTCCGGAGGTGGGCACCCCGGTACCCGCCGTGACGAGCACCCGCGCACATCCGTCTACCTGGTTGACGGATGTGCCGCGAAGCTGGCGCACCGCCTCCGCGATGCCGTTCATACCGTGCAGATACGCCTCCCCCAACTGGCCCCCGTGCGTGTTGAGCGGCAATGTCCCCTCGGCGACGAAGTCCGCTCCCGCACCCCGCTCGCAGAAGCCGAATTCCTCCAGCTGCATCAGCACGAACGGAGTGAAGTGGTCGTACAGCACGGCCACGTCGATGTCCGCGGGCCCCAGCCCGCTGGTGCGCCACAGTTGCCGTGCCACGACACCCGACTCGGGCAGTCCGGTGAGGCCGTCGCGGTAGAAGCTCGTCATCTGCTCCTGTCCGCGCCCCGCCCCCTGGGCAGCGGCCGTGATCAGCGCGGGCCGGTGCGACAGGTGGCGGGCCCGCTCGACCGAGGTGACGACCAGGGCCTGGCCGCCGTCCGTCTCCTGGCAGCAGTCGAACAGCCGCAGCGGCTCCACGATCCACCGGGAAGCCGCGTGCTCGGCCAGGGTGAGGGGCCGTCCGTAGAAGTGGGCGGCCGGATTGGTCGCCGCGTACTTCCTGTCGACCACCGCGACCTGCCCGAAGACCTCGGGAGACAGTCCGAAGGTGTGCAGATAGCGCTGCGCCGCCATGGCCACCCAGGACGCGGGGGTCAGCAGGCCGAAGGGCAGCGACCAGCCGAGCGCGGCACCCTCCGCCGACGGCTCGCGCTGCTGCACACCCGACCCGAAGCGCCGCCCCGAGCGCTCGTTGAACGCGCGGTAGCACACGACCGTCTCCGCGAGGCCGCAGGCGACCGCCAGCGCCGCCTGCTGCACCGTGGCACAGGCCGCACCGCCGCCGTAGTGCACCCGCGAGAAGAACGACAGCTCCCCGATCCCGGCCGCCTGCGCGACGGTGATCTCCGGGCTGGTGTCCATCGTGAAGGTGACCATGCCGTCCACGTCGCCCGGCACCAGCCCGGCGTCGTCCAGCGCCGCTGTGACGGCCTCCACCGCGAGCGCCAGTTCGCTGCGCCCGGAGTCCTTGGAGAACTCCGTCGCACCGATACCGACGACAGCGGCCCGGCCGCCCAGCACGTCCGCCCTCCGCAGGCTCATGCGGGGATGTCCTCTCCGCCCAGCGTGACGGTGACCGAGCCGGTGACGTGGTTGCCGAGCCGGTTCTCGCCCCGCACGGCGACCTCGACCGTGGCGCCTTCGGTCGCCGTCGCGCCGGGTGCGGGTGGTGTGACCGCGGTGACGCGTCCCGACAGCGCCAGGGTGTCCCCCGGGTGGTTGGGAGCGCCCAACCGGATGGCGACCTTGCGCAGTACCGCGTGCGGGCCCGCCCAGGCGGTGACGTAGCGGCCCACCAGACCGTTGGTCGTCAGGATATTCATGAACACATCAGGAGAACCCTTCTCCTTCGCCGCCTCGGCGTCGTGGTGGACGTCCTGGAAGTCGCGGGAGGCCAGGGCGCCCGAGACGATCAGGGTGCGGGTCACCGGGATGTCCAGCGGCGGCAACTCGTCCCCTCGGCGCAGTCGCAACGGGGCAGAGGTGTCGGGCCCGGCACCCGCCCCGGCACCGGCGCCCGCACCCGCCCCGGCACCGGCCCCGGCCCCGGCCCCGTCGGCGGCATCGGCGGCATCGGCAGTTCCGGCATCCACTGCGGCGGACTCGGCACCGGCTTCGGGGCGGGAATGCGGCTGCTGCGTCACAGGGCCTGCCTCCGTTCGGAATCGGGTGCCTGCGGACGGGGCTGCGCTCGGCGCGACCGCGCCCGGGGCCGGGTGCTCCCTGGGACCGACCGCTCCGGGGCCGGGTGCTCCCGCGGGCGGAGTGAGCGGAGTGGGCGGAGTGAGCGGCCCATCAGGCCGCTCCCCGGAAGACGGGAAGTTCCAGGTCGTCTTCGACACGCAGGAACTCCAACTCGACCGGCATCCCGATGCGCACCTCGTCGCAGCGCACGCCGGTGATGTTGCTGACGATCCGCACCCCCTCGTCGAGTTCGACCAGAACGACCGCATAGGGCGGATCGAAGGCGGGGAACGGCGGATGGTGCACGACAACGTGGGAGTGGACGGTGCCGCGCCCGGACGCCGCGACGGCCTGCCACGCGGCGGAGCCGCAGGCGTTGCAGCCGGGCAACCACGGGAACCGCGGGGTGGCGCACTCCGCGCAGCGCTGGAAGAGCAGTTCGTGCCGGGCGACGCCCGCCCAGAAGCCCTCGTTGTCCCGGTTGACGACGGGACGGGGACGCTGTGCGGCACGCGGACGGGGCGCGTGTTCGGCGGACGGTGTCCGGTCCGTCCGGCGCGCCGGACGGTATTTGAGGATGCGGAAGCGATGCGTTCCGACCAGTTCGTCACCGACACGCACATCCATGCGGGTCGTCACGAAGTACCCCGTCCCCAGCCTGGTCGTCTTGCGCGGGGAGACCGACTCGATCAGCGAGTCGAAGACGACCTCGTCCCCCGGGTGCAGCGGCCGCGGATACTCCTGCTCGCAGTCGGTCGCCACGACCGAGGTGCAGCCCGCGTCGTCCAGCACGCCCAGCAGTTCGCCGTACGGTCCCGCGCGGCGACCGGATCCCGCCGGCCCGGCCATCGTCCAGACCTGGAGCATCGTCGCGGGCGCCGAGCCGTCCGCCGGTACGGGATGCCCCAGCGCCTCGCACCAGTGCCGGATCATCGAGGCGGCGACCGGCTCCCGACCGCGTTCCGCTTCCGCAGCCGGACGTCCGACGTATGTCCGCAACCGCTCGTACAGGGGGTCCGATGCCGGCGCCGCACCGACTGCCTCCGGCGCGTCCGCCTCGCTTCGCGCCCTCGTGCTCTCCGCGTCCTGCGCCCCCTCCGCATCCACCGCCGCTCCTTCCGCATGCCGAGCCGTACAGCTCCGGCGGATCCCGCTCCCGCCTCCCGTTCATAACTGACTGTTCGTCAGATATGATGTGCTGTCAACTGCACGTGCAGGGTGCAGACCAACACGGCCCGGCGCAGCGACGCCGGCACCGGCGCACCGCCGCGGGGCAGGGAGAGGAATCGCGGAACGCAGCGAGAACGGCGACCGCGCGTCCGCGACAGCATCGCGAACGCGCGGCCTGAGCCCATCCCCACGAGCGACGGCCGCTCGGAGCGACCGGCCGTCAGCCCGTCACCACATGTTGCTGAAGACGACGGTGGCGGTCTCGTTGTGCGTCTCGTTGACCTGGTTCACGACGGCACCGTTGCCGTTGACGGTGGCGTTGTTGGCGTTGTTGGTGTTGTTCCCGTTGCCCACCGCGCCCTGCACCTGGGAGCTGGAGCTCGCGTTGGAGTTGGATCCGTCGTCCGCGAGGGAGCCGTTGTCCGCCTGGGCCACGCCGGACATGACGGCGAAAGCGAACGGAAGGGCGGCGGCCGCCGCGATGACGCGGGCGGTACGGATGCGTGCCATGTTCATTCCTCCAGGAACGGTCAGTGCGCCACGAGTGACGCTGCACCGGAAGTGCGTTGCTGCCGTGAACAGTTGGCCCACTGTCCGCGGCTTCGCTTGCGACGTCGCGGGTCCAGAGTTGCCCACGGCGCCGGGAGCGGATTCGCCTGGACGGCCTCATTCCCCCGCACGTATGACGAGCTGTCGATAAACCCCCTGTACGCCCCAAACCCGTGCTTTCCGCCCCCTGCTCCCCGCCCCGGTACAGCGGTTTCCGCACGTCGGAACGGAATCGGAGACAGCGGCCCGGCCGTCGGCGCAGACGGCTCCGCACGGTGTCACGTGCGCGTACCCGAACGACGTACTCGGGCATGAGGGGCAGGGCTGACCGATCCGAAGCTCGTTCGGCCGCACCTCACCACCCGCGGTGGGCGGGCGGAAATCCATGCGCCGACCCCGCCACCCGCCCACCGCGGCCCGGAGAGAACCCGCCGACCACCGCCCGCTGCCTCCACGGCTCGGACCCGGCGCTCGGACCCGGCGCTCGCCCCACCGCCGCGCGCCGCCGTCCGAACGCCGACCCCGGCCACCCCGGGCCACCCCGCCGGGACCTGCGCCGAAGGGCACCCACGTGCACCTCTCCGCACCCCACGGCGCCTCGCCGCACCCACCCGGAGAGCCGAGCCCGCACCGTCAGCGGGTCAGGTGCTTCGTCAGGCCTGCCGGCGCCAGCCCGGATCCCGCCCGGCGAGGCCCACGATCCTGTCGAGCAGCGGGGCGTCCGCAGCGACGTGCACGACCGGCCCGAAGATCCCCTGCCCCCCGTCCTCCGAGACCGCTCCGGCCAGGAAACTGTGGACGGCGCGCAGACTCTGCTCGTCCGGCTCGTACTCCTGCCCGGTGGCCCGTGCCAGGTCCCAGCCGTGCACCACGAGCTCGTCCAGCGTGACCAGTCCGCCCTCCGTCCCCGTCAGGGTGATGCCGCCCGCCTGCGTACTGCCCGTCCAGGCGTCGGGCGCCGACCACGCCACCGCCAGGTCCGCCAGCGCGTGCGGCAGGCTTTCGCGCCAGTCGCCGGGGAGCTGCTCTCCCGAGGATGCGCCCGGCGCCTCGGCCGGGCCCTCGCCCACCTCCTTGCGCGCCGTGCGCTGGAGGCCCACCGCCAGCCCGCCGATGTGCTGGAGCAGGTCCCGTACGGCGAACTCCGCGCAGGGCGTGGGGTCGCCGAGCTGGTCGTCCGCCACCCCGGTCACCACCGCCGCCGCGCGACGCGCCGTCGGACGCAGGTCGACAGGGACATCTTCACCGCCACCCGGCCCGACCCCCGCCCCGGACATCACGTCACCGACACCGTCCACCATGCCGCTCGCCTCCCGTTCCGCGGATACGTCGCTGCCGCCAGAGCGAGGTGCCCGCGCGACAGCCACCGCGCCCCGACGCCGCCACTGCGGAACGACGCCGGGGCCGTACAGCCGTGCGGACGTGAACACCCCGCGACAACAGCCTCCGCCCCTACAGACCATCCGGCACGGCGGATCTCATCGCTCCCGGCTCCGGCACCGCGCCGGTGCCGCCTGTTGCCCCGGCTCGCAGGCGCGTGCCGTACCGCTCCCGCGCGGGAAGAGCCCTTCGCGGGCGCTCCGCCGTACGGGTGGAACACCCGTCGGCACGCCCCGCTGAGCAGCGGAGCTGCGGCCCTGGGTTCGTCCGCACGCCCAGGTGGCCGCCCTTCGCGGCGCGCTCGCGCTCCGGAGCGGGGTCCCGTTTCGCGGCGGTCTGCTGGGGAATGATCGATCCCAAGGGGAATCTCGGAGCGTCGGGGGGCAGCTCATGAGGGATACGTCGCGGTCGCGTCACACCAGCACGGAGGCGGAGGACACAGGCGCCGCAGCGGACGCCGGAGCCGCGACGGAGCGCCGCATGGCGGAACGGGCCGCGAGCCGCCCCGGCGGGCGGGGACCGCTGCCCCGGCGCGACCCCGACCGGTTCGCCGACGGACCTCCCGACCCGCTCGCCTCGCTGCTGGCCAAGGTCACCAAGGGGGAGACGGTTCCGACTCCCGGGAGCAGACCCTCCGAAGACCGCCCGGACGGTGAGGAACGCGACCCCCGCGAGGAGGAGTGGCGGGAACACGACCGTCACGGCCCCTACGGGCAGGGCCGTCGCCGCAGAAACTGACGGGCGCTCCGTCCTTCCGCCCGTTCCCCGACGCACCCGGCCGCTGCCGGGGGGGCCGATGCGGCACGTCCGCCGGGCGGCGCAGAACGGCGCACTCTCCCGAGGCCGCCGCGGTGCCGCCGCGAGGCGCGGACGATGTGGAGCGCACCTGTCGCATGCCGAGCGCCAGGAGCGCGACGCCTTTCACGAACACACCCGTGGAGCACCTGCTACCGCGAAGGGCACGAGCACGACGAACACGACGAAGGGGCACCACCTCGGCAGCGGTGCCCCTTCGTGAGCCGGACCCGGCGGGGTCTTCATCCGGGCTGCGGAGGCGGTGGGATTTGAACCCACGGAGGTGTTGCCACCTCTACGGTTTTCAAGACCGCTCCCTTCGGCCGCTCGGGCACGCCTCCAGGTGTCGTCGGGCGTACGACACGGGAACAGCCTAGCGTGTGATCAGTCGTCGCCCTTCCGGGATCCGAGGGTCAGCTCGACGGTCTTCTCCTTGCCGTTCCGCTCGTAGGTGAGCTTGACCTGCTCGCCCGGCTGGTGGGTCCAGATGGTGCCGATGAGGGTGGGCCCGCTGTCGATCAACGTGTCGTCCAGCTTGGTGATGACATCGCCGGGCTCGAGGCCCGCCTTGTCCGCCGGTCCGCCCGGGGTGACCGGGTCGGCGCCGCCCTCGCCGGTGTCGGAGATGGTGGCGCCCTTGCCGTTGCCGCCCAGCTGGACGGTAGCGCCGATCACCGGGTAGACGGGCCGGCCGGTCTTGATGAGCTGCTTCGCCACTCGCTTGGCCTGGTTGGAGGGGATCGCGAAGCCGAGACCGACGCTGCCGGACTGACCACCCTCCATGCCGCCTCCGCCACCGCCCGGCTGGATGGCCGAGTTGACGCCGATGACCGCGCCCTGGGCGTTCAGCAGCGGGCCGCCGGAGTTCCCGGGGTTGATCGAGGCGTCGGTCTGGAGCGCGCTCATGTACGACGCCTTGCTCCCCTGGCCGTCGCTGGAGGCCACCGGACGGTTCTTCGCGCTGACGATGCCGGTGGTGACCGTGCCGGAGAGGCCGAACGGGGCGCCGATGGCGATGGTGGCGTCACCGACCGCCACGTTGTTGGAGTCGGCGATCGGCAGCGGGTCCAGCTTGCGGCCGCCGAGCCCGCTGAGCTTCAGCACGGCGATGTCGTAGCCCTGTGCCTTGCCGACCACCTGGGCGTCGTACTTCTTGCCGTCGGAGAACGTCGCGGTCAGCTTGCCGCCCCGCGCGCCGTTGGCCACCACGTGGTTGTTGGTGAGGAGGTGGCCTTCCTTGTCGAAGACGAACCCGGTTCCGGTGCCCTCTTCGCCGCCCCCGGAGGAGCGGATGGTCACGACGCTCGGCAGTGCCTTGGACGCTATGCCGGCGACGGACTTGGGCGAGCGGTTCAGCTTCTCGGGGTCGCCGGAGGAGTTGATCGTGGTGGCGCCGCCGTCGCTGCGGTCGGCGGCCCAGAAGCCGATTCCGCCGCCGATCCCGCCTGCCACGAGGGCGGCGACGAGGACACCGGCGAGCAGGCCGCCGCGGCGCTTTCTGCCACCCGGTTCCGGGCCGGGCGGGCCGGACGGCATCGCCCAGGGGTCGTGCGGGGGCATTCCGCCGGCGCCCGGACCGCCGGCGCCGGGACCACCCGGACCTGCCGGGCCGCCGGGTCCACCGGGGCCGCCGTAGGGCGGCGGTGGAGGCGGCATCGGGGTTCCCGTTCCGCCCTGACCCCAGCCGCCGGACTGGCCCGCATCGGACTGACCCGCGCCGGGCGGGCCGGAGCCGGGACCCGAGTCCGGTCCGGAACCGGCGCCCGGGGCGTCACCGGGCTGCTGCGGGCCGCCGGCCTCGGTGGCCACCGGGCCGGGCGCGGGGGAAGCGGGCGGCGTCCCGGGAGCGGCGGGGGCCGGGGCGGGGGCAACCGGTGCGTCGGCGGGCTGCTGCGGGGTGGGGACCCCCGGATCGTCCCCCGCGGACTGCTGGGCCGGAGGCGGCGCGTCGGTGTGCCCCTGCGGTGGCTGCACGAGCGTGTCGTCCATGGACTCCCTCTTCGATACGACCGTGTCCTGGACGTCCGGACCCTTCTGCGTACGGTCCGCGTCGGTGGCGGCGTCGGCGGAAGCGGGGGCGGAAGAGTCGGGGGAGGGCAGCGAGAAGTCGCCGTCCTCGCGGCTCGTCGGGGCGCCGGTCGACGGGGCCTGGGCCGGCGCCGGGGGCGTGGGACCCGGCCCCGCCGCAGGCGTCACGGCAGCGCCCTCGTTCTCGGTGCTCACAGCTCACTCCTCATCAGGTACACGACATCGCAGAGATGGGTGTGTTCACGTACGCGGGTATCCAGAGACAGCTTTTCCCATCACACATCAGGCGGGCGTAAACCGACGCTGAGCGTCCGTACCCCCTTCTTTACATCGGGCCAATACGGGGCAGAGCACCCTATTTTCTCCGCAGCTCTCGGATTTCCAGCCGCTGTGGGACGCGCGGGTCGACTCCGACGCGACATCACCCACACGCGTGATCACGGCACCCAGCCTAGGCGCGCCCGCGCCGAACCGCCCCTCGGCGGACCCGCACAGGGCCCCACTCGACCGGGCACCGGCCCGAAACCCCGCGAGCACAGCGAAGTGCTCCGCAGAACCCTGCACAGTGTGTTCATTCGGCCCGGTGGCACGATATCCCGGTGAGCAACGAGATCCGTGCCGGGTCACGCCAACGCCTCGACCACCTGCCGGCCGTCATCGCCCATCGCGGTGCCTCCAAGGCGGCACCCGAGCACACCCTGGCCGCCTATCGTCGGGCCATCGAAGAGGGCGCCGACGGGCTGGAATGCGACGTACGGCTCACCGCGGACGGCCATCTGGTCTGCGTCCACGACCGCAGAGTGAACCGCACCTCCAACGGGCGCGGCGCCGTCTCGGCCCTGGAGCTCGCGGACCTGGCCGCACTCGACTTCGGCTCCTGGATGGACCGGCACGCCGACCCGTACGAGGCGCCGGACAGCGCACTGGACACGGACGCCGCCGACACGCCCGGCGGGACGGCGGACCCGGTCGGCACCCCCGAGTCCCCCGAGTCCACCGAGGACCATGACCGCCGCTGCGCCAGGGCCCCGGTACGCCGCAGCACGGCCGGACGGTCCGGCCCTGCGGAACACCCCGGCACGGCGGAACCACTCGGCACCTCGGAACACCTCGGCGCGGCGGGACGGCTCGGCGCGGCGGGACGGCTCGGCGCGGCGGGACGGCTCGGGGTGGCGGCGGACCCGGAGAGCACCTCCGTCCTCACCCTCGACCGCCTGCTCACCCTGGTCGCCGAGGCGCCGCGCCCGGTCGAACTGGCCATCGAGACCAAGCACCCCACCCGCTGGGCGGGCCAGGTGGAGGAGCGACTGCTGGAGCTCCTGGACCGGCACCGGCTCCGCACACCGGTCCGCATCATGAGCTTCTCCGCGCGCTCCCTGCAGCGGGTCCGCGTTGCGGCGCCGGACATACCGACGGTGCTCCTGACCCAATTCCTGCTTCCCCGCCACCGGGACGGCAGGCTGCCGTACGGCGTGCGCACCGTCGGCCCGAGCATCCGCATACTGCGCACCCATCCGGAGTACGTGGCCCGGGCGCACCGCGCGGGCCACGAGGTGCACGTGTGGACGGTCGACGAACCCGAGGACGTCGAGCTGTGCATGCGGCTCGGTGTCGACGCCATCATCACCAACCGTCCCCGCCAGGTACGCGCCCAACTCCGGCGCGGGCTCGCCGGTTGAGGCCGCGGGCGCCGGTCGGACGGGGTGCACCGGCGCACTCGGCGCTTATTGGAGCCGCGCGGGTGCGTCAAGAGAAGGGGCGTGGCCGGTTTCCGCCGCACTCTGCTGGGGCATTCATCCCGATGGCGTGGGGCAAAGGAGGTCTCGGGGGTGGCGTTGGTGGTGGCACAGGAGGTGCCTACTTCGTCGACCATGGCCGTGCCCCATGGTCCGTCGGGAGTACGCGTCGCACGGCGCAGGATGCGCGAGGAACTCC
Source organism: Streptomyces sp. NPDC006925 (assembly GCF_042869575.1). Taxonomy (NCBI): domain Bacteria; kingdom Bacillati; phylum Actinomycetota; class Actinomycetes; order Kitasatosporales; family Streptomycetaceae; genus Streptomyces; species Streptomyces sp. NPDC006925. Next base: position 27,667 of record NZ_JBIAGB010000010.1, read on the forward strand.
TCGCGTGCGGAGCACCCGACTCGGTGGTCGATGATGCGATCTTGATTCTTTCCGAACTTCTCAGCAACGCCTGCCGTCACGCGCGGCCGCTGCACGAGGAGACGACCGGAGCAAGCAGCGCGAGCAGCGCGGTGGAGACCGTCAGGGCGTCGTGGCGCAGGGACGTACGAGGTGAGGTGACCATCGCGGTCACGGACGGGGGCGGTCCGACCCGTCCACTTCCGGCCAAGCCTTCCGTCACCGCCCGCGGCGGCCGAGGACTCGCCATCATCACGGCTCTCGCCCGCGACTGGGGGGTGCGCTCGGAACCCAGCACCCCTGCGGACGAGCCACCCGGGGTGACGGTCTGGGCTGTGCTGCGGCCCGACAGCTCGTTCAGCGGCCGAGTCGCCGCCAGCCTCGGAGGCGGGCTGAGCGGCGAGTTCGATCTGGCCTCCGTGGAGGAGCTCCATTAGCCGGGGCGGTCCTCGACCGCCCCGCCCGGCAGGGGCCGACCCTGTCGATCCGAGTCGGCCCGTGTCGGCCCCCTGTCCACTCGGCGCCAGGTGTCCACATTGCGCCACAGCTCGGCCCTGGTGCGCGCCGGGCCGCAGCGGACATCCCGAACGAGCCTGTCATCCACCGGACATCCCGAACAGATGTCCCCGCCGGACGCCCCCGCCGGACGTATCGGCAGGACGTATCGGCGGAACACGCGACCGGCCCGAGCGGGTGCCGACCGGCCTCGGCGGCACCCGCCCCGAGCGGCCCGGGTCCCAGCGGCGGACCCCCGAGCGGCAGAGCCCGTGCGGCGGACCCCGGACCGAGCGGCCCCGGCGCCACGCACGCACCCGGAGCCCCGTCCTCCCGCCCCGGAACCCGCGCACAGCCGCCCGGAGCCGCGCTCCACGCCCGCACGCTCCGCCCCCGCGCGGTCCGGCCGCGCCGAGTGCGGACGGCGGCGGGTGCCGTCGAGCTACTAGGATCGCGGACTCCACAATCGCCGCACACCTGGAGAACCGCTCGCATGGCAAAGAAGCGCCGACCCCAGACAGCCGCCGCGGCGCCCGCCGGAACGTCCGCGGGCGCGGCAGCAGCCGGAGACTACCCGGTGGTGGGAGCCCGGCAGCCCTGCCCGTGCGGTTCGGGCCGCCGCTACAAGGCGTGCCACGGCCGGGCGGCAGCGCAGGCGGCCACCGAGCTGGTGCGTCGCCCGTTCGAGGGACTTCCGCACGAGAGCGACTGGGTCGCGATGCGCGAGCTGGTCCCGGCTGCCACGGCACGCCTCACGCTCAGGGACGGCCTGCCGGAGGGGGTTCCCGCAGTGACCCTGGCGACGGTGCTGCCGATGGCGTGGCCCGCGCTGCGCCGCGACAGCGGCGAGGTCCTGCTGGGCCTGCAGAACGACACGGCCTCCGGTGACATCAGCCGGGACCTGGCGGACACCTTGACCCGGGCGCTGGCCGCCGAGCCGGGCACCCCGGTGGACGCGGGCCGGCCGGCGCCGGACGGGCCGCGGCTGCAGGACCTGCTGGACCTGGAGGCGCCGTTCGTACCGGAGGTGCACTCGGGGTTCGAGTTCTGGCTGGAGGGCGGGGACCAGGCGGCCGGTCAGGTGGCGGCCTCTCTGGAGAGTGCCAACGAGGCCGTCATCCCGACCGCCAGGCTCGCGTCCGTGGCGGGCGCGTACTGGTGCGAGGCGCCGGAGAAGAACCATCTGCGCTGGGTGATGACCCACCCCGAGGAGCAGCTCCTGGACGCGCTGGCGCGGCTGCACGCGGCCGGTGCCTCGTCGCTGGGCGAGCCGGGCGACGGCTCCGGGGAGTCGCGGCTGGTGGGTTCCTTCCGCGCCCACGGGCTGACGGTGCCGGTGTGGGACCTGCCACGCGGCATGAGGTCCGAGGACTGCGAGAAGCCCGCGGCGGCGTTCGCCGAACGGCTGGCGGAGGCACTGGCGGTGACGGCACCGCTGACGTCCGAGGAGCGGCGGGCGCGGAGCGGCCTCACCAACCGTCAGGTGACGCTGAGCTAAGGGGTTTCGGCGGATTCCTGTGTGGATTCGGCGAAGGTTTCGTGAGCGTGACTCCCGTCACACTGACACCTCAACTCGCCCTACCCACAGGTAAATCGGCGTCCGGATCTGGGCGATCGAATTTGCTAACCGCCGATCTCTTGTTACCGTTCTAAGAGCCCGGTCGCTGGTGCATCCCCCGTCGCCAGCGACCGGGTTCTTTTGCGTCCGATGCCGGACGGCTGCGCCGATGCCAACGAACTCCTCGTGCAGCACGGCGAGTTGACACCCCGTCGAGGGCTAGCGATGGCTTCCGGCACGCAGCAGCCGGTCCCCGTTCACCGAGCTGACCTCGGCCACCGCGGAGTACGCGTGCGCCGCCAGCGGCGCACGGTCATCCGAGGTCTCCCGGGCCCCGCCGCGCGGCGTCTCGCAGACGCCGCCCTCGTGTCCGCCACGCAGCACGCAGCGCACCCGCGCCGTCCGTCCGTCCGGCCCGTGCAGGGTGAGGAGAGCGGGGAGCCGGCTGCCGGTCGGGTTGCGGTAGTACGTACGGGCCCAGGTGTCACCGCCTTCGGTCAACACACACACGCGGGCCGCCACGCCGTGGGGCGAGACGATTTCCAGCCCGCACGAGGTGGCCGGATCCCCCTGTTCGGGCGAGGGAGGAGCGGATGGGTGCGCTCCGGGCGTTCCGCTCCCGGTCTGCCGCGGCTGGGCGGCCTGGAAAACCTCCGCGGCAAGGCGCGCGTCCTGCCCCGCCACCGCCGCCGCGAGAGGCACCGCGGCGACGAGCGCCACCGCGCTGGCGAGTGTGACCACACGGAGCCGGGAGGCTCTCTGTTGCGGCTGGTGCATGAGGGAACCCACCTGGGACACGGAGAGGGCCGGACCGACTGATGAGGTGAACATATCGGGGCCGAGGGGGCACAGAGGCGCTACAGCAGACCGTTTCCCCCGCAACTCCGGTCGGCTCCTACCCGTACGGGTGAATTCGCGCATTGCCGTACCGCCGCCGGCGAACCGGCCATGCGGTACGAGGGACGACACGAGCCGGGAAAGGGCGACGCCGGGCGGCACCGAGCCGCCCCGGGCCCGGGACACCGGCTCGAACACTCCCGGCCCGGACACTCCCGGCCCGGACACGACCGCGACACGACCGGCCCGGACACGACCGCCCCGGGCGCAGTCGGCTCCGGCGCGGTCGTCCTCGGCGCGGCCGACTCCGGCACAGTCATGCTCGGCGCAGTCGGCGCACGGCACCCGCGCCGCGCACGTCGCTCAGTAGGCCAGCCGGCTTCCGCTGTCGGGGGACGCGGCGCTCTCCTCGACCAGTACGTCGAGCAGCGTCTCCATCCGTGGCAGCCACGGACGGCCCGCGTCCGTGCGGTCCGGCTCCCGCTCCCAGCGCACCTTGCCCGCGCCGGTGAGCGAGCCGGGGAGCGCCACGTAGCCCCCGTCGCCGTGGAACCGCAGCGAGCTGGGTACCCGGTCCTGGGCGTACAGCAGTTCGCCCAGCTCTTCGAGTCCGTACGGCTCGACCAGCACCGAGAAGCGAGTGGGCGTCGCGATCACCGGGCCGACGCGGACACCGGTGCGGTCGAACGTCGCGAGCGCCCGCGCCCCGGCGACGGCCGGGAGGCTCAGCGCGCAGGGCGCGGTGCCGCCGGTCGCGAGGATGACGGGGGCGTCCGGCCGGTTCCGCCACCACCAGCGGACCATCGTCGGGTCGGTGGTGGCCGCCAGCAGCACGGGGTCGAAGGGGTGTGCCCCCGGAACCACGCACTCAGGGTCCGGGCACGCGCACACAGCCGACGCGCCGCGGGTCCCCGGCGCGGTCAGAGCGGCGCCCGGCACCACCGGCCACTGCCACTGGGCGGCCGCCGTCAGCGCCGTGCTCCGCGTCGGTGACCTGTGGTTGTACCGTCCGGACCGCGCCCCGAGCCGTCGGCCCTGGAGCTGCGCCCAGGCCCGGAGGGAGCGTCGCCTTCCGAGGATCTCGCGCATGAGCGCTCGTTCCTTTCCGTGAACGCCGAACAACGCCTATTTCATGAACACCGCAAACACCGCCAACTGGCCGTGCCGACCGATCTCTAGCTCAATTCACCACGCGGAACTCTGGTGACCGTGCGTGCCGAACAGCGCATCATGTTGCGGGTCGAGCGTGGAACGTGGCGGGGGGTGGCGCGCACATGGCGTTCGCTCCGTGGACTGCCACCTGCGCCGGTGCTGCTCGTACTTGCTCGTCTTCTACCGGGAACCGCTCGTGGTCCGCCGTACCGCGCATGTGCTGACTGGTGCAATCCTGCGGCTGGTGCCCTCCCGCAAGAAGCGGGCGGGTCAGCGCCCGCTGCTCCCTAGGACGCCGTGACTCTCCACAGGGTTCCGTACCCGCAACAGCGGTGCCAACGCGCCGCCGAATGGCCTCAGTCGACAGCAGTATGCACGCCACGTGGGCGATTTTCCGCCAATCTTCTCACCCCTCGGCCTGCCCTCGTGAGACAGGTCCGCTCGCCGGACATTCTCGGCACTGCAGCGCACGTGCTGGACATGCCCCAACGGCATGTGTAGATGTAGTGGCATTGATAGCGGAGCAGCATGACATGGGGGTTTGCGATGCTATTGGGACAGTTCACCCGCAGCCCGAGCTGCCGCCCATGACCTCCCCGCACCTGCCGAAAGTGGCTGGAATCCAGTCGGCGGTTTCCTCGAACCCGTCGCCGACCGCAGCGGCCTCCGCCGCCGCGGCCTCCACGGCGGCTCCGGGGCCCGCTGTCGCCCCTTCTTCTGCCTCCTGCGCTGCGGATTCGTCCGCTCGGGCCGCCGCGCTCGACCCCGGAGGTTCGCCGGCCGACCGGGACCGGATCGGTGACCTCTCCTCCCTTCACGACCTCACCATTCGTCTCGTGCGCACCACGAGCCTCGACTCGGCGCTCCGCGAGACGCTGCGCGCCGGTGCCACGCTGCTGGGCGCCCCCCGCGGCATGGTCGCGCTCGCGCCCGGCACCGACCCTGGAAGCGACCCCTCCGATTCCCCGGACCGGGCCACCGAACGCACCATCGGCCTCGGTCTCGGCCGCGCCGACCTGGGACAGATCGAGACCGTTCCGCGCTTTTCCGCCACCTACGCGCGCGTCCTCGACGCGGAATCCGGCCGCAGCCGTACGAGCGGACCGGATGCCGGACGCGGTCATACGGACGGACCGGACACCGGCCCGGCTGACGAGCCGGACGGGACCCATGCGGCGGACGGAGCGAGCCGACCGCGCAAACCCGGCCACGGGCCTGGCCGCGAACCCGGCCACGGGCCCGCGCAGGACGAGGCCGGGCCGGGCGTCGCCGAGGCGGAGCCCGTACCCGACCCGCGTGCCGGGCTCGCCCACCCCGCCCTCGTCTGCCCCGACATCGCGGCCGACCAGGAGCTCTCGCCCCGCCACCGGGAGGTCGCGGCCCGCCTCGGCTACGCGGCCACCTACGGCGTGCCCCTCACCACCGGGTCCGGCACCCGGCTCGGTGCCGCCGTCTGGTTCTTCGACGAGCCGGGTGAGCCCGCTGCCCGTCGCCGGGAACTCCTCGACAGCTATCTGCGGCACGCCACCGAGCACTGCGCGCGTCTGGGGGAGGGCGCACGCACCCGCGCGGACATGACCACCCTCCGTGAGGAACTGCTGCCCAGCGCGCTGCCCCGCGTCCCCGGGGTCTCCCTCGCGGTACGGCACCGCACGGGTCCGCGCGGCGGTGGCGACTGGTACGACGCGCTGCCGCTGCCGGACCGGGCGGTAGGACTCGCGGTCGGCGGTGTCACCGGTGGCGGGCCGGCTGCGGTGGCTGCCATGGGCCGACTGCGGGCCTCTCTGCGGGCGTACGCGGTGATGGAGGGGGAGGACCCGGTCGCTGTCCTGTCCGACCTGGAACTGCTGCTGCGGCTGACCGAACCCTCCTGCTCGGCCACCGCGCTGTTCGCCTACGCGGAGCCGGCCAGCCGCAAGGTCCTGCTGGCCGGAGCCGGGCACTGCGCCCCGCTGATCGTCGGCCCCCGGCGCATCGAACCGGTGGAGACCGCGGTCTCGGCACCGCTGGGAATGCTGGCGTGCTGGGAGGCACCGAGCGCGGAGATCGTCCTGCGCGAAGGCGAAACGCTTCTGTGCTACACGGACGGGCTGCTGCACCGCACCGGCCACTCCATGGACCGCGCCTTCGCCCGGCTGCGCTCGGCCGCCGCCTCCGCACCGCGCACGGCCCGGGAGGATCCGGACGCCCTCGTCGACCACGTGCTGCGCACTGTGCTGCCCGGGCCGCTGGCGGATCTGCCCGACCACCCCGAGGACGTCGTCCTGCTGGCAGCCCGCTTCTGAGCGGCGCCCCGCCCGGCCTCCGGCCCGCCGGGCGCGGTCCGCCCCTGGTCCGGGCAGCGCGGGCGCGCAGTCGGCCGCGCTGCAGTGGGCGCGCAATACCCGGCGGGCGCACGGAACGGGCGCAGCCGGGCGGTGCCGGCGCGGCAGCGCTCGACGGCGCCGTTCAACGTCACATGCGCACGGCTGTGGACCAACCAGGCCCCACCCATACGATGGAAGGTGGTTTTATCCGTCAAAGAGGAGGCAGACGTGGCAGACGCCGCTGACGAGCAGCCGATCAAGCAGCGGAAGAACGGCCTGTACACGGGCGTCTCCGACGAGCTCGCCGCGAACATGAAGTCCGGCTGGAGCGACACCGAGCTGCACGATCTGGAGCCCGTCGCACAGGCGGCGGAGCTCGCCGAGCGGCGCGAGCGGCTGTCGGCGCGCTTCCCCGGCGAGCGTCTGGTGGTCCCCGCGGGCAACCTCAAGACCCGGTCCAACGACACCGAGTACCCCTTCAGGGCCTCCGTCGAGTACGCGTACCTGTCCGGGAACCAGACCGAGGACGGCGTACTCGTCCTGGAGCCCACCGGTGCGCGCGGCCACCGCGCCACGCTGTATCTGCTGCCCCGCTCCGACCGGGAGAACGGCGAGTTCTGGCTGCACGGCCAGGGCGAGCTGTGGGTGGGCCGGCGGCACAGCCTCACCGAGAGCGCGACGCTCTACGGGATGCCCTGCGCCGACGTCCGGACGGTCACCGACACGCTCCGCGCGGGCACCGGCCCGGTGCGGGTGGTCCGCGGCCACGACGCCGGTGTCGAGGCGGCGCTGGCCGACAAGGTCACCGCCGAGCGGGACGAGGAGCTGCGGGGCTTCCTGTCCGAGATGCGGCTGGTCAAGGACGCGTTCGAGATCGGCGAGATGCAGAAGGCCGTCGACTCCACCGTGCGCGGCTTCGAGGACGTCGTCCGCTCCCTCGACAAGGCGGAGGCCACCTCCGAGCGCTACATCGAGGGCACGTTCTTCCTGCGCGCCCGCGTGGAGGGCAACGACATCGGCTACGGCTCCATCTGCGCGGCCGGGCCGCACGCCACCACACTGCACTGGATGCGCAACGACGGTCCGGTGCGCTCGGGCGAGCTGCTGCTGCTCGACGCCGGTGTGGAGACCCACAGCCTCTACACGGCCGACGTGACGCGCACCCTGCCGGTCAACGGCCGCTTCACCGAGCTGCAGCGCACGATCTACGACGCGGTGTACGAGGCGCAGGAGGCGGGCATCGCCGCGGTCAAGCCGGGCGGCAAGTACCTCGACTTCCACCGTGCGGCGCAGCGGGTGCTCGCCACCAAGCTGGTCGAATGGGGTCTGGTGGAGGGCCCGGTCGAGCGCGTGCTGGAGCTGGGTCTGCAGCGCCGCTGGACGCTGCACGGCACCGGCCACATGCTCGGCATGGATGTGCACGACTGCGCGGTCGCCCGCCGCGAGACCTACGCCGACGGCACGTTGGAGCCGGGCATGTGCCTGACAGTGGAGCCGGGGCTCTACTTCCAGGCCGACGACGAGACCGTGCCCGAGGAGTACCGCGGCATCGGTGTGCGCATCGAGGACGACATCCTGGTGACCGAGGACGGCAACCGGAACATGTCCGCCGCGCTGCCGCGCAGCAGCTCCGAGGTGGAGAGCTGGATGGCGAAGCTGCGGGCGTGAGCCCGCGCGCGCACCGGGCGACAGCACGCCCGGTGCCTCCGCGCTGACGGGCGCCGCCCGGTACCGGACGCCGCGGGGCGCACCCCGGCACCGGCCGGACGGCTGCCCCCGGCACCCCCGGCGGCAGCCCCGGCACCGGCCGGGATCCGGACCGGACACCGAGCACAGCGGCGATGACGGGAGACGACGTCACGGCACGAGCCTGCTGCGCCTGTCATCGACAAGGAAGAGAGCACGCTTTGGTCTCCCGGTTGCGGACCGGACTGCTGTCCGCGTTTCCCTTCCTCGCCATGGGTGCCGTCGGTGCCGCCGACCTGACCGGCGGGCCCGGCATCGGCCTGCAGCCGATGATGGCCCTCGGCCCGGCCTTCGCCGGGCTGAGCGGGGGCAAGCGGCGCACCGCGCTGGTCGGTGCACTGGCGATGGCGCTGTCGATCGCGCTGGGCCTCTACAACGGCCAGTTCGGCGAGCGGCGCGGCAACGCGACGCTGATCTCCGTGGCCGGGGTCTCCGTGGCGGCGCTGTTGGCGACCGCGATGCGGCAGAAACGGGAGGCGGAGCTGGCCAACGTGCGCTCCATCGCGGAGGCCGCGCAGCGGGTGCTGCTGCGCCCGGTGCCGCGCAGTGCCGGGCGGCTCCAGGTGGCCGTCTCCTACACCTCGGCCGTCGCCGAGGCCCGGATCGGCGGCGACCTGTACGAGGTGGTCACCTCCCCGCACGGGGTACGGGTGATCATCGGCGACGTCCAGGGCAAGGGGCTGGAGGCGGTGGAGACCGCCGCGGTGGTGCTCGGCGCGTTCCGCGAGGCCGCCTACGACGAGCCGGACCTGGCCACGGTCGGGGACCGGCTGGAGCGGGCCCTGGACCGGCACCTGCTGGGCGAGAAGTTCGTGACGGCGGTGCTCGCCGAGGTGCCGCACGGGGCCGGGACGCGCACCGCCACGCTGCTCAACTTCGGGCATCCGGCCCCGCTGGCGGTCCGGCAGGACGGCAGCGTGCACTTCGCCGAGCCGCCGCGGCGCTCCCTGCCGCTGGGGCTGGGCCTGCACGGCAGCGAGCCGCCGCGTCCGCACGAGGTGCCGTTCGCGCCGGGCGATCAACTGCTGCTGTACACCGACGGCGTCACCGAGGCCCGCGACAGCGACAACCTCTTCTATCCGCTCGACCACCGCGCCCATCTGCTCAAGGACCCGGACGCGGAGGGCGCGCTGGAGGCCGTGCGGCTGGACATCCAGGAGCATGTGCGCTCTCCGCTGCATGACGACGCCGCCATGCTGCTGCTGCGCTACCGGAACCCCGCCGTGCCCCGCGGGTCGCGGTCCGCCGCGGCCGAGGCGTGAGGCAGCCGCCGGTCCGGGCGGCCGGGCCGGTTCCCCGCGGCCGCCCCTGCCCCGGGCGGCCGGGGCGGGTGCGGCGTTCCGGCCGCCGTCTGTCGCGCCTGTGGCCCGGACCGGGCCCCTGCGGAATCCGCCCGGGTCAGGAGGCCGTCATCAGATGCCCGTCCCGGCGGGCGAGCACCTTGTCGAAGCTGACGACGGCACCGCCGCGCCCGGAGCGGTTGCGGAACCGCACATGGTCGGCGAGGGACTCGATCAGGTAGAGGCCGCGCCCGCTCTCGGCCTCGTTCCCGCAGCGGGGGTCGTATCCGGCGGGGAAGCCGGGGCCGGTGTCCGCCACCTCGATGCGGCAGCGGTTGCCCTCCAGATAGGCCGAGACGCGGTAGGCACCTCCCAGGTCACCGGCGGCGCTGCCGTGCTCGACCGCGTTGGCGCACGCCTCGGACAGCGCCAGGCACATGTCGTAGGCGACATCCGGGTCGACACCGGCCGAGGCCATCGAGCTCAGCAGGAGTTGGCGCGCGAGCGGCACACTGGCGGCTTCGCGCCGTAGCCGGAGAGACCACCACAGGCTGCTCATGCTCACCCTCCATGCGGCTCGACACACGGCTTACCTATTGCCTGCGCGTACCGGCACTACGCCGTGCCGCGGCGATGCCCCCCGTACGGCGGAAGAGCGCGGCGCCGGGTGGCCGGACGGTGGCCCTGCGTGCGGGTACGGCGGAAGCACGCACCGGGGATGCGCGCCCCCGGCGGAGGGCACCCGCGCACGCTGGCCCCGGGCACCGGTGGGTCGGTTGAGCACCGGTGGAGCGGGTGTGGCCCTGGTGTGTGCGGGCCGGGACGGCGGTGAGATGATGGCGCGGCCATGACTGCCGGTGCGGACCTGAGACTGCTGCGGGCCGCGGTGTTCGCCGCGGTCTGCGTCACCGTGTCCGCCGCGGGGCATGTGCTCGCCGCGGGTACGGTCCTGCCGTTCGGCACGCTGGCGCTCGGCTTCGGCTGCGTCTTCGCGGTCGCCGTCGCGCTCGCCGGGCGGGAGCGCTCGCTGCCGGGCATCGCGGGGCTGCTCGCGCTGGGGCAGGTCGCCCTGCACCTGGTGTTCTCGATGGGTTCGCACAGACTGCACGGCGGAGCGGCGGCGACCGCTCCGGCCGGCCCGCAGCCGGGCGGCATCAGGGCTCTGGCGGGGAAGCTGCTGTGCCACAGCGGAGGCGCGCCGCTGAGCGACGCGGAGGCGCGGCGCGTGGTGGTGGACGCCGGGCTCGATCCGCAGACCGCCGCGGGCGCGAGCGGCGCCGGAAGCACCACCGCGGACGCGGCGCACGCCGCGCACGGGGCCGCCGTCGGCCCCTTCCCCGGCACCCCTCTCGAGTGCTTGCACGAGGCGGCGCGGGCCGCGACCGGACTGCTCGACGTACCGATGCTGCTCGGGCACCTGTGTGCCGCGCTGCTGCTCGGCTGGATGCTGCGGCGGGGCGAGGCCGCGCTGTGGCGGCTGGTGCGGTTGTCGTACGGAGCCGCAGCGGTCGCCGAGGAACTGGTGGCCACGCGTGCCCTGCGCACCGCCCTGACCTGCGTCCGTGCGCTGCACAACGGGCTGCTGCCGCGGGTTCCGGCACGTCCCGTCCCCGAGCGCCCGGAGGACGAGACGGCGCCCCCGTCCTCGCTGCTGCTGCAGCACTCCGTCCACCGGCGCGGTCCGCCCGCGCGGCAGGCGGACGCTTTCGCGCTCGCGGCCTGACGCACGCACGACGCCCACCGGGACCGAACTGCCCGCCCCCGCCACGGGGGTGCGGTCGGCGCGGCCGTGGCAGCGGCGCGCGGTGCGGGTCCTCGCGCGCCCGCGTGTCCGCCTCCGGTGCCATGCCATCCGTCCTGTGCCACTCAGGAGCTCATTTCATGAAGATCGCGAACCGTCGCGCCGCAACCGTCTGCGCGCTCGCCGCCGGAACCGTCCTGCTGGTCGCGGGGCCCGCGTCGGCGCACGTCGGCGTCGACCCGCAGGAGGCCGCCAAGGGCGGCTACAGCACCGTCAACTTCAAGGTGCCGAACGAGAAGGACGACGCGTCCACCGTCAAGCTGGAGGTCAACTTCCCGACGGACCATCCGCTGACGTCCGTGATGCCGCAGCCGGTACCCGGCTGGGACGTCAAGGTCGAGAAGAAGAAGCTGGACAAGCCGATCACGATGCACGGCGAGAAGGTCACCGAGGCCGTCTCGAAGGTCACCTGGAGCGGCGGAAAGGTCGAACCGGGCGAGTTCCAGCAGTTCCCCGTCTCCATGGGGCAGCTTCCGAAGGACACGGACCACCTGGTGTTCAAGGCGCTGCAGACCTATGACGACGACGATGTCGTGCGCTGGATCGAGGAGCCGAAGGAGGGCGCGGCGGAGCCCGAGCACCCGGCGCCGGTGCTGAAGCTGGCAGCGGCCGAGGAGTCCGGCGCGGACGCGGACGACTCGGCCGACGACTCGGCGGACGACGCCAAGGCCGCCGGAAAGGCCGCGGCAGCGCCCGAGAAGGATTCCGGTTCCGGCTCCGACACCACCGCGCGCGTCCTCGGCGGGGTGGGCATCGTCGTCGGCGTCGCGGGCATCGCCTTCGGCGTCCTGGCGGGGCGCCGCCGCACCGCCTGACCTCGGCCCGTACCTTCCCCCGCGGTGGTGCGGGCGGCGGTCTCCGCCCGCACCACCCCGGCCCTGCACGATCCCTACTGCACGATGCGGACAAGCACTATGCGCACCATGAGAACGACCGCGGCAGCCGCGGCACTGGTCGCGGCCGCCGGCCTCGCCCTGGCGGGCTGCGGCTCCGACGACGGCGACAGCGCCGCGGACAAACCGGCGACGGTCGAGAAGCAGCAGCACAAGGGCGGCACCGTCCTCGACCAGCCCTTCAGCAAGCCCGATCTGACGCTCACCGACACGCACGGCAAGAGCTACGACCTGATCGAGAAGACGAAAGGCCGCCCCACTCTGCTCTACTTCGGTTACACACACTGCCCGGACATCTGCCCGTTGACCATGAGCAACATCTCGGTGGCCAAGTCCAAGCTGCCCGAGGAGCAGCAGAAGAAGCTGCGGGTCGTCTTCGTCACCAGCGATCCGAAGCGGGACACCCCCGAGGAGCTCCGGAAGTGGCTGGACGGCCAGGACCCGTCCTTCATCGGGCTCACCGGCGACTTCGACACCATCCAGGCGGGCGCCCGCAGTGTGGGCGTCAGCATCGCGCCCTCGTACAAGAAGAAGAACGGCGACGTCGTCTCCACACACGGCGCCCAGGTGCTCGCCTTCTCGCCCAAGGACGACAAGGCGCACGTCCTCTACACGGAGGGCAATTCCGGGCCGGACATCCTCGAGAAGGACCTGCCCAAGCTGATCGAGGGGAAGAACCCGTGACCGCCGCACGCCGCCCGCTCCCCGCCCTGGCACTGGGCGCGGTGTTCGCGCTCGCCCTGACCGGCTGCTCCTCCGACGGCGGGGACGGCAAGGACGAGGGGAAGGGGGACGGCCGTCCGGAGCTGAAGGTCAGCGGCGCCTACGTGCCGCAGCCGCCGACCGAGGAGATGGCCGGGGGCTTCCTGACCGTACGCAACAGCGGCGACAGCGCCGACAAGCTGACGTCGGTCTCCAGCGACGTGGCGGGCAAGGTCGAACTGCACAAGACCGTCGAACAGCAGATGCAGCGCGTGAAGTCGCTGCCCGTGCCCGCACACGGCGAGCTCGAACTGGGGCGCGGCGGCAACCATCTGATGCTGATGGACCTGGAGCGCAAGCCGACGAAGGGCCAGACGGTCACCTTCGTGCTGCACTTCCAGCGGTCCGGCGCCGTCACGGTCAAGGCGCCCGTCGAGGCGACGAACTACACACACCGGAAGTGAGGTTCGCAGGCGTGTCGTCCCCCGTCCCAGGCTCCCTCCGCACCACCTCCCGCGCCGCTGTCCGCACTCTGTCGGTCCTCGCCGCGGCCGCTGCCGCGCTGCTGGGAGTGCTGGCGCTGGCGGGCCCGGCTGCGGCGCACGCCGCGCTGACGGGCAGCGATCCCGCGGAGGGCGCCGTGGTGGACGACGCGCCCCGGCAGGTCACGCTCGACTTCTCCGAGGGCGTGGCCATGTCGGACGGTGCCATCCGGGTCCTGGACCCGCGGGGTGCGCGGGTCGACACCGGGAAGGTCCGCGACACCGGCACGAGCGGCACGGTGCGGCGTACCGTCGCGCTCGATCCGGGGCTGGGCCAGGGCACCTACACCGTCGCCTGGCAGGCCGTCTCCGCGGACAGCCACCCGGTCTCGGGCGCGTTCACCTTCTCGGTCGGCAAGCCGTCCGAGACGAGCGCGAAGGTGCCGCAGCAGGACGAGAGCGCCGGCGGCGGGACCGTGGGTGTCTTCTACGGCGCCGGGCGGTACGCCGCCTATGCGGGCTACATCCTGCTGATCGGCGGCGCGGCCTTCGTGCTGCTGTGCTCGCCGCGGGCCGCCTCCTCGCGCGCGATACAGCGGCTGGTGACCACCGGCTGGAGCGTCCTGGCGGCGTCGACGCTGGCGCTGCTGCTGCTGCGCGGGCCCTACACCGGTTCGGGCCGGTTCGCGGACGTCCTCGACCTGGGCGGGCTCAAGGAGGTGGTCGCCACCAAGCCGGGAGCCGCGCTGGTCTCCCGGCTGCTGCTGCTCGCGGCCGGCGCGCTGTTCACCTCGGTGCTCTTCGGCGTGTACGCGCGGCAGCGGGCATCCGACGACGAACGGGAGGAACGGGAGGAAGCCCCGCAGGACGGTGCAGCCGTCCTGCCGCGGAAGGCCGGGGAATCCGAAGCCGCACCCCGGGACGGTGCAGCCGCGCCCGAGGACGGCGCAGCCGCGCGGCAGCGGCGGGACCTGCACTGGGGGCTGTCCGCCGGCGGCGCCCTGGTGGCCGCCGGTCTCGCGGCGACCTGGGCGCTGGCGGAACACGCCTCCACCGGTGTCCAGACGGGGCTGGCGATGCCCGTGGACGTGCTGCACCTGCTCGCCGTCGCTCTGTGGCTGGGCGGTCTGGCCGCACTGTTCTGCCTGCTGCGCTGGGGGCCCTCGCCCACGGGCACGACAGTGCGGCGGTTCTCGCGGCTGGCGTTCGGCTGCGTCGTGGTGCTGGCGGGGACGGGGCTGTACCAGTCGTGGCGACAGGTGGGCTCCTGGAGCGCGCTGACGGACACCTCCTACGGGCAACTGCTGGTGGTGAAAATCCTGCTGGTGGGCGCCGTGCTGTCGATCGCCTGGTTCTCCCGGCGGTGGACGACCCGGTTGACCGAACTCCCGGAGCAGGCCGCCGCGGCAAGCCGGAACGCCGCCTCCGGGAGCCAGGGGGCCACGGCCGGTGCGACGGCAGCCGTCCCGCACGGTCGCTCCCCGGAACGCGCCGCTGTCCGGACCTCGGCCCCCGGCGCGGACGGCGCACCGCAGACGCCCGGCGCCCCCTCCCCGGAGGGCGGCCGACCCGCACAGCCGCGGGAGAGCACCCCCGGCGACCCTGTCCGGGCCGCCCAGCTCGCCCGCCAGCGGGCGGCCGCCGACGCCGCCCGGCAGCGCCGGGAGCGGGAAGCCGATCCGGGGCGCAGCGCGCTGCGCCGCTCGGTGCTGGCCGAGGCGGCTCTCGCCGTGCTGCTGCTCGCCGTCACCACAGTCCTGACCGGCACCGAGCCGGGCCGCACCGAGGAGCAGGTACGTGCGGCCGAGGCGGCGCGGGACCCCGGTGGGCCGGTGGATGTGGAGGTGCCGTTCGACACCGGCGGCCCGGGCGGGAAGGGGCGAGCCGCGCTGGAGATCTCCCCGGGCACCCGCGGCGGGAACACCCTGGAGCTGCGCACCACCGCACCCAGCGGCAAGCCCGTCGAGGCAGCCGAGGTGAAGGTCGCCTTCACGCTGCCCGCGCGGGACCTCGGCCCGCTGTCCGTTCCGCTCGAACCGGTCGGGCGGGAGAAGGGGCACTGGAGAGCCAGTGGGCTCCAGTTGCCCATGGCTGGAAAATGGAGGGTCGCGGTCACCGTCCGCACCTCCGACATCGACCAGGTCACCAGGACCACGACCGCCACCATCGGCTGAGCCGGAACCGAGCGACGACATGAGCACTCAGAAGACCCGTAAAACTCCTCCCCCGCAGCGCTCGCAGCGCACGCCCGAAGCACCGGGCACGCCGGACGGCGGCGGCAACGGCGACGGCAACGGCGCGGCCGACGGGCAGGACCGCGAACCTCGGCAGAGCGGGCGGATCACCCGCCGGCGGCTGCTGGGCACCGCCTCCGCGGCGGGTGCCGCGGGGCTGGCAGCGGGCGCCGCGGGCGGCGCCTGGGCCCACTCGGCAGCCCAGGACGCGCCGCCCACGGCCCTGTCCGCGCTGGGCTCCACGGCCGTGTCCTTCCACGGCACGCACCAGGCCGGAATCGTGGCCCCGGCCCAGGCGCACGGCCATCTGCTGGCCTTCGACCTCGCACCCCGGGCCGGCCGCAAACAGGCAGCGGCGCTGCTGCGGCGCTGGTCGGAGGCGGCCCGGCGGATGATGGCCGGCGAACCGCCCGAGGACGGCGAGCGGGACACCGGGATCGCGCTGGACGCCGGCCCGGCCTCGCTGACGGTCACCTTCGGATTCGGCCGTTCGTTCTTCTCCCGCACCGGACTCACGGACCGGCTGCCGGCGCAGCTCGCGCCGCTGCCGGACTTCTCGGCGGACGCTCTGGACAAGAAGCGCTCGGACGGGGACCTGTGGGTGCAGATCGGTGCGGACGACGCGCTGGTCGCCTTCCACGCGCTGCGGGCCCTCCAGCGCGAGGCGGCGGACACGGCGCGGGTGCGCTGGCAGATGTCCGGTTTCAACCGCTCCCCGGGCGCCACCGAGCAGCCCCACACCATGCGCAACCTGATGGGGCAGGTCGACGGGACCAACAATCCCCGCCCCGAGGAGAAGGACTTCGCCGAGCGGATCTTCGTACCGACCTCGGGCGACCCCTCCTGGATGGCCGGGGGTTCGTACGTGGTGCAGCGGCGGATCCGGATGCTGCTGGACGCGTGGGACTCCCACTCGCTCGGCGAGCAGGAGCAGGTCATCGGGCGGCGCAAGTCCGACGGAGCACCGCTCTCCGGGGGGCATGAGCGGACCGAGCCGGATCTGGACAAGCGCGGGCCGGACGGGCAGCCGCTGATCGCCGCGGACGCGCACATCCGGGTGACGGCCCCGGAGAGCAACGGGGGAGCGGCGATGCTGCGCCGCTCCTTCTCCTTCCACGACGGGTTCCGCGACGACGGGGCGCCGGACGCGGGGCTGCTGTTCGTGGCCTGGCAGGCCGATCCGCTGCGCGGCTTCGTGCCGGTGCAGCGGAAGCTCGACCGGGGGGACGCGCTGTCGCGGTTCCTGCGGCACGAGGCGAGTGCGCTGTTCGCGGTGCCGGGAGGTCCGGGCAAGGGCGAGTACGTGGGCCAGCGGCTGCTCGAGGGCTGAGATCGGCAGCGGGTGCCCTGTGGACCGGACTACCGTGGCGGTATGTCATCTGCGAGCCGCTATACGTACCTCGGCCCCGAGGGCACCTTCACCGAGGCCGCGCTGCACACCCTGCCGGAAGCAGCCACCCGCCAGCTCACCCCCATGGTGTCGGTTCCGGCTGCCCTGGACCCCGTCCGGAACGGGGAGGCCCAAGCGGCGTTCGTACCGATCGAGAACTCGGTGGAGGGCGGCGTCACGGCCACCCTGGACGAGCTGGCGGGCGGCAGCCGGCTGATGATCTACCGCGAGGTGCTGCTGCCGATCGCCTTCGCGCTGCTGGTGCGGCCCGGCACCCCCCTGGCGGAGGTCAAGACCGTCACCGGCCATCCGGTCGCCCAGCCGCAGGTGCGCAACTGGCTCGCAGCGCATCTGCCGGACGCCGTGTGGGAGTCGGCGGCCTCCAACGCGGACGGCGCCCGGCTGGTGCAGGAGGGCCGGTACGACGCCGCGTTCGCGGGCGAGTTCGCCGCCTCGACCTACGGTCTGGAGCCGCTGGTCACCGACATCCACGACGCGGAGAACGCGACGACCCGGTTCGTGCTGCTGGGGCCGCCCGGGCGCCCGGCGGCGCCGACGGGCGCCGACAAGACCTCGGTGGTCTTCTGGCTGCGCGGGGA
The DNA here is from genome assembly GCF_042869575.1 of Streptomyces sp. NPDC006925. Lineage (NCBI taxonomy): Bacteria > Bacillati > Actinomycetota > Actinomycetes > Kitasatosporales > Streptomycetaceae > Streptomyces > Streptomyces sp. NPDC006925. The sequence goes on from NZ_JBIAGB010000010.1 coordinate 45,160, forward strand.
TCAGCCCGGCGCGCTGCTGGAGGTGCTGCACGAGTACGCCTCGCGCGGCGTCAACATGATGCGGATCGAGTCGCGGCCCACGGGCGAGGGCATCGGGCAGTACTGCTTCCAGATCGACTCCGAGGGTCATGTGCAGGACCGCCGGGTGGGCGACGTGCTGATGGGACTGCGGCGCTCGTGCCGCGCGGTGCGCTTCCTGGGTTCGTACCCGCGTGCCGACCGGCAGCCGCCGACGGTGCGCTCGGGTACCGCGGACGAGGACTTCGTGGCGGCGGCCGACTGGCTGTCGCGGTGCCTGGACGGCCGGGACTGACCGGACGACGCTGAACGGCACAGGACGGCACAGGACGGCCCTGCCCGGACGGACCGGACGGGGTGGGGGCTGCATCGGCGGAACCCGGTCCCGGCCGGGTCGCGGCTGGGTCGCGGCCGGGACGGGCGCGTCGGCTCCGGGATCCGCCGGCCCGGGAGTGCACCACGGGCCCGGGCCGAACGGTTCCGGGCCTCCGGGGTGGGCTGTGAGGCGCCGTGCACAGACCCCGTGAAGTTATCCACAGGGGTGGAGGGCGACCTGTGCACAAGTCGACAGAGAAAACGGACGCAGTCGACAAAACGGCATACAGACCGCATCCCCCTCCACAGGGCACACCCCGCACCGCGTCACTACAATTCCCTTGATCAACTCTTTGGAGTGAGCTATTCCCCCTCGATTGAGTGGGCATTTCGGGTTTACCCCGGGAATTCCGCGTCGATCGCCCTGGCGCCGGAACGGAAGACCCGCATTTCCACAGCACCCCTTCCATCCCTGTGGAAAACTCGACCGCCACCCTCCCCAGCTGTGGATAAGTGCGCCCGAAGGGCCCGCTCAACTCCCCCGCGAGTGCCCTCAGTCCACGGGATCTCCCCGCGCGGCGCACCCCGCGGATCCGCTCCGACCGGAAGGCGGAAAGCCGGAGAACCGGAGAATCGGAAGAACGGAAATCCCCGGGGAGCGGCATTTCCCTGGAATACCAAAACTCTCAATTCGGACATAATGCGTCAAAGGGATGTCGCATCGAGCAGCCCTCAGGGCCACCGGTACCCTGACGGGGTGATTGACCTTCGCCTGCTCCGTGAGGACCCCGACCGTGCGCGCGCCTCCCAGCGCGCCCGTGGAGAGGACGTCGACCTCGTCGACGCGGTGCTCTCCGCCGACGAGCGGCGCAGGTCCTCCAGCGTCCGCTTCGACGAACTCCGCTCCGAGCAGAAGCAGCTCGGCAAGCTCATCCCGAAGGCCGCGGGCGAGGAGAAGGACGAACTGCTGCGCCGCGCCGGGGAACTGGCCGGTGCGGTGAAGGCCGCCGACGCGGAGAAGGACGAGGCCGCCGAGGAGACCCAGCGGCTGCTGCGCCGCCTCAGCAACCTGGTGCACCCCGACGTCCCGGTCGGCGGCGAGGAGGACTTCACCGTCCTGGAGACCCTCGGGACGCCCCGCGACTTCGCGGCCGAGGGCTTCGAGCCCAAGGACCACCTGGAACTGGGCCAGAAGCTCGGCGCCATCGACGTCGAGCGCGGCGCCAAGGTGTCGGGCTCGCGTTTCTACTTCCTCACCGGCGTCGGGGCCCTGCTGGAGCTGGCCCTGGTCAACGCGGCGATCGCCCAGGCCACCGAGGCAGGCTTCACCCCGATGCTGACGCCGGCGCTGGTCAAGCAGCAGGCCATGGACGGCACCGGCTTCCTCGGGCAGGCCGCGCAGGACGTCTACCACCTGGACAAGGACGACCTGTACCTCGTCGGCACCTCCGAGGTGGCGTTGGCCGGCTACCACATGGACGAGATCATCGAGGCCGACCGGCTGCCGCTGCGCTACGCGGCCTTCTCGCCCTGCTTCCGCCGCGAGGCGGGCTCGTACGGCAAGGACACCCGCGGCATCTTCCGCGTCCACCAGTTCGACAAGGTGGAGATGTTCTCCTACGTCGCGCCTGAGGACTCCCAGGAGGAGCACCGCAGGCTGCTGCAGTGGGAGAAGCAGTGGCTCTCGTCCCTGGAGCTGCCGTTCCAGGTGATCGATGTGGCCACCGGTGACCTGGGCTCCTCGGCAGCCCGCAAGTTCGACTGCGAGGCGTGGATCCCCACCCAGGGCAAGTATCGCGAGCTGACCTCCACCTCGGACTGCACCGAGTTCCAGTCCCGTCGGCTCGCGGTCCGGATGCGCGACGGCAAGACCGTGCGGCCGCTGGCGACGCTGAACGGCACGCTGTGCGCGGTACCCCGCACCATCGTCGCGCTGCTGGAGAACCACCAGCAGGAAGACGGCTCGGTGTGGATCCCGCCGGTGCTGCGGCCGTATCTGGGCGGCCGTACCGCACTGGAGCCGGTCGCCAGGTGAGCACGCCGCCCGCAGCGCCCTCCGGCCCGCCCGCCTTCCCCTACCGCCTGATCGCCACCGATCTCGACGGCACCCTGCTGCGCTCCGACGACACCGTCTCGGAGCGCACCCGGGCCGCCCTCGATGCCGCCACCGCGCGGGGTGCCGCGCACATCGTCGTCACCGGCCGGGCCGTGCCGTGGACGAAGCAGATCCTGGCGGACCTCGGCCACCGCGGACTGGCGGTGTGCGCACAGGGGTCGCAGGTGTACGACGCGGGCTCGGGCCGGCTGCTGACCTCCGTCACCCTCGACAGGCGAGTCGCCGAGCAGGCCCTCACCCTGCTGGAGAAGGAGGTGGGCACCGTCGCGGTGGCCGCCTCCCGGGACGGCCTGGACGGCGAGGTACTGGCCGGGCCCGGGTACCGCGTCCACGACGGGCCGCTGCCCTACGTCCCCTTCGAGGACCGCGAGACCATCTGGCGGAAGCCGCTCAACAAGCTCTACATCCAGCATCCGCAGCTCGGCGACGACGAGTTGGTGAAGGCGGCACGGGCCGCCGTCGGCGACCTGGTGGGCGTGGTCATGGCCGGCGAGGGCATCGTGGAGCTGCTCCCGCTGGGCCTCAGCAAGGCCAAGGGGCTCGCGCTGGCGGCCCGCCGGCTCAAGGTCCGCGCGGCCGAGACCCTCGCCTTCGGCGACATGCCCAACGACATCCCCATGTTCGCCTGGGCCGGGCGGGGCGTCGCCATGGAGAACGGCCACGAGGAACTGCTGGCCGTCGCCGACGAGGTGACCACCTCCAACGACCAGGACGGCATCGCCCGGGTGCTGGAGCGGCTGGCCGCGTAGCGGGAGTCGGCCTCGCCGCGGGAGTCGGCCTCACCGCCCGGCGTCGGTCTCGGGGGCCGGGCCGGTGGGCAGTCGGGCCGGTGGGCAGTCGGACAGTCGGGCCGCCCCTCCGCCGGGCCGGTGAGGCCGTCGACGGCGTGCCTCAGGGCGCCCTGTTCGGATCCTGCCGGGCCCGTGGGCCACGGGCCCGGCTCTGCAGGTAGGGACCCGGCCCCTTCAGACTGCGCACCACCGGGTAGGTCTCGACGTTCTGCACCCCCGAGAGCCGGGCGACCGGACCTGTCAGGTACGCGTAGAGCTCGGTCGTGTCCCGGCAGACGACCGTCAGGAACAGGTTCGCCGCACCCGTGGTGGCGCACGCGAACGCCACCTCCTCGTGCGCGGCCAGTGCCTCCCCCGTGGCGTGCAGCCGGGCGGGCGGTACGGAGAGCCACACCGCTGCCCGCAGCCCCTGGCCGAAGACGCGCGGCCCGTACTCGACGTCGAAGTAGAGCGCTCCGCAGCCGCGCAGTTCCGCCATCCGCCGTCGCACCGCGGACGACGACCAGCCGGTGGCCGAGGCCAGTTCGGCCACCGGGGTGCGGCCGTCGTGGGCCAGCCGGGTGAGCAGCGTGCGGTCGTCCGCGGTGAGCCGGACCGGCTCCTCGGGCGGGGTGGGTGGCGGCGGGGCGAGCTGTGCCACCTGATCGGGAGAGAGCATCCCGGACTTGAGGATGAGCCCCTCGGCGCCGCCGAAGAACTGGTGGAGCTGACAGTAGGCGTGCACGGCCAGCACGCGCGGGGTGCGCGGCAGTTCGCGCAGCAGCAGCGCCTCGCCGCCACCCTCGTATGTCCAGTCCGAGCCGGCTCGCGCGACAGCGCTGACCTCGGTACCGCCCGCCATCATCGCCACCCAGGTGGTGTCCGTGCGGCGGGCCAGCGCCTCCGCCAGCGGGACGGCAGCGTCCGGGGTCGTGGAGACGCGGACCAGCCAGACGGTCTCGCCCAGGACGGCGGGCTCCGTGAGCCCCAGGACGCGCATGCTCCGGTCGGCGCGCAACCGCGCCCAGCGGCGGGCGATCGTCTGGTCGGAGACTCCGAGCGCCTCGGCGATCCGGGAGAAGGCGAGCCGCCCGTCGAGCTGCAGGGCGTGGGCGATCCGCCGGTCGAGATCGTCCAGCGGCGCGGCGTCCCTGTCCGTTCCGCCGCTTGCGCCTTTTCTCCATTTCCCGGCTTCTCTGCCCTTTCCGGCGGTGGGACGAGGACCGGCTGAGGGCCTGCTGCCGCGGCGGCTGATGTCGGATCGCACCGTCAGAACGCTAGTCGATGTCGGATCCCGCCACCTCCGCAGCTGTGAAGGGGCCCTGGGAGGAGGGCAGGCCGAGCCTGGCGGCATGGAGAACGAGAACAAAACAGGCCGCTCATGGTGGCCGCTGGCCGCCCTGTGCCTGGGCGGCTTCATGCTGCTGATCGATGTGACGATCGTGAACACCGCACTGCCCCGAATGGCGACCTCGCTGGACGCCTCGTTCACCTCCCTGCAGTGGGTGGTGGACGTCTACGCCGTCGCCCTGGCCGCGCTGCTCCTGGTGGCGGGCTCCCTGGCCGACCTGCACGGCAGGCGCCGGGTCTTCGTCGCCGGTCTGGTGCTCTTCGCCCTCGCCTCGCTGGCGTGCGGGCTCGCGCCGGACGCCGGGACGCTGATCGCAGCGCGCGCCGTGCAAGGGGTGGGCGCCGCGGCGGTGTTCGCGGCGAACGCCCCGCTGATCACCGCGACCTACCAGGGGCGCGACAGGGGCATCGCCTTCGGAGTATGGGGCGCGGTCAACGGCGCCGCTGCGGGATGCGGGCTGGCCCTGGGCGGAGTGCTGACCGAATACGTCAACTGGCGCGCCGTGTTCTTCGTCAACTTGCCATTGACGCTGATCGCCCTGTGGATCACTCTCCGCACCGTGCCGGAGTCCCGCGCGCCGCGACGGCCAGGGGCGCGCGTTGACCGGGCGGGCGCCGTGCTGTTCACGCTGTGCGCGGGCACGCTGACGTACGGACTGGTGCGGGGCGGCGACGCCGGATGGAGCGATCCACGCGCTGTCGGCTCACTGATGGTGTCGGTGCTGACCGGCGCCGCCTTCGTCCTGGTGGAGCGGGCCCGTTCCGCTGCGCGGCCCCGCGGATCCGCGTACGAGGGAGACACACCAGCGGGACCGGAACCGCTGCTGGACCTGGCGCTGCTGCGGAACCGGTCGTTCGCCGTCCTGATGGCCACCGCGCTGCTGACGCAGGCCGCCGCGTTCGCACACTTCATCTACAGCGCACTGTGGGCACAGTCGGTACTGGGAATGAGCCCGCTGGAAGCAGGGCTGGCCATCCTTCCGATGGCCGGGGTCTCCTTCGTGGTGGCGAGCGTCTTCGGCGGCCGGCTGCAGCGGCTGCGGCCGCAGTACCCGCTGGGTCTCGGCGTGCTGGTGATCGGCGCGGGAGTGCTGGCCCAGCTCGCGGTGGAGCCGGAGTCCTCCTGGACGGTGCTGCTGCCCGGATGTGTGCTGATCGGCGTCGGGGTGGGCATGGCCGTCCCGGTGCTGATATCCGCCGCACTGAGCGCCCTTCCGCCGGAGCGGGCGGGGATCGCCAGCGGCGCCGTGAACACCTTCCGGCAGTTGGGCTACGCGCTCGGGGTCGCCGTGCTCGGTACCGTCTTCGCCGGCCGGGTGCGCGAAGTGCTGACCGACCACGGCGTGCCGCGGGCGGCGGCCGAGGCCGCGGGAGGCGGGCGCGCCCGGGAAGCCGGGGTGCCGATGGAGCTGGTCCGCGAGGCGTTCGCCGCCGGGCTCGACCGGATCTTCCTGCTCTGCGGCGCGGCGGCGCTGGCGTCCGGTGCCGCGGTGCTGCTGTGCGTACGCGGACGTGCGGCGACCGAGCACGGGTCCGGTGGCGGCGGCAGCGGCGCCGGGCAGCCGGAGGCGCCAGAACGGGATCACCGGTCGGACGGCGCGGCCGGGCCGGACGCGCGGCGGCCGGCTCACTCCGCGACGCCGTAGGGAGCCTCGGCGCCGGACCTCCTGAGGCCCCCCGTCGGACGGTGCGCGGATCGGGCCTCAGGGGCGGCCCCGGGGACGCCCCTGAGGCTGCCTACGGAGGCGGGCCGTCCGAGGGGGCGTCCCCGGGCTGCGAGTCGTACAGCGCGGCCGTCTCGCGGACTCGGAGCAGCAGTTCGTCGATGGCCTCGGGGGGATCGACCACCCGCACCCAGGGGCCGAACTGGAGGAGCACCGACACGGCGGGGAGGGCGGAGAACGCGAGACGGACGGTGACCCAATCTCCCTCGTCCCCCTCGTCTCCCTCGCCCCCCTCATCTCCCTCGTCCCCGCCGTCCCCCGCGCCGGGTCCTGCGGTGTCGCCGTCCGCCTCGGTACCCAGAGGCGCGGCCAGGACGGGCGCGACGATCCGGGCGAACATGTCCAGCCGGGACCTGTGCACCCGCGCGGTCACCCGCACGTCGCGGTTCCGCTCCTCCACCCGGCGCCGCAGCGTCTGCCAGACCTCCGCGAGTTCGACACCCGCGCGCCGCCGCACGGGGTCCTCCAGCGCGGTCGCGGCGGCGATCCGGTCCGCGCGGAAGAGGGCGGGGGAGCCACGCCGGTCGGCGACCAGGTACCAGACACCGGCCTTGTTGACGAGACCGTACGGGTCGACGGTGTAGGTGCGCGGCCGGCTGTCGCCGCTGTGCCGGTAGCGGATGCGCAGCCTGCGGTCGGTGAAGACCGCGGTGTGCAGCACGTCCAGTTCGACCTCGGTACGGGGACCGGGCAGCCAGCGGTCCGGGTCGACCAGGATGCGGCGGCTGGTGAGGTCGGCGGCCGGGCGGTGCGGGGCGGGCAGCGCCGCCATCACCTTGCGGAGCGCGGACGCCAGCGCGCTGTCGAGACCGAGTGCCGAGTGCGGGCCCGGCGCGGCCAGCACGAACAGCGCGCGGGCCTCGTCCGCCGTCAGCCCGGTCACATCGGTGCGGTACCCGGGCAGGAGCGCGATGCCGCCGTGCCGGCCGCGCTCCGCGTACACCGGGACCCCGGCCGCCGACAGCGCCTCGATGTCCCGGTAGATGGTGCGTGCGGAGACCTCGAGCTCCGCCGCCAGCTCCTCGGCGGGCACGCGGCCGCGGGTCTGGAGGAGCAGCAGGATGGCCAGCAGCCGGTCGGACTTCACCCCACCAGAGTGCCGGAAAAATGTTGACGGGTCGTGTCAGGTTTTCCCGGCAGACTCTCCTCCGCCGAAGCCGCGGCTCCGCACTGCGGAGCCTGACGTACCAGGAGAGAACTGTGAGCAGCACACCGACGATCCCCGACCCCCGCCCGCTGTACGCCCGCGCCACCGCGCAGTTGGCGACGCTCGTCGCCGCCGTCCGGCCCGAGCAGCTCGACGCGCCGACGCCGTGCACCGAGTACGACGTGCGCTCCCTGCTGGGCCATCTCGTCGGCGCCACGCGGCGCATCTCCGCCGTTCCCGGTGGCGGCGACGGCAAGGGTGCCGACGTACCCGAGTGGACGGCCGACGTACCGGCCGGACAGTGGCCGGAACTCTTCGAGGACGGCCGCACGCGCATGCTCGAAGCCTGGGCGGACGACGCGCTCATGGAGACCGTCGTGACTGTGCCCTGGGGCCGGGTGCCGGGCCGGTTGGCGCTCTCCGGGTCGGTGATGGAGACCGCGGCCCACACCTGGGACCTGGCCCGTGCGATCGGCTGGAGCGGAACGCTGGACGAGGAGGTGGGACGGTTCGCGCTGGGCGTCGCCCAGCAGGCGGTGCCGGCGGCGGGCCGGGAGCAGCTGCCCTTCGGCGACGTGCGGGAAGCCCTGAAGGGGGCCGACGGCTACGGGCAGCTGGCCGCATGGCTGGGCCGGGACCCGGAGTGGCGGGCGCCGGCCGCGGCGGACCGGTAGGCCGGCAGGCCAGGCGGAAGCAGCAGCGTCAGACGGAACCGGACGACCGGTCGGCCCGGTCGGCCGGCAGGACCCAGGAGCGGACAGGATGCGGACGAAGGCGCTGGAGACGCTGCGGGACGCGGTGCGCGGCAGCGTGCTCCTCCCCGGCGACGCGGGGTACGACCAGGAGCGCACCGGCTTCCAGAGCGGGGACCGGCACGGTCCGGACGTGCTCGTCGCGGCACGCACCCCGGAGGATGTGCGGGCGGCGGTGGACCACGCGCGGCGCCAAGGGATGCCGCTCGCCGTGCAGGCGACCGGGCACGGACTGCGCGCGGCGGCCCGCGAGGGCGTGCTGGTCGGTACTCGCCGTATGACGGGGATCCGGATCGACGCCGCGGCCCGTACCGCCTGGATCGAGCCGGGGGTCCGGGCGGGCGACCTGGTGGCGGAGGCGGCGCGGCACGGCCTGGCGCCCGTCAACGGTTCGGCTCCCGGCGTCGGTGTCGTGGGCTATGCGCTGGGCGGCGGGGTCGGGCTGCTGGGGCGGGAGTTCGGCTACGCCGCTGACCTGGTGCGGCGGCTCGACGTGGTGACCGCCGACGCCCGGCTGCGCCGCGTGACCGCGGAGCGCTGCCCGGACCTCTTCTGGGGGCTGCGCGGCGGCGGTGGTGGCCTGGGAGCGGTGACCGGGCTGGAGCTCGGCCTGGTACCCGTGGAGCGGATCTTCGGCGGCCGCCTGGTGTTCGACGGCGGGCAGGTCGCGGAAGAAGTGTTGCGGACATGGCAGGAGTGGACCCGGTCGGTGCCCGACACACTCACCTCTGCCGTGACACTGCTGCCGATGCCGGACCTGCCCGCGGTTCCCGCGGCGCTGCGGGGGCGGTACCTCGCCCAGGTGCATCTCGCCTTCACCGGACCGCGGGAGGAGGGCGAGCGGTTGGTCCGGCCGCTGCGGGAGATCGGTGCGCTCCTGGTGGACGAGGTGCGGGAGATGCCGTACACCGAGTGCGCCACGGTCTTCAGCGAGCCGGAGACGCCGCACGCGTACCGCAGCTCCAACGTCCTGTTGGGCGGGGCGGGACTGGACGAAGGGGCGCGGCGTGCCGTGCTGGCCGAGGCGGGTCCGTCCGCCGCGGCGATGTGCGTGCTGAGCGTGCGGCACCTGGGCGGCGCGTTCTCCCGCCCGCCCGAGGTACCGAACGCGGTGGACCACCGGGACGCGCGGTATCTGGTGTACGTGCTCTCCCCGGTGTCGGAGCCGGACCAGGACGGCACGGTACGGAGTCTGCACGCGCGCGTGCTGGCCCCGGTGACCGGTTCGACACCGGCCCGGAACGGCAACTTCCTCTACGGACCGCAGGAGCCCGCCACCCTCCGGTCGGTGCACCGGGACGAGACGGCCGCGCGGCTGGAGCGGCTGCGGGCCGAGTACGACCCGCAGGGGCTGTTCCGCGGCCGGTGATCGGGTGGCCCTCTCAGTGCCTCGGCTGCTCCTGTACGTCGACGACGCCGGTGAGGGCTCGCAGACCCGCGACGATTTCAGAGGCGTCGGGAGCCTGCTCGGGGTCGGTGAGCCACTGCGTCATCAGGCCGGTGAACAGGGCCATCTGCGCGGCGCCCAGGGTGCGGGCGGCGGCGTCGGTGACCTCGCCCTCGGGTGTGCCGAGCAGCAGCGCGGCCAGGCCCCGGCGGCCCTGGGCCTGACTGCCGGCCAGGTAGCGGCGCAGATCGGATGAGTGTTCCGCCTGGAGCAGGGCTTCGAGCGTGGCCAGCCACAGCGTCCGGTCGTCCTGGAAGGACTTGATGATCGTCGCCCACATCGCCTCGTAGCGAGCGGCCGGGCTGCTTTCGGCTTCGCCGAACGAGCCCAGTGTGCGGCCGATCCGTGTGCCCCACTCGTCGATCGCCTCGATCAGCGCTGCGTTCAAGAGCGCCTCGCGGGAGCCGAAGTGGTAGCCGATGGCCGCCATGCTCACGCCGCCTGCCGCCGTCACGATGTCGCGCACCGTGGTCCGGGCCCAGCCCTTCTCCTCCAGGCATCGCCTGGCCCCTGCCAGTAGATCCTCGCGATTTCCCATGCCGGGAACGCTACCCCATGAATTGTGCGATCGCATGAGGCGCCTGAATGAGGCGCGTGAATGAGGCGAGCGTCTTGTGCAAGCGTCTAAGTCCTGAGTACTGTCCTGCCGTACCCACCAGTCGAGGGAGATGTCATGAGCCACGCCCGTCCCATCAGCCGCCGCATGCTCGGCCTGGCCGGCGCCGCCCTCCTCACTGCGAGGGCCCTCGACACCGACACCGCCACAGCCGCCGGGACCTCCTCGACCACCGAGCCGCTCCATGCCCTGAACCGCAGCGCACGGCCACTGGCGGACCTGCACGGGCTGGGCTGCATGGTCGGCGACGCCCGCGTCGTGGGCCTGGGCGAGGCCAGCCACAGCGCCCACGAGTTCTTCACGCTCAAGCAGCGGGTCTTCCGCCACCTTGTCGCCACCAAGGGCTTCACCACCTTCGCCCTGGAGGCGAGCTGGAGCACCGGACTGCGACTGGACGCCTACGTCACGCGCGGCATCGGCGATCCCGCACGGATCATGCGGGACGAGTTCCAGGGCCAGTACGTCTTCTGGAACACCCAGGAGTACCTCGCCCTGATCCGATGGATGCGTCGCTACAACATCACCCACCCCGACCGGCCGCGGCTGCGGTTCGTCGGAAACGACCTCGGCTATGCCGGACCCGAAGCATTCGACTGCGTCACCGACTACCTCGCCGCGCACCGCCCCGACCTGGCCGAGCGCATCGGCGACCGCTACGCGGGACTGAAGCCGGCGGCCGGGACGCAGGCGGGACCTTGGATGGTCGGCCGGCTGGCCAAGGACCTGCCGACGCGCCGCGCCGAGGCCGACCGGGCCGACGCCGCCGTGGCACTGCTCCGCGACCATGGCCGCCCCCGCGCCACCGGCCGCAGCGACGCCGCAGCGGCGTACGCCTGGGCCCTGCAGAACGCCACCGCCATCGCCCAGAGCTTCACCGGCTACGCCTTCCCCGATGAGGAGTTCCCCGAGCGCATGCGCTACCGCGACCGCGCCATGGCCGCCAACACCGCCTGGTGGCTGCGCCACGAGGGCGGCCGCATCCTGCTCGCCTCCAACAACGGCCATATCGCCTACACCAGCGACAATCCGGACGAGTTCCCGGAGCCCGTCGGCGCCTTCCTGCGCGCACAACTCGGCCCGGACTACGTCAACATCGGCCTGACCTTCCATCAGGGCACTGTCAACGCCCTGCCCGACTTCACCGCCCAGCAGCCCGAGGAATACACCGTCGCCCCCGCCCCGAAGGGACACAACGAGCACACCCTCGACAAGCTCCGCTACCGCGACTTCAGCATCGACCTGCGCACCGCGCCCCGGGCGGCCCGCACCTGGCTCGCCGAAGCCCGCCCCACCCGCTCCTACGGCCTGTACTGGTCGACGGACGACCCGGCGACCGCCCTCGGCCGCTCCTACGACATCCTCATCCACCTCCACCAGGTCGAAGCCGCCCACTTCCTCCAGTGACGCAACAGGCGAGGGGCGGGGTCGGAGTTCCGGAAGAAGCCGGCAACGTTCGACCACCGACCCGCCCCCACCAGGCGAAAGAGGCGCAGCGGCAGCACGGAGACCGAGAGACCGGGCGGGAGAACCTCAGCGCGTCCACGCCTCCTGCCGCCCTCACCGCCCCCACCGGCAGCGAAATTCCGCAACCCCGCTTCGAAGCCAAGACCCTGACGACACGCTGAGTTACTCACCGCTTGGCAGCTCCGGGAGAACAGGGCATTCGCGTAACCGTACGACTGTCGAATCGTTGTACCTCTTGCGCGGAGGCGATGCGCGAGCGACGGCGGCGAGAGTTGTGAAGTGGTGGTAGCCGGTGGGGGTGCGGCCCGACGCGGGGCCTCCCACCGGTCGTGCGGTACGTGGGAAGACATGAGCTGACCTCCGCTCCTGGCTCCTGGATACGGACACCTGACGACCCCCAGGCGAACGGGGTTTCCCAGACGTGTCCGAGACCAGGACCCAGGAGGGTCTGCCATGTACACCGATTCCGTCCTTCTGGAGTCGCGAAGCGCGCGCTCCGGTATGACACACAGGGTCGAAATCCTCGACAAAGTGAAGGCGTTGGCGATTTCCACAGGTGGTGCACAGGCCACCACGCCGGATGTGGCCGACTACTTCGATGTACCCCTCAAGACTGTGGAAAAGCTGACCGAGCGGCACCACGACGAGCTCATCAGCAACGGAATGGCTGTCCTCCGGGGCGTTGAGCTGCGGGAATATCAGACCGACAAGGTGTCGGTCCCATCCGAGCAGGCGCAAGGTTATCCACAGCGGCGCAGTGGCCTCACCGTCTTCAGCCGTCGCGCCGTCCTCAACGTGGCGATGCTGCTGCGGGACAGCGTGATCGCGCAGCGGGTGCGTACATACCTCCTCGATGTCGAGGAGAGCGCTCGTGCACGCCCCGGGATGGAGGAAATGATGCAGTCGACACAGGAGTTGCGGCAGACGGTCCGGACGCTGTCCGCCGGATACGGATCGCTCGACCGCAAGGTCGGCAACCTGGAGACGACCGGTGCCGAACTCGGCGCCGTACTACAGGAGCTGGCACCGGTCATCGGCCGTATCTCCACGCGCGCCGAGCACATGGACCACCGGTCGGCGGACACCGAACAGCGCGCGGAGCGCACCGAGCGGGTGGTGTGCGCGATGAGTCAGCGGCTCGCCGACATGGACGAGGAGATGCGGGCCGTGCGCCGGGAGTTGCAGGCTGTCGTACGCGCCGTGGGCGCCGCATCGACTCCCCCGGCGCCGCGCGCGGAGTCCTGAGCCGACACACCAGGAGAGAATTCCGAGAGGAGTGAAGTCGTGGGACAAGGGGTGACCCCGGCTCGTCGTACCGGGGCCGGGGTCACCACCTCAGCTCACTTGTAGGATGACTGGGCAACCGGGCGAATGACTCAAGGAAGCCGAAGGAGCGGAAGCCATGACACTGCGGGCCGCGGGGCGGCAGTCCCTGGTGGACACCGTCGTCGCAGAGCTGCGCGCGCAGCTCGCGGCGGGCGAGTGGCCGGTGGGCGAGCGCATCCCCACCGAGCACTCGCTGGCCGAGCAGCTCCAGGTGGGACGCAACACCGTCCGCGAAGCGGTGCGGGTACTGGTGCACGCCGGAATGCTGCGCTCCCGGCAGGGCGAGGGCACCTTCGTCGTGGCCACCGCCGACCCCGGCGAGATCGTCCGCGGGGTGCAGCGCGCGGACGTACGGGACGTGCTGGAGCTGCGGATCGCGCTGGAGGCCGAGGGCGCCCGCCTGGCGGCCCTGCGCCACACCGCGGCCGACCTGGAGCGGATGCGCGCCGCGCTCGCCGCGCAGGCCGCCTTCCGCGACCCCCGCGGACAGCCCGCGCACGGGCAGTACGAGCTGTACGCGGAGCACGACATCGAGTTCCACGTCGCCGTCGTCGACGCCGCGCACAACGCCGCGCTGAGCGCGACATACGGCTGGTTCAGCAGCTCCGTCCGGGACGCGCTGGTCGCCTCGCTGCACGACCGGCACATGCCCCGCATCCACGAGACCGACCACCACGACCTCGTGGACGCCATCGAGAGCGGCGACCCGGAGGCCGCCGAACGCGCCGCGAGGTCGCTGCTCGCCAAGCCGAAGCAGGCCGTGGACGCGCTGCTGGACACCGGCACCGAACCCGGCACCGGCACCGAGCCCGAACCCGGCACCGGCACCGGCACAGACGGCTGAGGCACCGGCACTCCGCGCACCACCTGCCCGTCGAGAAAGGCACCACCCCGCATGTCCCCGTCCCCGCACCCGCCGTCGCCCAAGGCAGGGCTCAGCACCGAGGAGCTGCTGGCAGCCGAGCTGATCGACGCGGAGGAGGATCCGGCACCGGCGCCCGCCGTGGCGGCAGCCCGCCGCAGGTTGCGGTCCCATCCGCTGCTGCTGTTCGCCGGCATCGTCCTCGCCTCGCTCAACATGCGCGCCGCACTGGCCGGGGTCTCCCCCGTGCTGGGGCAGATCAGCGGCGACTTCGGCATGACGGCCACGGTCAGCAGCCTGGTGACGACCATCCCGCTGATCTTCATGGGGCTCGTCTCACCGCTCGCACCCGGGCTGGCCCGGCGCTGGGGCACGGAGACGGTGCTGTGCGGCGCGCTGGTGCTGCTGACGGGCGGCATAGTGCTGCGGATCGCGCCGCCGATGGCCACGCTTTTCCTCGGGTGCGCGGTGGTCGGCTCCGGCATCGCGCTGTTGAACGTACTGATGCCCGGACTGATCAAACGGGATTTCCCGGAGCAGGCCGCGGGGATGACGGCCCTCTACTCGACGGCGATGATCCTCGGCGCGACCGCCTCCGCCGCCGCTGCCGTGCCGTTGGAGCGCGCCCTGGGCGGCTGGCGCGGTTCGCTCGTCTCCTGGGCGCTGCTGGCCGGGCTCGCGGCCTGCGTCTGGCTGCCCCAGGCCCTCCTCGTCCGGCGCGGGACGCCGCACGGCCGCCGTGCCGCCGCTGCCGCACCGCCCGCCGCGGCCGGGGCCGCGGCCGCGGCGACGCGGGAACAGCCCGGCCCCCGGCTGACCCGGTCCGTACTGGCCTGGCAGATCACGCTGTTCATGGGATCGCAGTCGCTCATCGCCTATGTGACCATCGCCTGGCTCCCGACCCTGTTCACCGACCACGGGATGAACGAGACGAGCGCGGGCCTGGTCTTCGCGTTCAGCACGCTGGTGCAGATGGCCGGATCGTTCGTGGTGCCCGTGCTGGCCGGGCGGATGCGCCGGCAGCGGCTGCTGTGCACAGCGGTTGCCCTGTCCATGGCAGCCGGAATCGCCGGGCTGCTGATCGCCCCGGTGGCCGGTGCCTGGATGTGGGCGGCGCTGCTGGGCCTGGGCCAAGGCGGTGCGCTCGGGCTGGCCCTCACGCTGATGGTGCTGCGCTCGGGGGACGCGCACACCGCGGCGCGGCTGTCCGGCATGGCGCAGACCTGGGGCTATCTGCTGGCCGCCGCGGGCCCGTTGCTGCTCGGCGCGGTGCACCAGGCGACCGACGGGTGGACGGTGCCGATCGTGCTGCTGCTGTGCGTGTGCGGGGGGCTGGTGCTGCTGGGCCTGGGCGCGGGCCGGGACCGCAGGATCGGCGACGGCGCAACCGCAGGCTGAAGGCCCCGGCCCGGCGGGAGTTGCCCACAGGGCGGCAAGGGCGGGAGTTGCCCACGGAGCGGCAGCGCGGTCGGCCGCGGCGGCCTGCCGGTGAGAACACCTGCCCTCCCACCGGCGGGGCGCCGCCCGCTACTCCTCCCCGGCCAGCGTCAGGGTCCGCAGCTTCTGCCCCGCGAAGAGGGTGCCGCCCACGGTGACGACCACGAGGAGCACCACCGCTGTCGGCACCGCCACCGACGAGCTGACGTCCGCACCGCTGCCCGCGATCTTCTCGGCGAGCGCGAGTGCCCACTGCTGCACGCTGAGCGTCTTGGCACCGGGCACCAGAGTGCCGATGAGCGCCTCCCAGATCAGCGCGTACACCAGGCCGATGACGACGGCGTGCCTGCTGACCGTGCCCAGCAGCAGGAACAGCGCGCTGTAGGCGAGGGAGGCGACCGCGGCGGCCACCGTGTAGGCGACGGCGAGCTGCTGGCTGTTGCCGTTCAGCACGAAGCCCGCGACGAGGACCGGCACCGCCGCGAAGACGGCGGTCGTCCCGGCGGCGACGAGCAGTTTGGTGACGATGATCGAGGTGCGGCCGACCGGCTTGGCGAGCAGGTAGACGACCGAGCCGTCGTCGATCTCCGGACCGATGGCGCCGGTTCCGGCGATCACGCCGATCAGTGGCACCAGGGTGGCGAGGGCGAAGCCGCCCAGCAGTTGGCTGGTGACCGCGTCGTCGGCGCCGTTCATGGCGCGTACGGCGGCGGCCACCACGAGCAGCAGCGTCGGCAGCGCGCACAGGATCAGCGCGCGGCGGCGGCCGAGGAGGGCGCGCCAGGTGAGCCGCGCGACCGTCGGGTTGTACATCGGGTCAGCTCCTTTCCGCCGCTCAGGCCGCGACGAGGTACGAGAAGACGCTCTCCAGGGACTCGTCGGAGGGCGAGACGGTGTAGAGCCGGATGCCGTGCTCCCGTGCGACACGGGGCAGCAGCGTGGTGAAGCGGGTGAAGTCGACGGCCTGGATGCGCAGCGCCTCCTCGGTCCGGTCCAGCTCGATGCCGGCCGTGGAGGCGTCCGCGATGAGCGCGGCGGCCAGCCGCCGGTCGTCGCTGGAGCGCACCAGGTAGCGGTGCGGCCGGTCGGTCATCAGGCGGCGGATCTTGCGGAAGTCGCCGCTGGCCGCGTGCCGTCCGGCGACGATGACCTCGATGTGCGAGGCGAGCTGTTCGACCTCCTCCAGGATGTGCGAGGAGAACAGCACGGTGCGGCCCTCGTCGCCCATTTTGCGCAGCAGTTCCATCAGATGCATGCGCTGTCGGGGGTCCATCCCGTTGAACGGCTCGTCCAACAGCAGCACCGTCGGATGGTGCACCAGCGCGGAGGCCATTTTCACGCGCTGCCGCATGCCCTTGGAGTAGGTGGAGATCCGGCGGTCCTGGGCGTGTTCCATCTCCACCGTCGCCAGCGCCTCGGCGGCGGCGGCACGCGGGTCGCGCAGGCCGTGCAGTTCGGCGTTGGCCAGGACGAACTCCTCGCCGGTGAGGAAGTCGTACATCCCCTCCCGTTCCGGCACCAGACCGAGGTGGCGGTAGGAGTCCTCGTTGCGCCAGATCGGCGCCGCCGCTGCCGGCCTGCCGTCCGCACCGGGCGAGGGCTCCAGCGTGACGGTCCCGTTCGACGGCGAGAGGAAGCCGCCCATCATGTGGATGAGGGTGGACTTGCCGGCGCCGTTGGGCCCGAGGAGACCGGTGACACCGGGGGCGATGTCCATGGTGATGTCGTTGACCGCGACGACGTTCCCGAACCAGCGGGAGACGCGGTCGATGTGGATCGTGCTCACAGTCCGGCCTTTCGGTAGCGGCGCAGCAGCAAGGTGCAGAAGCAGACGATCAGTGCCGCGAGGACGACGAGGTAGACGGCGCCCTGGGCACCGGTGAGGGTCTGCTCGTCCGGGAACCCGGAGCGGCCGCCCAGGAACCGGCTCTGCACACCGTCCAGCAGCGTCCCCGGCGACCCCAGACCGAGCCAGCCGATGGCACCGTTGTTGTCCGAGGTCCAGGCGATGCCCTGGAGCGCGGTGACGAGGAAGTAGGGAACCGTGATCGCGACGATGATCGCGGCGACGCCGAAGCCGCGGCGCGGGGTGAGGGCGGCGATCCAGGCGGCTATGGCGGCGTGCAGCAGTGCGAACAGCGCACAGAACACCAGCCCCTGCGCGGCCGCCTCGGTCTGGTCGCCGAAGTCGAGCTTCACCAGCAGGGCGCCGATGTACATGATCAGCACCGGGATGGCCGTGAACAGGAAGAGCGCGGCCGACAGCGCCGCGTACTTGGCGGCCACGTAGTCGCTGCGCTCCATGGGGCGCGAGAAGTAGAGCGGCGTCGTCTTGAAGCGCAGGTCCATGGAGATGGCCTGCGGCGCGGCGGCCGCCAGGTAGATGCCCAGCAGCGGCTGCATCAGCAGTACGTACTCCGCGTAGCCGACTTCCAGGTCTTTGGCCTTGGTCAGGGCCGCGACCGCCACCAGGATGGCGGCCGGGATGCACACGGCGGCGAACAGCAGCAGCGGCAGCACCTTGGACTTGGCCGAGCGGCCCAGCCCGTACGTACCGCGCAGCGACTGGCTGAACAGCGCCCGCCTGGCGTAGGAGCGGCCCAGCCGGGGCCCCTCGTAGCCGCGGTAGCCGATGTTGTGGATGACGTTCTGGCCGCGTTCGGCGGTGGTCGCCCCACCGCTCGCGGAGGCCGGGGGCGCGGGGGTCTGGTCAGGCGACATCGCCGGTGCTCCTTTCCGTGAAGACCTCGGAGATCTGGTGCCTGCGCCGTTCCATGCGGACCAGGCCCAGGCCCAGGTCGGCGACGGTGTCCCGCACGGTGTCCAGGACCGACTCGTCGGCGTCTCCGCTCTCGCCGCCGATGTCGAGGGTGACCAGGTGTCCGGCGCCGGGCGCCGGTGCGCTGCCGGGCGCGGGCTCGTGCGGGTCCAGGCCGCCCTTCCGGAGCGCGGCGCGGAGGACCGCCGTGCCGTCGGGGTGCTCGTCGGTGTCGGTGACCTCGACGGCCAGGACGGCGGTCCGCTGGGTGAAGTCGGCGGTCGAGGAGGAGCGCAGCAGCCTGCCGCCGTCGATGACGACTATGTGGTCGCTGGTGCGCTCCAGCTCGCCCAGCAGGTGCGAGGTGACCAGCACTGAGATGCCGAAGTCGGTGTGCACCCGGCGGATCAGGCCGAGCATCTCGTCGCGGCCGACCGGGTCGAGGCCGTTGGTCGGCTCGTCCAGCAGGACGAGCCGCGGGTCGTGCACGAGCGCCTGGGCGAGCTTCACCCGCTGCTTCATGCCGGTCGAGTAGCCGCCCATCGGCCGGTAGCGCTCCTCGTAGAGGCCGACGTGGCGCAGGGTGTCGGCGGTGCGCTCCCGCGCCGCGGTCGCGGGCAGTCCCGACATCCGCGCCATGTGGACGACGAACTCGGTGGCGGACACGTCCGGGGGCAGGCAGTCGTGCTCGGGCATGTACCCCACGCGTTCCCGGATCGCGCCGCCCTGGGTGGCCACGTCCATGCCGAGCACGGACGCGGTGCCCTCGGTGGCCGGTGAGAGCCCGAGCAGGATCTTGATGAGGGTCGACTTCCCGGCTCCGTTGGCGCCCACCAGACCGGTGACGCCCGGCTCTATGCCGACGGTCAGCCGGTCCAGGGCGGTCACCCGGGGGAACCGCTTGCTGAGGCTTTCGATCGCGATCACAGTCACGCTCCGACGCTATGAGCCGCTCGCCGCGTCCGCGTCAGACGCTGCGTCGGTTTCGGTGCGGAGCACGTACCTCTCAAGTGCTCCGGAGCCTCACTCTCAGGTCGGAGGGACCCGTAGGGGGGCGCCGCGACCGGCTCCGGAGCAGCTGTCGGCGACGGCTTCCCGGTGTTTTCCACAGGCTGGGAGGACCTCTTGACCCAGCCATGGACCGATGTCACATTCATCGGTGTCAAGTTGCTCACGTGCCGGGGATTCCCCCGCGTCTCCGTCGCGGACCTCCACGGCCCGGCTACGGGACCCGGGCCGGAACCTGGCGGGCGGCGCCCGCACGGGGGCCACTGGCGAACGCACCGACGAGGCACGGACAAGACGGGGAACGCCCACGGACGGAAGGCTGGCGATGCGCGCGGCGACGAGCGGTTATTCCTCCGCTGACCTGCGGGGATTCAGGGAAGTCCAGCAACTGGCCTACGCCTGCGCGGAGTCGGTGGCCGCCCGGCTGAAGCCGGGGGTGACCGAGCGGGAGGCGGCCCGTATGCAGCGCGAATGGCTGCGTGAGCGCGGGGTGGCGGACTGGTTCCATCTGCCCTTCGCCTGGTTCGGGGACCGCACGGCGTTCACCGGCTTCACGTTCCCGCTCCAGTTCTTCCCCACGAACCGGAAGCTGGCGCCGGGTATGCCCTTCATCCTGGACATGGCGCCGATCCGGGGCGGTTTCACCTCCGACATCGGATACTCCGGCTGCCTGGGCCCCGACCCGCTGCACGGACGCCTGCTGGCGGACCTGCTGGAGCACCGCGAGCTGATCCTCACCGCCGTGCGGGAGCGCCGCTCACTGCGAGCGGTGTACGAGGAGGTGGAGCGGCTGATGCTCACGCAGGGGTATGCGAACCGGCACCGCGCCTATCCGTTCGGCGTGATCGCGCACAAGGTCGACCGTGTCCCGGAGCGCCGCCGATCGCCCACGGTCCTCGGGTTCGGCACCAACGCGCTGCGCGGACTGGCGCGGGACGCGCTGCACGGGCACCGGGAGGGCTGGTCGCCGCTGTGGAGCCCGCACCGCTTCTCGGACCATCCGCCGCAGCCCGGGCTGTGGGCGGTGGAGCCGCATCTGGGGTTCCGCGGCACGGGCGCGAAGTTCGAGGAGATCCTGGTCGTCACCGACTCCCGGGACCCGGTGGAGAGCGCGTTCTGGCTGGATGACGATCTGCCGCATGTGCGGCGTCGGCAGGAGGAGGTACAGGCGGTATGAACGCGAAGACGGACGGCAGCACGGAGGCGGGCGGACTGCCGGCGGGCGCACGGGTCCGCCGGGTCGCCACCGGGGGGATCGACCTGTGCGTCGCGGAGCTCGGCGACCGCGCACGGCCGACGGTGGTGCTGCTGCACGGCTACCCGGACAGCAAGGAGGTCTGGTCCGGGGTGGCGCGCCGGCTCCAGGACCGCTTCCACGTGGTCCTCTACGACGTGCGCGGCTGCGGCAGGTCCACGGCGCCCAAGCCGCTGCGCGGCGGGTTCACCCTGGAGAAGCTCACCGACGACTTCCTCGCGGTGATCGACGCGGTCAGTCCGGGCGAGCCCGTGCACCTGGTGGGCCACGACTGGGGGTCGGTGCAGGGCTGGGAGTTCGTGACGGTGCGCCGTACCGAGGGGCGGATCGCCTCCTTCACCTCGATCTCCGGCCCGTCGCTCGACCACTTCGGCCACTGGATCAAGAAGCGGACGACCCGGCCGACACCGCGCCGCGCAGCCCAGCTCCTCGGCCAGGGCGCCAAGTCCTGGTACGTGTACGCGCTGCACACCCCGATGCTGCCGGAGCTGGCGTGGCGGGGGCCGCTCGGCAAGCGCTGGCCCCGACTCCTGGAGCTGTCCGAGAAGGTGCCGCGCGGCGGCTATCCGACCGACTCGCTGCCCGACGACGCGGCGCACGGCGCCTGGCTCTATCGGGACAACGTCCGGGCCCGGCTTCGCCGTCCGCGCACCGACTGCTACGCACACGCACCGGTGCAGCTCATCACACCGACCGGGGACGCCTTTCTGAGCGAGCACCTGTACGACGATCTGGAGCAGTGGGCGCCGCAGCTGACCCGGCGCACGCTTCCGGCCAAGCACTGGGTGCCGCGCACCCGGCCCGACCGGCTGGCGGACTGGATCGGCGAGTTCGTCGACGGCAGCGATCCGGAGCTGCCGGCCCCGGCGCCCGCGGCGACCGGCTCGTACGCGGACCGGTTCGCCGGCCAACTGGTGCTGGTGACGGGCGCCGGCAGCGGTATCGGCAGGGCAACGGCGTTCTCCTTCGCGGAGGCCGGAGCCCGGGTGATCGCCGTCGACCGGGACACGGAGAGCGCCGTCCGCACCGCCGACATGGCCCGGCTGGTGGGGGCGCCGCAGGCGTGGGCGGAGACGGTCGACGTGGCGGACGAGCAGGCGATGGAGAAGCTGGCCGAGAAGGTGGCCGCCGAGTACGGCACGGTCGACGTGCTGGTCAACAACGCGGGCATCGGAATGGCGGGCGCCTTCCTGGACACCTCGACCGAGGACTGGAAGCGCACGCTGGACGTCAACCTCTGGGGGGTCATCCACGGCTGCCGCCTCTTCGGACGGCAGATGGCCGAGCGGGGCCAGGGCGGACACATCGTCAACATCGCCTCGGCCGCCGCCTATCAGCCCTCCCGCGCGCTGCCCGCGTACTGCACCTCCAAGGCCGCCGTGCTGATGCTCAGCGAGTGTCTGCGCGCCGAACTGGCGGGCAAGGACATCGGGGTGACGGCGATCTGCCCCGGATTCGTGAACACCGGCATCACCGCGACCGCACGCTTCGCCGGGGTGGACGAGGCGGAGCAGCAGCGCCGCAGGCGCCGCACCTCCCGGCTCTACGGGATACGGAACTACCCGCCGGAGAAGGTGGCGGACGCCGTCCTGCGCGCGGTCGTCCGCAATCAGGCCGTCGTACCGGTGACACCCGAAGCCCGCGGCGCCCGGCTGCTGTCCCGCTTCACCCCGCGGGCACTGCGCGGGATAGCCCGCATTCAACCGCCCACCTAGACCGAGGTGACGGCCGGCGGACCCGAGGGCCCGTCGCGCCGTACCGGCCGTCAGAGGAGTTCACGACCATGCCTCCGTCCCCCCACCCCGCGGGGCCGACGTCGGCTTCGACGTCCGAGTCCGGGTACCGCATCGAGGACCTCGCGCAGCGCAGCGGCGCGACGGTGCGCACCATCCGCGCCTACCAGGACAAGGGCCTGCTGCCCAAGCCCGGACGGCGCGGCCGGGCCAACGTCTACGACGACTCGCATCTGGCCCGGCTCCAGCAGATCGCCGAGCTGTTGGAGCGCGGATACACGCTGGCCTCGATAAGGGAGCTGCTCCAGGCGTGGGACGAGGGCCGCGGACTCGCCGGGGTGCTGGGCCTGGTGACGGAGGTGGACGGGCCGTGGACGGACGAGGTGTCGGGCCGCATCTCACGCGTCGAGCTCGGTGAGCTGTTCGGCGGGGAGTACGACGAGGAAGCGGTCTCGGAGGCGCTGGCCCTGGGGGTGCTGGAACCGCTTCCGGACCGCGAGGACGAGTTCCGGGTGCCGAGCCCGCAGGAACTCTCGGTGGCGGCCGAGCTGCACAAGGCGGGTGTGCCGCTGTCGGCCATCACCGGGCAGCTGCGGGAACTGCGCGGCCAGGTGGAGCACATCGCCGCCCGCTTCCTGGACTTCACCAACGAGCATGTGTTCGTCCGCTATCTGGGCGTCCACCTCTCCGACGGGGACGCCTCCGAGGCGGCGGACCTGGTGCGCCGCCTCCGCCCGCTGGCGCAGCAGACCGTGGAGGCCGAACTGGCGCGAGCGATGCAGAAGTTCGCCGCCCGCAACCTGCGCGACCATCTCCGCTCGGCGGCTGCGGCCCCGACCGAACCCGCACCGGCGGACCCGGCCCGTACCGCGCAGATACGGCTGCCGACCGAAACCGTCGAGGCGGTCGGCGCCCTCGTCGGCGAGGAACGGGTGCCGGACTTCATCGCGGCGGCGGCGGAGCGGGAGGTGCGGGCCCGGCAGATGGACCGGATGAGTTCGGAAGGGAGATGAGCTGCGAACCCCCCAGCACGGGGGAGGCGCTCCGGCTCAGCCCGCGCTGCCGAGCTGGGCGGGGGCTTCGGTGGCGATCCGCTCGAAGATCCTCTCGTCGGCCTCGAAGCGGGTGCCCGGGAGGGGCCAGTGGAGGACGAGTTCGTCGAACCCGAGGGCGGCATGGCGGCCGGCGAAGTCCACGAAGGCATCGAGGGACTCCAGCGGGCGGTCGGGGGTGAAGCCGGTGAGCAGGGTACGGCCCAGGGTGTCCGGCGCCCGGCCGCTGTCGGCGCACGCCTTCTCCAGGGCATCGGTCTGGCGGCCGAGGGCGGCCCGGGAGTCGGCGGGCGTACCGGACTCGTTGGCGGCCGGATCACCCGTCGTCACCCATGCCTGACCGTGACGGGCGGCCAGCCGCAGCCCGCGCGGACCGGTCGCGGCGACGGTGAACGGCAGCCGGGGCCGCTGCACACAGCCGGGGAGTCCACGCGCTTCGTGGGCGGCGTAGTAGACGCCCTCGGCCGTCACCTCGTCCTCGGTGAGCAGCCGGTCGAGCAGCGGCACGAATTCGGCGAAGCGGTCCGCCCGTTCCCGGCGCGTCCAGGCCTCCCCGCCCAGGGCGGTCGCGTCGAAGCCGGAGCCCCCGGCGCCGATACCCAGGGTGATCCGGCCGTCGCTCAGATCGTCGAGGGTGATCAGTTCCTTGGCCAGCGGGACCGGGTGCCGGAAGTTCGGCGAGGTGACCATCGTGCCGAGGCGCAGCCGGGAGGTGGCGGCGGCAGCGGCGGTGAGGGTGGGGACGGCACCGAACCAGGGGCCGTCGCGGAACGGGACCCGCCACGAGAGGTGGTCATAGGTGTACGCGGCGTGGAAGCCCAGCTCCTCGGCTCGCTGCCACCTCTCCCGTCCACCCTCGGACCAGCGGCGGACAGGGAGGATCACGGTGCTCAGACGCATACCCCCGAGCTTAAACGCACAGCCCGCGCACCCCGCTTCGCGGCCCCGCCCGGGAGCAGGCATCCTCGGTGGTATGGACCACACCCACCCGCCGCACCGCACGCCGGAGCTCCACAGCACCGAGTCGGCCGTCTCCGTGCTGTGCGCGCTGGCGGAGCGCAGGGGGCTTCCGGTGTCGGTGGAGCATGCCATCGGTGCCGACGAGTCGTCCCGCCGCACGGCGGCCGGAGCGTTCGCGGTCACCGACGAGGACGGCTCCCTCCCGCACGAGGCCCTGCTGGAGATCCCCGCCACCGGCAGCACGGCGGACGGCGGCGGTGCACCGCTCACCCCGAAGATCTCGGTCCAGCTCTTCGAGGAGGGCGACGCGCACATCACGGTCGACGGGGTGACCTTCCACGACCTGCCGCGCGAGGCGACCCCGGCGTTCCTGGAAGCGGTCTTCGACCGGCGGGCTCATCTGAAACGGACCTGGTACCCGCCGTTCTGCCGGCTGGTGGTCTCCCTGGACGACGAACTCTCCTACAAGGAGGTCGTGCCGATGGCGTACGGCGGCCTGTCCCGCTGGCTGAACTCCTTGCCGGGATGACCGGACAGCCGGGACGCGGGGTACAGCGGGACGCCGGGTACAGCCAGGACGAACGGATACAGCCGGGACGCCGGGACAGGCGTGACGGTCAGCAAGCCCAGGAGGACGGTCAGGAAGCCCAGGAGGCAGGGCGGTCCGGGCAGGGCCTGCCGCCGTCGCCGGGTCAGTCCAGTCCGCAGACCCGTACCGCGTTGTCGTGGCACACGGCCCGCAGCCACGCGGGGCCCAGGCCGGTGCGCTCCTCCAGCGACTCCAGCGCGTCGGCGTACGGGTACGGAATGTTGGGGAAGTCGGTGCCCAGCAGTACGCGCTCACCGAGGTCGGCCAGGCGGGGCAGGGCGTCGCGGGGAAACGGGGCGGCCTCCTCGGCGAAGCCGGTGAAGGCCATCGTCGTATCCAGCATGACCTCCGGATGGCGTGCGGCCAGCGTGAGGAACTCGGTGTACTCGGGCATGCCCAGATGGGCGACGACCAGGCGCAGCTTCGGATGCCGCTCCAGTACGGCACCGATCGGTCCGGGGCCGGTGAACGCGCCGGGCACCGGTCCGGATCCGCAGTGCGTGACCACGGGGACGCCGGCGTCGGCCAGCAGGCCCCACACCTCCTCCAGCGCGGGGTCCCGCGGGTCGAACCCGCCGACCTGGAGGTGGCATTTGAAGACGCGGGCGCCCTGGTCGAGTGCGCGGCGCACGTCGTCGGGGGCGCAGGGCTCGGCGTAGAAGGTGGCGGTGTGCAGGCAGTCGGGCGTGCGGGCCGCGAAGTCGGCGGCCCAGTCGTTCAGGGAGCGGGCCATACCGGGCTTGTGCGGGTAGAGCATCGAGGTGAACGAGCGGACGCCGAAGCCGCGCAGCACAGCCAGTCGGCGCTGCTCGTCGGTGCGGTAGGTGATCGGCCAGGCGCGTCCGACCAGCGGCCCGGCCGCGTCGAAGTAGGCCCACACCTTGGCCAGCAGCCGCTCCGGCATGAAGTGCGTGTGGATGTCGATCAGCGCGGGCGCACCGATGCGGGCGCGGAACGCGGCCACGCGCTCCCGCTCCGCCGCGGCCCGCTCCTCCATGGCCCGGCCCTGCACGTCCATGGCCCGGTCCTGCACGGCATCGTCGGCGGCCCGGTCCTCCGCGGCTCGGGCTGCCGGTATCCCGGTCCCCGGCGCCCGGTTGTCCCGCGCCTGCTCGTGCCTGCTCATATGCGACTCCTGTGACTCTCGGGGTGGGCGACGGATGCGGCCGCCGCGCTCGTCCGTCCGCCCGCTTCGAGCCCGAGCCCTCCCGGACCCGCCCCAACAGCCCGTCGACGGGGACGCTCCCGCGCGAGCAGCCGACGCAGGGCTACAGCACCTCGTTCGCGACCTCGGCCGGCCGTGCCAGCCGGGTGCCCTTGTCCGTCACCACGAAGGGCCGCTGGATCAGTGCGGGGTGTGCGGTCATCGCCTTGATCAACTCGGCATCGGTCACGTCCGTCCGGTCGAGGCCGAGTTCCTGGTAGGCGGCCTCCTTCGTCCGGACGGCGTCCCCGGTCCGGATCCCCGCGTCGGAGATGAGTCCGCGCAGGGTGTCCGCGTCCGGCGGGGTCTTCAGATACTCCACGATCTCGATGTCGTAGCCCGCGTCCTCCAGCAGTGCCAGGACCTTCCGGGAGGTCCCGCAGCGGGTGTTGTGGTAGAGCGTCGCCGTCTTCGCCATGGCGTCATGCTATGCGGGACACCCCGGCCCGGCTCCGCTGCGCATCGCGTCAGCCCAGCGCCCCGTCAGCCCAGCATCGCGTCAGCCCAGCGCCCCGTCAGCCCAGCATCGCGTCAGCCCGGCGACGCCCCGTCAGTCCAGCATCGCGTGAGTCCGGCATCGCGTCAGCCCAGGGCCGCGTCAGCCAGCGCCGCGAGCAGTTCCCGTTCGCGCTCCGCGCCGAGCCCGGCCCGCCGCGGCCTGTCCAGGCCCTGCTCGCGCTCCCAGCGCAGGGTGTCGGCCAGCATCTCCTCGCGGGGCCGGTGATGGAGTCCGGCGGCGCGCGCGGCGGCACCGCTGCGGGCCGAGAACCCTTCCCAGCCGGGCTCCACCAGCCACATCGGCAGCGACTCGGGGCCCATGTACGGGGCCACGCCGTGGGCGAGCAGCCAATCCGACCCCGCGGAGCGCACCGGTCCGGTGTGGCCTCCCGTGTCCCGGGACAGCGCGAGCCAGTCCGCGAAGGGAACGACCGGTCCCACCGCGTCGTACGTACCCGTGGTCCCGTTCCCGGCGGCGCGGAGCAGCCAGGCGGCCAGGTCCCGGACGTCGACCGTCTGGGTCGGCAGGGCCGGGGTGTCGGGCACCAGCATCGTCCCGTGCGGGTCGCGGGCCGCGCGGGCCACCCAGTAGCCGGACCGGCCGCTTGCGTCGCCGGGCCCGCCTATGAGGCCGCAGCGGGCGGTCAGGAGCCGGTCGCCGACAGCGGCGGCCGACGCCTCCTCGCAGGCGACCTTGGCCTCGCCGTACAGCGAGCGGTCGACCTCGCCCCGGTCGGTGGGGGCGAGGGTGGGTGCGGACTCGTCGGCGCCGAGCTCGGCGTGGGAGGCGTAGGCGTTGCCGGAGGAGACGTAGGTCCAGTGCCCGGCCCGGTCCCCGAGCGCGTCGAGCGCACCGCGGACGAAGTCCGGCTGCCACGAGACCTCGAGGACCGCGTCCCATGTCCGCCCGGCCAGCGGCGCGTACGCAGCGGGGTCACGCCGGTCGGCGGCGACCAGCGTGGCGCCGTCGGCGACCTCTCCACTCTCTCCGCGCGCGAGGCACGTCACCGTGTGTCCGCACTCGATCGCCTGCCGCGCCAGTTCGCGCCCCACCCACGCCGTTCCGCCCAGAACGAGTATCTCCATCCCGCCACACAACCAGCGAACGTGCGGCCTGCCCAGCCCACTTCGCCGACAGCGCAGCCGCCCGACGGGCCCTCGTCCGCGGGTGCGTCCGCCCGACCGCCCGACCGCCCGACCGCCCGACCGCCCGACCGCCCGCGAACGCCACGTGCGCGCCCCCGGTGACGGGGACGCGCACGTGGGAGGCGTCGGGGCGCCGGGAGTGCCGCGAGCACCGGATGCTCGTCGGCCGCTCGGCTACCTGGTGACGGGCCACTCCAGCGGGGCCTTGGAGAAGCCCCGGTTCAGCTCGACGGCGGCGGCCTTCTGGCCCGCCGGGACGAGGAAGGCCGAGCAGATCTTCTCCGATTCGCCCGGCTTCATCTCCTTGTCGGAGTCGAAGCTGGGGCAGTTGGGCCACTTGGCCTGGCCGAGGAGGACGATGAGGGCGCGGGTGCGCTTGTTCTTGTCCGTCTTGACGACCAGGTCGTCGTCCATGTCGCCGAGTTCCATGGGCTTGCCGCCCTTGTTCTCCAGGGTCGACCAGACGTAGATGGGGATCTGCGGGCCGTCGTCCTCGTCCTTCTTGAGACCGGAGTTGTCCATGTCGGCCTTCGTGCCGGTCTGCACCTTGGTCGGGGTGACCGTGTACCTGGCGCCCCTGGAGCTCGACTCGTCGCTCTTCTGGACCGGGCTGGCCTGGCCCAGCCGGAAGGTCGTCTTCTCCTTCGAGGAGCGGGAGTGTGAGGAGTGCGACCCCGCGTGGCTCTTCTTCTTCGACTTCTTCGAGCTCGAGTGGCTGTTGCACCCGGTCACCGCGACGGTCAGTACCAGCGCTCCGGCCACCGCCGGAACAGCACGAGTCCACGTACGCATGTCGTCCTCACTTCCCCGTTGATCCCCGTATCCGGCCGGGGCGCTTCGCCCGCACGGCCGGACCATGTTCTGAGCGCATGATCCTGCCAGAGCTGAATCCGCCCCTCGCAGGGAGGGGTTGCCAAGGCGCCGGCGGCGGAACGCGGCGGGGCGGTTCCGTGCGGTTCTCCGTCCGGGCTGCGCGTGCGCTCAGAGCCCGGGGGCGCCCCAGACGGGGAACCAGCGGCCGAGGTCCTCCTCCACCGTGAGGTCGTTCGCCAACAGTCCGCGCACCTGGAGCTCCAGCGCGTTGTCCCGCTTCTCCGCGCCGCCGAGCAGCGGGGCGAACGGGTAGAAGGTGCCGCGCTTGTAGAGGTAGATCAGCGCGAGCGCGGCGCCCGAGCTCTCGTGCCGGAAGGACACCAGCGAGCAGAGCAGCTGCGGGCCGAACCCGCCCTCGGCGAGGAGTGTGTTGACGGCGTGCAGATCGTTGACGAGTGCCGCCATGTCGTCGGGCGGCTGGCGCGCGGTGAGCCAGGTGTAGCCGTAGGAGTCCTGGCCGAACTCGACGGGGATGCCGCCGCGCGCGGTGTCCGCGTCCAGCAGTTCGCGTACGTCGCTCTGCAGCCGGTTGAACGCGCCGCCCTCCACGCTGGCGAAGCAGACGGCTCCGATGCCGGTCGGCAGGAACGCGGTCCCGGCCTGCAAGGTCAGCGCGGCGGCGGGCAGCGCGAAGAGCTGGTCGAGGTCGGGGCGCTTGGGCTTGCTGCGGCCCAGAAGCACGTCGAGAAAGCCCACGCTCGGCCTCCGTTCAGAAGTGAGTCGTCGTCCTTCGGTGGTCGTCGTCCCTCGGTGGTGAGTCGTCCTTCGTCGATGGTGAGCCGTCGCCCGTCGGGTCGCCCTCGCCGGTCGGCCGCGCACCGGGAGTCGTCCCGGCGAGAGGAGCGGTGGTCACTGGCCGAGCTGCGTCGATATCCGGCTGAGCTGCTCCAGCCGCTTCTCCAGCTTCGGGTGCGAGGAGAACAGCGAGGCGAGGCTCTCGCCGGAGAACGCAGGGACGAAGAAGAAGGCGTTGTACGGCTCGGCCTTCCGCAGGTCCTTGGTCGGGATCCGGGCCATGTCGCCGCTGATCTTGGTGAGGGCGGAGGCCAGGGTGGAGGGGCGTCCGGTCAGCAGGGCTCCGGCCCGGTCGGCCGACAGCTCGCGGTAGCGGGACAGCAGCCGGGTGAGCAGAAAGCTGATCACGTAGACGACGGCGCTGACCAGCGGGACGAGCAGCAGGAGCAGTCCCACCCCGTTGTTGTCCCGGCCCGCGCTGCGGCCGAGGCTGCCCCACAGGGCCACCCGCGTCATGATCCCGGCGAGCACGCCGAGGAAGGAGGCGATGGTCATGACGGCGACGTCCCGGTGCGCCACGTGCGACAGCTCGTGCGAGAGCACCCCTTCGAGTTCGTCCCGCTCCAGCCGGCGCATCAGTCCGGTGGTGGCGCAGACCAGGGCGTTCTTCTGGTTCCGGCCGGTGGCGAACGCGTTGGGGACGTCGCTGTCGGCGATGGCCACCCGCGGCTTGGGCATGTCGGCGAGGGCGCACAGCCGGTCGACGGCGCCGTGCAGCTCGGGAGCCTGCTGCGGGGTGACCTCGCGGGCGCCCATGCTGAAGGCGGCGATCCGGTCGCTGAACCAGAACTGCGCCACGAACAACCCGCCCGCGATCACCAGCACGAAGGGCCAGGCGTTGCTCAGCACTGCCACCAGGACGCCGACCAGAACGACGTAGAGCAGGCCGATCAAGAACATGGTGGTGACCATCCGTGCGGTCAGACCACGGTCTGCGACGTAGCGCGAGTGACGAGCCATGGCGGCCGCTCCTTCCTGAGGCGCGAAGGCTGTAGCGCGGGAGCGCAGCACGCATGAGGCGCTCTCTTCGATTGTGCCTGTTCGGCCGCTTCAGGGACGACAAGAGTGTTTTGACCTGCCAAGAGCCAGGATGACCGGGATGCCCGTCTCACCGTCTCCGCGCCCGGCCGGGCGTGCGGCCCGTCCCGTCCTCTCCGCGCCCGTCCGGGTGGGCATAGGGGGTGCGCTCACTTCCGTCTCGTGCGCCCCTTGCGTGCGCTGGCGTGCCCCCTGTCCTCACTGTGTGCTCTTTTTCGTCACTCATCCGTGCGGAGGTCCGCACGCATGTTCAGGCATATGCGCGAAGATGGTTCACGTGACTTATCCGACTCGTTCGTCCGAACACCCCGCCCCCCGGACCCAGCCGTCGCCCGGCAGGCGCACCGCCCCCCGCCTGATCGCCACCGATCTGGACGGCACCCTGCTGCGGAACGACAAGACGGTCTCGGACCGCACCATCGCCGCCCTCGCCGCGGCGGAGGCAGCCGGGATCGAGGTGTTCTTCGTCACCGGCCGGCCGGCTCGCTGGATGGACATCGTCAGCGAGCACGTGCACGGCCACGGCCTCGCCATCTGCGCGAACGGCGCGGCCGTCGTCGACCTGCACGCGGGCGGCCGGGTGATCCGGGTGCGCGAACTCGCGCGGCGGGACGCGGTCAACGTGGTGCAGGCGCTGCGGGACGCAGCGCCCGGCGTGAGCTTCGCCGTCGAGCGCACCGCGGGCATCCACTACGAGCCCGCCTACCCGTCCTTCCCGCAGGACCCCGGAACCTCCTACGCGCCGGTGGACGAGCTGCTGGCCGACGGCGGGGACGGCCACCTCGCCGACCCGATCGTCAAGCTCCTCGCCCACCACCCGACCGGCGACCCCGACGCCTTCCTCACCCTCGGCTGCACGGCCGCCGGGGCGCACGCCGAGTTCACCCGCTCCAGCCCCAGCGCCCTGCTGGAGATATCCGGCCGCGGGGTCAGCAAGGCCAGCACGCTCGCGCTGGCCTGCCAGGAGCGCGGCATCGCCCCGCACGAGGTCGCCGCCTTCGGCGACATGCCCAACGACCTGGCGATGCTCACCTGGGCCGGCAGGTCCTACGCGATGGCCAACGCCCACCCCGACGTGCTGCTGAGCACGGACCACGTCACCGGCTCCAACGAGGACGACGGAGTGGCCGCCGTGATCGAGAGCTTCCTCTGAGACGACCCGTACCGGGCAGTCCGGACGTCGGGCCGAGGGCGCTCACGGCGGGCGGCGGCCCGCTCGCCGGGTGCGTCAGCGGTGCTCGCCGTAGAGGTCGGTCAGCAGGGCGGCCGCGGCGTGGGTCGCGGGGTGCGGGTCGTGGTGCTGCCAGATGAGATGGACGGGTACGGGGGCGGCGTCGCGCAGGGGGCGGTAGGTGATGCCGACGCGGCGGTACTGGGTGCTGGTGGCCTCGGGGGTGATGCCGACACAGCGCCCGGTGGCGATCGCCGCGAGCCAGTCGTCGATGTCGTGGGTGTACTCGATGGCAGGGCGCGACTCCGCGGGCCACAGTTCGAGGGTGGTGCTGCCGGTGCGCCGGTCCACGACGACGG
The DNA here is from genome assembly GCF_042869575.1 of Streptomyces sp. NPDC006925. NCBI lineage: Bacteria > Bacillati > Actinomycetota > Actinomycetes > Kitasatosporales > Streptomycetaceae > Streptomyces > Streptomyces sp. NPDC006925. The sequence continues at coordinate 76,943 of NZ_JBIAGB010000010.1, forward strand.
TGCGCTGCCGCGCCTCGTCGAGGCGGATGCTGCGGCGCCTGGCCCAGGGGTCGTCGGAGGCCATGGCGAGGACGCGGCGCTCGTGGCCGAGGACCGCGTGCGCGTAGCGGTACCGGTCGACGGCGGTGCGCACGAGGGCGAGGTCGCACGCTCCTTCGGCCAGCCCGCCCGTCGGACTGTTGTGGCGGATCAGCTGCAACTCGATGCCGGGGTGGCGCTCGGCCCAGCGGCGCTGGAACTCCGCTGTGTGCCGGCCCGCGGAGGACCAGGCGTGCCCGAGGCGGAGCCGGGTGCGCCCGGCGGTGGCCGCGCGAACCAGGTTGTCGGCCTCGGCGAGCAGCTGGCGGGCGCGGACCAGGACCTCCACTCCGGCGGTCGTGGTGGAGACGGTGCGGCTCGTGCGGTGCAGCAGCCGGACGCCGAGGAGCTGCTCCAGGGAGCGCAGGGTGCGGCTGACCGAGGCCTGCGAGACGCCCAGTTCGAGGGCGGCGTCGGTGAAGCTCCCGGTGTCGACGATGGTGACCAGGCAGCGCAGCTGGCGCAGCTCCAGTTCCGGCCCTGATGCGTTCTGCATACGCACAGCGTATCGATGGCGACTGCGATGCATTTTGCGTATGCATGATGGCGGACGACAGTGCGGTCATGGCACGGTCCTCCGCACCCCGCGCGCACCAGACGCCCCACGCACCCGCACCTGTCATCGACGCCCTGGCCACGCCGGGCGCACCCGACACACCCGGCACGGCAGACGTGCCTGCCGTGTACGCAGGGCCCGGGCCCACCCGCCGCGGCCGGCTGTCCGGACTGGCGCTGATGCTGTGCAGCAGCGTCTCCAACCAGTCCGGTGCGGCCCTCGCCTCGCTCGCCTTCCCGACGCTCGGCCCGGTCGGCGTGGTGGCGGTTCGCCAGTGGGTGGCCGCCGTGCTGCTGCTGGCCGCCGGTCGGCCGCGGCTGCGGTCCTTCACCGCCGCGCAGTGGCGGCCGGTGCTCGGCCTGGCCGTGGTGTTCGCCGCGATGAACCTGTCGCTGTACGCGGCGATCGACCGGATCGGGCTCGGCCTGGCGGTGACGCTGGAGTTCCTCGGCCCGCTGACCGTGGCGCTGGCCGGCTCGCGGCGTCGGCTGCATCTGGGCTGCGCCGGGGCCGCCGCGGCGGCCGTGGTCGTGCTGGTGCGGCCCGCGCCGAGCACCGACTACCTCGGCATCGCGCTCGCGCTGCTGGCCGCGGTCTGCTGGGGCTGCTACATCCTGCTCAACCGCACGGTGGGGGAGCGGCTGCCCGGGGCGCAGGGCTCGGCCGCCGCGGCGCTGGTCTCCGGAGCGCTGTATCTGCCGCTCGGGATCGGCGCGCTGCTGCACCACCGGCCCACACTCGGGGCCACCGCCTGCGCCCTGGCAGCCGGGGTGCTGTCCTCCGCCGTCCCGTTCCTGTCCGACCTCATGGCCCTGCGCCGGGTCCCGGCGCACTTCTTCGGGGTCTTCATGAGCGTCAACCCGGTCTCGGCGGCGCTGATCGGGCTGGTGGCGCTGGGTCAGCACCTCCCGGCGCTCTCCTGGGCGGCGGTCCTGGTGATCGTGGCCGCCAACACGGTCGCGGTGAGCACCGAGGCGCATCCCCGCAGCGCGGGTCCGCCGGCGGTGGCGAAACGCGGTGGACCGGCGGGGCGGCCCGGCCGATAGTTCTCCGTATGTCTTCTCTCGTGCGCCACCTGACCTTCGACTGCCACGACGCCTACCGCCAGGGCCTGTTCTGGGCCGCGGTGCTGGAGGGCACCCTGTCCGACGAGGACCATCCGGGCGACCCCGAGGCGCTGGTGACGGCGCCCGGCGCGGCGCTGCTGTTCGTGACCGTGGAGGATGCCAAGACGGTCAAGAACCGGGTCCATCTCGATCTCCAGCCGCAGGACCGCACCCGGGAGGAGGAGGTCGAACGGATCCTGGCGCTGGGCGCCACGCTGGTGGCCGACCACCGCACCGCGGACGGCAGGGGCTGGGCGACGCTCGCCGACCCGGAGGGCAACGAGTTCTGCGTGGAGCGCAGCGCGGCGGAGAGGGGCCCGGCCGCCGGCTAGCCCACTGTCCGACGCCCGACGATCAGCCGGTGGCTGGTGCCTCAACCGGTGGGCGGTACCTCGCCAGGCGGGCCGCGCCGCAGCCTGCGAGTGCCGGCGCGGAGCCCACACCAACGCACGGTGCTGAGCGCTCCGCGCCCGCCCTCGTCCGCTTCGCCGGCACGGCGGAGCGGGAACGCAGGACCAGACGTGTCCACGGCACGCCGGACGGACCGGGCCATGGTCAGCCCCTCCCCTTCACAGCTCCGTCTCGCGTCGGCAACGAGTACGAGCTGCCACCGGCCCACACCATCCCGTGATCACCCCGTTTCGGCGCTCCCACGGCTCGACATGTCCAGCCCGGGGTGCCGTGTGCGCTGCTGCCGGAGAGTGCGGTGCCCATTCCTCCCACTTGTGACCGATAGGCGCAGATCTCATGAAGACACACCCCTTGCACACAGCATCACCTTGCTACCTTAGCGTCACATGACATTCAGTTGACATGCTCGACACAACAGGGGGGTTGTCCATGAACTTCGCCGAGGAATGGTCCCGACTCAAGACAGACGCGCAAGAGCGCAAAACTCGGGACAACGCCGACATGCAGCTGGCCGGATACAACACAGAGGCCCACGGACGCGGCACCAGGCTCCACATCACCTCGAAGCTCCTGCGTGAGCGAGCCGGTGACGCACAAGAAGTCGCCAAGAGCTTCGGCAAGGCCGACAACAAGGCGATAAAGGAAACAGGTGAAGTGAAGTCCGGCTTGTCCGGCTTCAAGAGCGCCGGTGCTTTCGCAACGTTCGAGCAACGCTGGGAGGGCCAGGTGCGGCACGTGAAGTGGATGCTGCGGGACGGACTCGCCGATGCGCTCCGGAAAGCGGCCAGCACCTTCGACACGACGGACCACAAACGGAAGCAGGACATGGACAAGCTGGGCGCCAAAGCCCACCAGAACTGACGCTGCTACTTCCGGAGGGGGGAACGTGGTTTCATACCACTCACTGCTGCAAGCCGATCTCAAACCGCTGAAAGAAGCAGTGCAGAAATGGCACAAGGTCCCGGGGAACTACCGGGAGGTGCGGACCCAGTTCCATCGGCAGGTGGCGAAGGGGCTGCAGAACTCCGACATGGAGGGTGAAACAGCCGACGCGGCACTGAAATCGCTGGGAAAAGTCACGCGCCAGATCGACGAAGCCATCGGAGAGGCCGAGGACACCTGGGAGTTCCTGGACAGCGCTTACAAGTCGCTGAACAAGTGGCGCAAGAAACTCAAGAGGCGCGTCGAAGAGGTGGGGGAGGACAAGAACCTCGACATCGACTCCAAGGGCACCGTCCACTACAAGCCCAAGAACCTCGATGACCTGGAACCGGAAGACATCGGGCCACAGGCCAAGCGGTACAAGGAAATCGTCAAGGCCCACAACGACTACATCACGAGGGTACTGGAGCACGCGACTGCGGCCGACGAGACACTGCACTGGGCGCTGTCCAACGACCACAACGGCCGGGCCAAGGGCTTCGACAGCGACGGCGTCACCAGCATGTCCGACGCCAATCAGCAGCGGGAGCAGGCTCGCAAGGACGCTGACGCGCTGACCCACCTGGCCTCCGCATACGAGAACGGCGGAAACCGCCCGAGCGCCGAGGCCGTGCAGAAGATGGCCGACAAACTCGCCCAGCACGAAGGCGACCCCTACTTCGCCGAGCGCTTCGCGACCCGGCTCAAGGCGAAGGGCACACTGCGACTCTGGGAGAGTGTGGCCGGGATCGACAAACCCGGAAAAGAACGTTTCGCAGCAACACGGGACTTCCAGAAGTCCCTCAGTACCACCTTGGCCACGGCATCGCATGTGGACAGCCCCGCGATGCACCAGTGGAAGAAAGACGTCATCAGGCTCGGTCCCGAGCGTTTCGCCAACACCCACCACGTGATCGCCCCCGGCGAATACTACGCGGAGGCCGGAAATGCCCCCCGCAGCGTCCGCGGCTTCCAGCTCATGAGCAGCCTCATGCGTTCCGGAGAGTGGGACAAGGACTTCCTGCACGACTACGGAAAGGGCTTCGACGAGGGGAGCGGGGGCAGCAAGAAGCACGTACCGGGTCTGATCGACTTCGAACGCAGCCAGGGCGGCAGCCCGCAGGAACTGTGGCAGGGCAAACCACCGCACGAATACGACTCCTTCCTCAACTACGGCAGGGGCAGCGACGAAGGCATGGACCCCATGGCGGGTTACATGGAGGCACTGGGCCACAACCCGGAAGCGGCACAGGACCTCTTCCACAGTGGCAAGCGCAATTTCGACGGCACGCCCGAGCCGAACGCGGACCTCGACTATCTGCTCCGCAAGCGCGACTGGCCCGCCGGCGGCCCCGGTCTGGGAGACAACGACCGAAGCTACGGCTACGACGAACTCGGCCACGCCCTCGAAGCCGCCGCCCTGAACCGGCCCTGGGACTCCCCGGAAGACGGCCTGCACCGTACCGCCGACAGCGCCAACGTGATGAGCCAAGTGATCAAGGAGGTCGCCGACCATCCCGATCTGGTCTCCGACAAACCCGGCCTCACCAACAGCACCGCGAAGATGGGCGCCGGCTACATCGACGACCTGAACAGAGGCGTGGCCAACTTCGGAGACCGGGAAGACGGTCAGGACCTGCGCGACGCCGCCTTCGGCAACCGCGGCCCCGGGCACATGTCAACGGTGCCCAACATGGACGCCATGGCGTTCCTGCGGGAGGTGGGCAAGCAGCCGGGCGGCTACGAGATCCTCTCCGCCGCCCAGGACCAGTATGTGATCAGTGCGATGAAGGCACACCCGGACCCCGACAGAGAGCTGAACATCCTCCTGGAGACAGGCGCGAAAAGCCAGGGTGCCCTCGACCACGCACGCGCCGACACCATCCAGAGTGAGGCCGACGGAAAGAGTACGGACAAACGCGCCGATCTCATTGCGGCAGCCGCCTGGAAGAAATACGCCGTGAGCCAGGGAGTCGGAGCCGTCAAGGGCACCGTCGAACTGCCCCTCGGGGGAGATAACGTGCCCTCCTACGCCTCCTTCGGCGTCCCACTCCTCAGCGGCGCCGCGAGCGGTGCACTTGAAACACATTTCAACAACCAAATAGACAAACAAGTCCTTGAACACTGGAAGGAGGAAACCAAGCGCTACAAGGAAGAAGCCATACAGGACAAGAAAGATTTCCTCACCGTCAGCCATCAGAGAGTGATGGACTGGCTGAGAATCTACCGAAAGGCTCATGATATTGACGAGAACGGCCGCTGGAACGACGAGAGAGCTTCCCGGATGGAAACGCGATATGGCGACGGCGACACCCAAGGCGATCAAGGCGATGGCGACTAAACCGACTCGTGCGGCTGCACTCGGGTGCACTCTGCTTCTCACCCTCGGGACCGCAGCCTGCTCAGCGGATTCCGACACAGCCGACAACACACTTCCCGCAACACCACTGCGACGAGCCTGTGGCGGAATCTTCGACAAACAGATGCGCAAGGAAGCGAAGAAAACGCGAGTCCACGCCGGTAAAACTGACAGCTACCGAGAAGCCGCCACATATCTCCGGCAACCGGACGCACACAATACGTCCGCGTTCAAGGTGTTGTGCCGCCTCACCCCTCTGGAGAAGGACAAACAAATCTCAAGCCTGTTGAACCTCTACGCCGTGTGGCATGACATAAGGCCACGGAATGGAAAGTCCACGGAATGGCGCCCGCCACCGAACAACGGGGAGTATTCCGGCGCCCTCCTCGTTCTCTGCCTCAAACCGGGCGGTAAAGAATACGAGGACGATCACACACTCAGATTCCCTCTCTACGATGATCTCCACCTCAGCAACAACTCACGCGTCAAGCTGCTGATCGCAGCAGCGAAGAAATTCGTCCCCCACATGCAGTGCACGAACAAGATCACCTACCCCGACCCGGACGAGGTAGCCCCCCGATAGACACAAGCTCGGCTTCGCGTTCGCGGGCCAGCATCGCCGCGAACGGGTCGTCGGGAGGGCCCGGACCGGCGCGAGGCGCTGCCGCTGATCGCCAATCGAAACGTGATTTCCTCACCCCCAGCGACGGGTGAGGAACTGGCTGGAAATCTATCAACATACCCACGACATTGACGAGGGCGACCGCTGGAACGAGGAGAGAGCTTCCCGGATGGAACGCGATATGGCGACGGCGATACCCAAGGCGATCAAGGCGATGGCGACTAAACCGACTCGTGTGGCTGCACTCGGGTGCACTCTGCTTCTCACCCTCGGGACCGCAGCCTGCTCAGCGGATTCCGACACAGCCGACAACACACTTCCCGCAACACAACTGGGACAAGCCTGTGGCGGAATCTTCGACAAACAGATGCGCAAGGAAGCAAAGAAAACGCGAGTCCACGCCGGTAAAACTGACAGCTACCGAGAAGCCGCCACATATCTCCGGCAACCGGACGCACACAATACGGTCGCGTTCAAGGTGTTGTGCCGCCTCAGCCCTCTGGAGAAGGACAATCAATTCTCCGGCCTGTTGAGCCTCTACGCCGAGTGGTATTTCGTAAGTCCACGGAATGGAAAGTCCACGGAATGGCGCCCATCAACAAACAACGGGGAGTATTCCGGCGCCCTCGTCGTTCTCTGCCTCAACCCGGGAGGTAAAGAATACGAGGACGATCACACACTCAAGTTCCCTCTCTACGATGATCTCCACCTCAGCAACAACTCACGCCTCAAGCTGCTGATCGCAGCAGCGAAGAAATTCGTCCCCCACATGCAGTGCACCAACAAGATCACCTACCCCGACCCGGACGAGGTAGCCCCCCCGATAGACACGAGCTCGGCTTCGCGTTCGCGGGCCAGCATCGCCGCGAACGGGCCGTCCGCGTAGGCCAGTTGCTCATGGGTGCCGCGTTCGACGACCCGGCCGCGGTCCAGCACGACGACTTCGTCCACCGCGGCCAGCCCTTGGAGGCGGTGGGTGATCAGTACCGTCGTGCGACCCTCCGTGGCAGCCAGCAGGTCGGCGGTCAGCGCGTCGGCCGTGGGCAGGTCCAGGTGCTCGGCGGGCTCGTCCAGCACGAGGACGGGGAAGTCGGCGAGGAGGGCCCGGGCCAGCGCGAGGCGTTGCCGCTGACCGCCGGAGAGCTGGGCGCCGTACTCGCCGACCAGGGTGTCCAGGCCGCGTGGGAGGGTCGCCACCCAGTCGTCCAGACGGGCGGCGGCGAGCGCCGCGTGCAGTTGGGGCTCGGTCGCGGACGGCCTGGCCAGCCGCAGGTTCTCCCGCAGCGAGCTGTCGAACAGGTGGGCGTCCTGGGCGCAGAGACCGACTTGCCGTCGGACGGTGTCGGTTGCCGCGTCGAGCGCGGAGACGGCCGGGTCCGGGCCGAAGGTGTAGGTGCCCGCCTGTGGGTCCACGAAGCGGAGCAGCGCGTTGGCGAGGGTCGTCTTGCCGGAGCCCGAAGCGCCGACGACGGCCACCCGGCGGCCCGGTGTCAGATCCAGATCGAAGCCGGCGAGGGCCGGCGGCGCCCCGCTCGGGGTGTCCGGATAGCGGACGGTCAGTCCGCGGACGCGGAGGGGGAACGGGTCGGCGGGCAGCGGTTCGGGGTGTTGGGGTTCCTGGATCGGCGCGGGTGCGTCCAGTACCTCGTACACCCGCTCCGCCGAGCGCCGCACCCGCTGCCGGAACTGCACAGCCTGGGGAAGCGGCGTCACCACCTCGAACACGGCGAGCGGGGTGAGGACGACCGTGGCCAGGAGGAGCCCGTCCAGCCCACCCGCCGTGGTGGCGCGTGCGCCCGCCCACGCCGCTGCCGTCACGGTCAGACCGGCGGCCAGGGTGCTCAGCCCGGACGCCAGCGCGGTGCCGGACGCCGAGCGTGCCGCGATCCCGGTCAGCTCCGTGTCCGCCTCGGTCACCTCGGCGCGGCGGGCCGCGAGCGCGCCGGTGACCGGCAGTTCACCGGACGCGGTACCGGTGAGCAGGTCCACCGTGCGGACCGCCAACCGGGCCCGCGCGGGGGCCAGTCGGCGCTCCGTGCGCTGGGAGAGCGCCGCTGTGAGCGCGGGTACCGCGATGCCCGCCACCGCCAGGCCCACCGCGAGGGCCGCCCCGGCGGCGGGCAGCAGCCAGGCGGTGAAGACGACCGCCGCCACGCTGACCGTTCCGGCGACGGTGGCCGGCAGCAGCCAGCGCAGGAAGTAGTCCTGGAGCGCGTCCACGTCCGAGACCAGGCGGGTGAGCAGGTCGCCGCGCGCCCGGTTCCGCAGGCCCGCCGGGGCGAGGCGCTCCAGTCGGCGGTAGACGGTGACGCGGAGCTCCGCGAGGACGCGCAGGGCGGCGTCGTGCGAGACGAGGCGTTCCGCGTAGCGGAAGACGGCTCGGCCGATGCCGAAGGCCCGGGTCGCGGTGACGGCCACCATGAGATAGAGGATCGGCGGCTGCTGGGCGGCGCGTGAGATCAGCCAGCCCGAGGTCGCCATCAGCCCTGTCGCCGCGGCCGCGGCGAGGGCGCCCAGGGCGAGGGCGAGGGCGAACTTGCGGTGCAGGCTGTGGGCCGATTCGCGGACGCGGGTGAGGGGGTTTCGGGTGGGGGCGGCGCCCACTGCTGGTGAGAGGCGGGCGTCGGTGGGTGTCTGCGGGCTGCCTCGGCCCTCCCCTGCTCTCAGGCCGGGGGCGTCCCCGCTGCCGCCCCTGACCGCGGGCTGCTCCGATGCGGTCGCGGCAGCCCGCGTCGTCACCGCGTCGCCGGGCAGCTCGAACACCCGGTTCGCCGCTGCCAGCAGCGCCGGCCGGTGGGTCACCAGGACCACCGTCTTGCCCTTGGTCAGCCGCCGTACGGCGGCCAGTACGGCGGCCTCGGTCGCCCCGTCCAGCGCCGCCGTCGGCTCGTCGAGCAGCACCAGCGGGCGGTCGGCGAGAAAGGCGCGGGCGAGGGCGACGCGGCGGCGCTGTCCTGCGGAGAGCCCCGCCCCCGACTCCCCCAGCTCCAGTGCCGGGTCGAGTTCCGGCGCCCCGGCGTCGGCGAGCGCCCGGACGACGGCTGCCGCATCGGCGTCGGGCCGTGCCAGACGGACGTTGTCCGCAACCGACCCCGCGAAGAGGTACGGGTGCTGGGGCACCCAGGCGGTCTGCTGGTGCCAGGCGGCGAGGTCCAGCTCGGCGAGCGGCACTCCGCCCACCAGCACCCGGCCCTCGGTGGGAGCGGTGAAGCCCAGCAGCACCGACAGCAGGGTGGACTTGCCCCCTCCCGAGGGGCCGGTGAGGGCGACCGTCTCACCGGGGCGCAGCATCAGGTCCGTCGGTGGCAGCGACCGTCCCGCACGCCCCTCGTGCCGTACGGCGACTCCCTCCAGCGCCACGGCGGCACCGGAGACGTCCACGCGGGCCGTGCCGCAGGGGGGCATGGGCCGCTCCAGGACGTCGAAGACGGACTCCGCCGCCGCCAGCCCTTCGGCCGCTGCGTGGTAGTGGGTGCCGACCTGCCGCAGCGGCAGATAGGCCTCGGGGGCGAGGATCAGCACCAGCAGCCCGGTGTGCAGGTCGAGGTCGCCGTGCACGAGCCGGGTGCCGATGCTGACGGCGACGAGCGCGACGGAGATCGTCGCCAGCAGTTCCAGCGCGAAGGAGGAGAGGAACGCCAGCCGCAGGGTGCGCAGGGTGGCGCGGCGGTAGTCGGCGGTGATGGTGCGGATGTTGTCGGCCTGGGCCTTGGCGCGGCCGAAGACCTTCAGGGTCGGCAGCCCGGCGACGACGTCGAGGAAGTGGCCGGACAGCCGGGCGAGCAGCTTCCACTGCCGGTCCATCCGCGACTGCGTGGCCCAGCCGATGAGGGCCATGAACAGCGGGATGAGCGGCAGGGTGCCGACGATGAGGGCTGCCGAGATCCAGTCGGCGGTGACGATGCGGGCCAGTACGGCGGCGGGCACCACGACGGCGAGGCCCAGTTGCGGCAGGTAGCGGGCGAAGTAGTCGTCGAGCGCGTCGACGCCGCGGGTGGCGAGCGTGGTCAGTTCGCCGGTGCGCTGCGTGGTGAGGTAGCCGGGCCCGAGCGCGGTGGCCCGCTCCAGCAGCCGCACCCGCAGCTCGGACTTGACGGCGGCCCCGGACCGGTGTGCGGCCAGCTCGGTCAGCCAGGAGACCAGGCCCCGGGCCAGGGAGACGGCGGCGAGCAGGAGCAGTGCGCCCTGTTCGAGGGTTCCGTTCCGGTAGGCGCCGACGACCACGTCGGCGAGCAGCACGGCCTGGGCGACGACGAGCCCGGCGCCGGCCAGCCCGAGGGCGACCGAGGCAGCGAGGAACAGCCGGGTGGCGCGGGCGTACCGCAGCAGCCGCGGATCGACGGGCTTCATCGTCGCTTCTCCTTTCCGTGGCGCGGTTCAGTGTCCGCCGGAGGGGGCGAGGTGCTGGGTTCCGATGCGCTTGCGGAACACCCAGTAGGTCCAGCCCTGGTAGAGCAGGACGACGGGGGTGGCCAGGGCCGCGCACCAGGTCATGATCTTCAGGGTGTACGGGGTGGAGGAGGCGTTGCTGACGGTCAGGCTCCACTGCTCGTTCAGGGTCGAGGGCATGACGTTCGGGAACAGGGACAGGAAGAGCATCGCCACCGCGGCGACGATCGCCAGCCCGGAGAAGGTGAAGGCCCAGCCCTCGCGGCCGGCGAGGTTGGTGGCGAGCGCGGCGACCAGGGCGGCGGCGGCCACCAGCAGGGCGGCCAGCGAGGCGGTGTCGCCCCGGTGGGCCTGGGTCCACAGCAGGAAGCCGAGTGCGAGCACGGCGGCGGTGGCGCCCGCGCCGGTCGCGGTGCGGCGGGCGCGGGTGCGGATGTCGCCGGCGGTCTTGAGCGCGGTGAAGACGGCCCCGTGGAAGGTGAAGAGGGTGAGGGTGACCAGGCCGCCGAGCAGCGCGTAGGGGTTGAGCAGGTCGGCCAGGTTGCCGACGTACTCCATGTCCGCGTCGATCCGCACCCCGCGCACGATGTTGGCGAAGGCCACTCCCCACAGGAACGCGGTGATCAGGGAGGTCCAGAAGATGGCGTGCTCCCAGTTGCGCTGCCAGCGCTCGTCCTCCCGCTTGGCGCGGTACTCGAAGGCGACGCCGCGCACGATGAGGCAGAGCAGGATGATCAGCAGCGGCAGGTAGAAGCCGGAGAAGAGGGTGGCGTACCACTCGGGGAACGCGGCGAAGGTGGCGCCGCCCGCGGTGAGCAGCCACACCTCGTTGCCGTCCCAGACCGGCCCGATGGTGTTGATCAGTACCCGCCGCTCGGCCCGGTCCCGGGCGAGCAGCTTGGTGAGGATGCCGACTCCGAAGTCGAAGCCCTCCAGGAAGAAGTAGCCGATCCACAGGACGGCGATGAGGACGAACCAGACGTCGTGGAGTTCCATTGCGCAGCGCCCCTGTCTGTCAGTACGAGAAGGCCATGGGCCGGTCGTCGGAGTCGGCGTCGGCGCCGCCGCTGCCGCCGCCGATCCGGGTGGGCGGGTTGAGGTCGGCCTCGGTCAGCTCGGGCGGCCCGGCCTTGACGTACTTGACCAGCAGCCGGACCTCGATGACGGCCAGCAGCGCGTACAGCGCGGTGAAGGAGATCAGCGAGATGAGGACCTCGCCCTGGGAGACGCTGGGGGAGACGGCGGCGGAGGTGGGCAGCACGCCGTAGACGACCCAGGGCTGGCGGCCGGTCTCGGTGAAGATCCAGCCCCAGGCGTTGGCGATCAGCGGGAAGCCGAGGGTGAGGACGGACAGCCGCCAGTACCAGGTGCCGAGCCGGGTGCCCAGTTCGCGCTCCTTGGTCAGGGCGAGTCGCGGCACCTCGTCCTCGCCGGTGCGCAGCCGCTCGGCCAGCCAGAACCGGCGCCGGGTGAGGTAGAGGCCGGCGGCGCCGAGGGCGAGCGAGGACATCCCGAAGCCGATCATCCAGCGGAAGGACCAGTAGGCGACGGGGATGTTGGGCCGGTAGTCGTCCAGCCCGGTGCTGTCCTTGAACTTCTCCCTGAGCTGCGCGTTGGTGTCGTTGATCCCGGGGACGGCCTCGTAGAAGTTGTCGTGCGCGAGGAAGGAGAGGACGCCGGGGATCTCGATGGCGACCTTGTTGTGCCCCTTGTCGACGTCGCCGTAGGAGAAGACGGAGAAGGGCGCCGGTGCCTGGGTTTCCCACAGTGCCTCGGCGGAGGCCATCTTCATCGGCTGCTGGTCGTACATGATCTTGCCGAGCCGGTCGCCGCTGACGGCGGTCAGCAGTCCGGCGGCCACCAGGGTGACCAGTCCGAGCCGCAGGGAGCTGCGCATGACGGCGATGTGCCGCTTGCGCAGCAGGTGGTAGGCGGCGATACCGACCATGAAGGCCGCGCCGGTGAGGAAGGCCGCGGTCATGGTGTGGAAGAACTGCGCGAGCGCGGTGTTCTGGAACAGGATGCCGAAGAAGTCGGTCATCTCCGCGCGGCCGTTCTGCTCGTTGATCCGGTAGCCGACCGGGTGCTGCATCCAGGAGTTCGCGGCCAGGATGAAGTACGCGGAGGCGACGGTGCCGAGGGCGACCAGCCAGATCGTCGCCAGGTGCAGCTTCTTCGGGAGCTTGTCCCGGCCGAAGATCCACAGTCCGATGAAGGTGGACTCCATGAAGAACGCGATCAGTGCCTCGAAGGCCAGCGGTGCGCCGAAGATGTCGCCGACGAAGCGGGAGTAGGCGGACCAGTTCATCCCGAACTGGAACTCCTGCACGATGCCGGTGACCACGCCCATGGCGATGTTGATCAGGAAGAGCTTGCCCCAGAAGCGGGTCGCCTTGAGGTACTTCTCCTTGTTCGTGCGCACCCACGCGGTCTGGAGCACCGCCGTGAAGGTGGCCAGCGAGATGGTGAGGGGCACGAAGAGGAAGTGGTAGACGGTCGTGATGCCGAACTGCCAGCGCGCCAGTGTCTCCGGCGCCAACGCAAGGTCCACGTTGCTCTCTCCTTCAGGCACGCGCCTGAGCGCATTCGTGAATGCGTTCACATTCACAAGACCCAGCGTACGACGGCCCCATTCCGGACATGTCACCGGCCCCCCTACTCGCCGTGAAGGCATACCCAAAACGAGGCCGGGCGGGCCCCGCTCCTCGGGAACCCACCCGGCCGGCCGCCGCCGGCCACCGCTCCGCGCGGCGGAGCGACTGCCGACGACCGGCTACACCTCTTTTCGGAAAGCCGCCGCGACCTGCAGGAAGAGGGCGTTGGCCGCGGGCTCCCCGAGGGAGACCCGCACCCCCTCGCCGGGGAACGGGCGCACGGTGACCCCGGCCTCCTCGGCGCGTTCCGCGAACTCGGCGGTCCGCTCCCCCAGCCGCAGCCAGACGAAGTTCGCCTGCGACTCCGGCACCGTCCAGCCCTGCGCACGCAGCTCGGCCAGCACATGTGTGCGTTCTTTCACAAGCGCCTCGACCCGCTCCAGCAGCGCGTCCTCACTGCGCAGCGAGGCGATCGCCGCCTCCTGTGCGAGCTGGCTCACCCCGAACGGCACGGCGGTCTTGCGCAGCGCGGCGGCCACCGGCTCGTGGGCCACCGCGAAGCCCACCCGCAGTCCGGCCAGGCCGTACGCCTTGGAGAAGGTGCGCAGCACGCACACGTTCGGCCGGTCGCGGTAGAGCTCCAGACCGTCGACCACCCGCTCGTCCCGGACGAACTCGCGGTACGCCTCGTCCAGCACCACGAGCACGTCGCCGGGCACCCGGTCCAGGAAGCGCTCCAGGTCGGCGCGGGGGATGGCGGCGCCCGTGGGATTGTTCGGGTTGCAGACGAAGATCAGCCGGGTGCGTTCCGTGATCGCGTCCGCCATCGCGTCCAGGTCGTGCGCCTCCCGCTCCGCACCCCCGGTCAACGGCACCCGGACCGAGGTCGCGCCGGAGATCTGGGTGATGATCGGGTATGCCTCGAAGGAGCGCCAGGCGTAGATCACCTCGTCGCCGGGTCCGGCCGTCGTCTGGAGGAGCTGCTGTGCCACACCGACCGAACCGGTTCCGGTGGCCAGGTGCGCGGCGGGCACCCCGAACCGCTCGGCCAGCTCCGCGTACAGCTCCGTGCAGGCCATGTCGGGGTAGCGGTTGAGGGAGGCGGCCGCCCCGGAGACCGACTCCAGCACCCCGGGCAGCGGCGGGTAGGGGTTCTCGTTCGACGACAGCTTGTAGGAGACCGGGCCGCCGGCGGCGGCCGGACGCCCCGGCTTGTAGCTGGGGATGCCCTCCAGCGCCTCCCGCAGCCGGGGGCCGCCCGGGCTCCGCTCGCTCATGTCACTCACCGCTGCTCCTCCTCCATCGTCTCCGTCGTCACCCTCGGCTCCGCCGGCGCGCTGCGCCAATACTCCTCACCTTAAGAGGATTCACCCGCACGGCGTAGCTCCCCGGGTGATCCCGTACCTGTTCGGTTCGCTCGCGGAAAGCTCCGGGCGGCGGGGGGCGCTCGAAGTTGTCGCGCTCTCCCATTCACGCCTGCGTGCGCCGGAAAACACGCGCGCTGGTGGCGAGCGCGGTAGCGCGCGTCACTCGTGAAGGTGAGTTGAGAGTGGCTCTCATCCCCGCCGACGCCCTGGAACAGCCCACTTCCGGCGGCCGGACGCGCCCCGGAGCCGCCCGTTCCGAGCTGGGGTTTCCCCGCTCGCCGGAGCGGGGGCGGGCAACGGCGCCCCGCTCTCGGCACCGCTCGCCGGCCGCCCTTTCGCCCGCCCTCTCCGGGCCTAACATCGGCTCGCCATGACAGCAGCAGAGAAGCATCAGGCGGGTCGGACATCGGCCTCAGCGCCCCTGCCCGGGGCCGGGAGGTGCCCTCCCCCACGCGGCGGGGCCCGGTCGAGGGGACGGGCGGGCATCAGAGATGTCGCCGCCGCAGCCGGTGTCTCCATCACGACTGTCTCCGACGCCCTCAACGGCAAGGGCCGCCTCCCGGACGCGACGCGCAGCCACGTCCGCGAGGTCGCAGAGCGGCTGGGCTACCGCCCGTCGGCCGCCGCACGCACGCTGCGCACGGGCAAGTCGGGGCTGATCGGCCTGACGGTGACGACGTACGGCGAAGAACCGTTCACCTTCACGGAGTTCGCCTACTTCGCCGAGATGGCCCGAGCCGCCACCTCGGCCGCGCTGGTCCGCGGCTACGCGCTCGTGATCCTCCCCGCACCGGCACGGCGCGGGCCCGCGGAGGCGGGCGCCCCGGACGTCTGGTCCAACGTCGCGCTGGACGGGACCGTCGTCGTGGACCCCTCGGCGCAGGACCCGATCGTCAGCGAGCTGCTCCGCTCCGGACTGCCCGTCGTCTCCGACGGCCGGCCCAGCGACTCGCTCCCGGTGACCACCTGGGTGGACAACGACCACGAAGCGGCCGTCCGGGGCATCCTCGATCACCTCGCCGAATCCGGCGCCCGCCGCATCGGGCTGCTGACCGGCACCAGCACCGACACGTACACCCGGCTGTCGACCGCCGCGTATCTGGACTGGTGCGAGCGGGTCGGCCAGGAACCGGTCTACGAGCGCTACCCCGCACACGACCCGTGCGCCGGAGCCGTCGCCGCCGACCGGCTGCTCGCCAGGCCGGACCGCCCCGACGCGGTGTACGGGCTCTTCGACCCCAACGGCACCGACCTGCTGGCCGCGGCCCGCCGCTACGGGCTGCGGGTACCGGAGGACCTGCTGCTGGTGTGCTGCAGCGAGTCCCCCGTCTACGCCACCACGGCACCCTCCGTCACCACCCTGTCCCTGAAGCCCCGGCGGATGGGCAACACCGTCGTCCAGCTCCTGATCGACGCCATCGAGGGCCTCGCTCCGGCCCGCCCCGTCCAGCGGGTGATGCCGACCGAGCTGATCGTCCGCGCGTCCTCCCGGCGCGGCAGCACCCGCCCGACGGTCAGCGCCCCCCGTACGCCCGCGGCCGACTGAGCACGCTCCGGCCGTTCGGACTGCGACGCGGGACCCGAACGGCCGGGGCGCTGAGCCCGCAAGGCCGGGCGCGAGGCGTGGGGCGGCCGGGCGGGAAGCGTCGGGGCGGCCGGGCCGAGCCGCGCGGCGCGGCCGGGCGGGTCTCGGAGGGTCTCCGGTGACGGATTCCGTAGGGTACGACAGCGGAGAATTCGGGAGGAATTCCCCCTCGGCCCGGTCACCTCGTCAAATGCGCGCCCCCAGGTGCGTCACAAGCCGCGACCAGCGTTCCTATGATTGGGTGCACCCGGCCGAAGCCGGGGGAGGACGACACCGGGACCGGCCCCCGGCCTGGGGCGAAACTCCAGCCGACAGACCAGCGGATGGGGCCCACGGAAGGGGAGGTCCTGCGGTGCACGGCGGCGGCGCGATGGTGGAGGGGTCGATGACTCAGGGGGCCGGTCAGGGACCCGACGTATGGCACGGCGGGGAGACAACACACGGCGAGGGGACCGCCCGGGCGCTGTCCGCTGTTCCCCGGCCCGACGGGCCCGGAGGGCCGCGCGATCCGCGGTCGGCCGGGGCGGCGCTCCCAGCGCGCACGGATCCCCGCGCACCGACGGCCCCGGCAGCGCCACGCGCAGCTGCAGGCGGCCAGGCGGCGGATGCCAGGGCGGCGGGCGTTCCCGCGGCGGACGGAGCGGCCCCCGCGGGCCCCGTGCCGGACGGCGCCGCTCCCGGCGGACAGGTACCGGAGGGACCCGTACCGTCGGCTCCGGCGGCGCCCGCGACCGCCGGAACCGGTGCCGCGGCCGCCGGAACCGGTGCCGCAACCGCTGGGACCACGACCGACGGCAGGGACGGGATGCCCGAGGAGTACACACCGACCGAACGGGATCTGCCCGTCCTGGGGACCGCCGTCGCGGCGGCCGGAGGCCCGGAGCCGACGATGGTGGACATGCCCGTTCCGGCCGGCGCGATCAACGACGGGGACGGCCCGCTCTACGTCGTCGGGGACGTGCACGGCTACCTCGACGAACTGCGCACCGCACTCCGCCAGTTCGGCATCATCGACGCGGACGGCCACTGGATCGCGGGCAACGCCCGGCTGTGGTTCCTGGGCGACTTCACCGACCGCGGCCCGGACGGCATCGGCGTCATCGAGCTGGTCATGCAGCTCTCCGCGGAGGCCGCGGCCGTCGGCGGCTACTGCAAGGCCCTGATGGGCAACCATGAGCTGCTGCTGCTCGGCGCGAAGCGGTTCGGGGACACGCCGGTCAACTCCGGCGCCGGCACGGCCTCGTTCCAGGCGGCGTGGCTGCTCAACGGCGGCCAGCGCAGCGACATGGAGCGGCTCGCCGACCACCATCTGCAGTGGATGTCCCGGCTGGACGCCATCGCGCTGGCCGACAGCCATCTGCTGGTGCACTCCGACGCGAGCTGCTACCTCGACTACGGCGACACCATCGAGGCCGTCAACGACGCGATCACCGAGGCCCTCCAGCGCAACGACGCCGAGGAGACCTGGGAACTGTTCCGCAAGTTCACCAAGCGCTTCGCCTTCCGCGAGGAGACCGCGGGACCGGCGGCCGTGCGGGAACTGCTGGACACCTTCGGCGGCACCCGGATCGTGCACGGACACAGCCCGATCCCCTATCTGCTGGGCGAGGTCGACAGCGAGGACGGCGAGAGCGCGCCGGACGTCACCGGACCGCACGTGTACGCCGACGGCCTGGCCGTCGCCATGGACGGCGGCGTCACCATGGCCGGCAAGCTGCTGATCGCCCAGCTCCCGCTCGTGCAGTGAACCGGTCCCCGTCCGTCCGGTCTCCCCGCCGGGGGCGCGGGGGCCGGATGGACGGGGCGCGCGGAGCGCGGTTCCACACCCCTGCTGATTCACGCGCGGATATCCGGGCAGGTTTTTTCCAGAAGTGATCGGCTGGGGGGCGTCGCTGTAGCGGGTCAATTCTGGAAAGTGTCTGTCACGCGACGCGGGAACAGCTCTACCATCAGGGCTTGCCGTCCCGAGTTGTCCGCCTGCTGACCTGCCCCGCCCTCGACCGGCCGCCTGGGCCCTACGGAGCATCGGGGGATGCACATGAACAGCGCTCCGCACCTGCTGCGCGAGGACCGGCCCGAGTTCGAGCGGGTCCTCGACGAGGCACTGCGAACCGCTCACCGACGCCCCGACCTGGCGGCGATCGGCCAACGGCTGAACGCCGAGCAGCTGCGCACGATGGCGCTCAGCGCCGCCACCGCGATAGCCGCCTGCGCCGAGGCGGAGTACCAGCAGTTCGTCCGGCTCCGCGAGGAGCTGCGCCGCCCGGAGAACGCCCCTTCCGTCTCGGGCGCCCCCCTCGCGGGCGGCCCCGCGCAGGGCGGGTCCGGCGGCGCCGCTGCCGAGGTGCGCGACCCCGGCCAGGGCGGCAGCAGCGTCGGGGAGCGGCTGGTGGGCGCGATGGGCGGCGAGAGCCTCGCCGAGGCGTCCGGCGCCGGGCTGATGGCGGTCGTCTCGGTCCTCGCCCCCGTGCTGGCGGCCACCGCCGCCGTCATCTTCCTGCTGCTCGGCTACGCGCTGCGACTGCTCTCCCCGGAGCCCGCCGCAGCCGGTCCGATCCGCAGCGCCGGTTGGGTGTTCGCGGCCTTCGCCGCGGCCGGGATCCTGGTGGCCATGGCCGGTCTGCTGCTCGCCGCGCTGCGCAACGGCGCCAGCTCGATCCGGGCGGGCGGCGGCGGGACCGGGGCCGATCCGGGCGGCAGCCAGCTGACCGAGGAGGTGGCGCTGGCCCGTTCCGCCTGGCGGGAGGCGCTGCTGGAGCGGGGCATCGTGCCGTTCCTGCGGGAGGCGCTGGCCGACCCGGACGGTCCGCGGCAGGCTCCGGCCGTCTACGTGCCGCAGCCGCCCGGCAGTCGGCTCGGCTACTCGCACCCCGCGTTCTCCAGCCGCCCCTCCTCGGAGTCGGACGAGAAGTACTCCCGGCCGCGCTTCAGCAGCCCGGACTACTCCAGCCCCGAGTACGGCGGCCCGGAGAGCTCGGGCTGAGCCCGGCCCGCTCACGACCGGCCACGGACCTACGAGGCGCGACCGACCGGCCCCGGAGCGGGGCCGTGTCGGCCCCGACCGGCCGGGCCCGCCGCCGCTCCCGCGACGCGTCGACGCGTTGCCCGGCCCAGGGGCGGTCCGGGGCCGCTGCGGGAGGGGCGGCAGACGGCCGCTCAGCCCGCTTGGTCCAGGGCCCGCCGGATGTCCGTCACCAGGTCGACGCTGTCCTCCACACCGACCGACAGCCGGACGAAGCCGTCCGGCACCGCGTCTCCGCCCCAGCGGCCCCGGCGCTCGGCCGTGGAGCGGACCCCGCCGAAGCTGGTGGCGTCGTTCACCAGGCGCAGCCGGCCCAGGAAGCGGTTGGCGAACGCCTGGTCGGACAGGGTGAAGGAGACGACGCACCCGTAGCGGCTCATCTGCCGGGCGGCCAGCGGGTGCGACGGGTCCTGCGGCAGCCCTGGATGGCGCACGTCCCGCACCTCGGGCCGGACGGCCAGCGCCTCGGCGACGGCCAGCGCGTTGCCGGCCTGGCGCTGGGTGCGGACGTCGAGGGTCGCCAGCGACCGGTGCGCGAGCCACGCCTCCATCGGCCCCGGGATCGCGCCGACCGTCTTGCGCCAGCCGCGTACCGCCGCCGCGATGTCCGGGTTGCGGGTGGCCACATAGCCCAGGAGCACGTCGCCGTGCCCGGTGAGCGCCTTGGTGCCGCTGGCCACCGAGATGTCGGCCCCCAGCAGGAGAGGGCGCTGGCCGAGGGGGGTGGCGAGGGTGTTGTCCACGGCCACCAGCGCACCGCCCTCGTGCGCGGCCGCGGCCAGCTTGCGGATGTCGCACACGTCCAGCCCCGGGTTGGAGGGCGTCTCCAGCCACAGCAGATCGGCCCCCTCCAGTTCGGCGAGCTGCCCGTCGCCGCCGGTGGGAGCGGTGCGCACCTGGACACCGAAGGTCTCCAGCCGCTCGTGGAGCGCGGACAGCAGGTTGTAGCCGTCCGAGGGCAGCACCACCGTCCGGCCCGGACGGAGCTGCGAGAGCAGCACGGCGGAGATCGCGCCCATGCCGGACGAGAAGACGACCACCTCGGCGTCCGGGTCGCCGGGTGCCTCCAGCTCGGCGAGCGCCTGTTCCAGGTGGGTCCAGGTGGGGTTGGCGTCCCGGCCGTAGGCGTACGGTGCGCCCTCCACCTCGCCGGGCAGGTGGTAGTGGGCGGCGAAGACCGGCCCCGGCAGGGGCGGCTCGTAGGGCTCCTCGGCGGGCAGTCCGGCGCGGACCACCCGGGTGCCGTCGGCGTCGTTCGCCGGGCCGTAGTCCAGATGCGGGCCGGTGAAGGGCGGATCGTCCGGAGCGGTCATGGCTGCCTCTCTGTCGCGCGACGCGGCGGGCCGCGGTCGGTTCCCGCCCGGTGCGGTCGGCGGCCGGCGGGCACCGCCCGCACCGGGCGGGTCAGCCGAGCGCCGCGCGGGCCGCCGCGCCGCTCTCAGCACCGTATCCGCCGCCGAAGAGCACGGCGTGGACCAGGAGGTACTGGAGTTGGTGCAGCGGGACCCGGGCCCGGCGGCCGGGCAGTGGACGGACCTCCTCGTACGCGGCGAGCAGCACCGGCAGTTCGGGGCAGCCGAACAGTTCGAGCATCGCCAGATCCGTCTCCGGATGGCCGCCCTGGGCCGCCGGGTCGATCAGCACGGCCCGGCCGTCCGCCGTCCAGTGCACGTTGCCGGACCACAGGTCGCCGTGGATGACGGCGGGCGGCTGCGGGGGGCCCGCCACCGCCTCGTCGTCGAGCCGGTCGCACACCCGCTCGATGTCCCGCGCGTCCCGCGGGCCGATGCGGGCGCTGTCCACGGCAGCGCGCAGCAGCGGCAGCAGCCGGTGCTCGGCGTGGAAGCCGGGCCAGGCGGCGGGGTCGGCGGTGGGCCGGTGCGGCGAGGTCAGCGGCAGCGGCCCGAGGTAGCAGGGCTCCCCGGGAGTGCCCCAGGACGGCGCCGCCGTCCCGTGCAGCGCCGCGAGCCCCCGGCCCAGCCGCTCGGCCGCCGCCCGGTCGGGCGCCCCCGGCTCGATCCACTGGAGGACGAGCACGTCCCGCTCGGCGGCGTACACCTCCGGCACCGGGACGGTCCCGGTGGCGCGCAGCCGGGCCAGCCCGGCTGCCTCGGCGGCGAAGAAGTCGGCGGGGGCGGCGTCCAGCGCCTTGGCGAAAACGGTGGTGGCGGAGTCGGCGGGGGCGGTGACATGGGGGGCGGTGACATGGGGGGCGGTGGCGGTGGCGTCGGCGGCTCGGGAAGGGGCGCCCGCGTGGCCCGCTTCGGCGCCCGCGGGTTCCCGGGGCGCGCTCCCGTGCTCCCCGTCGCCCGGGGCCGGGTACTCCCCGCGCGGGGCCAGCACCACCTGGTAGGCATCGCAGATCGAGCCGCCGCCGACCGGGACGGCCCGGTCGGCCCGGCGGCCCAGCAGCTCGGCCGTACGGGCCACCGGGCGCGGGGGCGGCGGGGCGGCGCCCCCACCGCCCGCGCCCGCCGCGGCCGTCAACCCGCCTCCCGGGCCCCGACGGCGGCGGCGACCTCGGACAGCAGCCCCGGGACGGCGGCCTCCACCATCGCCAGGCACCGGGCGAAGCCGTGCGCGCCTCCGTAGTAGGGGTCGGGCACGCTCAGTTCGTCCGGACCGCTGTCCGGGTCGTAGGAGCGCAGCAGCCGCACCGTGGCGGCCTCGGCCGGGTTGCGGGCCATCGCCCGCAGCTGGGCGGCGTGCCCCTCGTCGAGGGCGACGACGAGGTCGTGCCGGTCGAACCAGTCCGGTTCGAACAGCCGCGCCGTGTGGCTGAGGGGGTACCCGGCGGCCTCCAGCACGTCGCTCGTACGGGGATCGGCGGCGTCACCGAGGTGCCAGCTCCCGGTGCCCGCGCTGCCGGTCTCGACCAGACCGTCCAGTCCCGCCTCCCGCACCTGGGCGCGGAAGACGGCCTCGGCCATGGGGGAGCGGCAGATGTTGCCGGTGCACACGAAGCAGACGCGGTACATCCCGTCAGTCCCGGTCCAGCGCCATGTTCAGGGCCCAGGAGACGACCGAGATGATCAGGCCGCCGAGGAACGCGGTGCCGAACCCGTCCACGTGGAAGCTCACGTCGAGCTTGTCCGCCACCCAGGAGGTCAGCATGAGCATCAGCGCGTTGATCACCAGCGTGAACAGTCCGAGCGTGAGCACCAGCAGCGGCAGGGAGAGCAGCTTCACGAGCGGCTTGACCACGACGTTGACGACACCGAAGATCAGGGCGACGACGAGCAGCGTCAGCGCCTTCTCACCTGAGGAACCACCGGTCAGCTCGATATCGCTGAGCAGCCAGGTCGCCACGGCCAGAGCCGCCGCGTTGGCCAGCGTCTTGATGAGGAAGTTCATACTCAGATCGTCGCAGAACAGCCGCCAGGCCAGGGAGAGGGGACAGCGGTGAAGGCATTCCGGCTGGAGGAGCTGGAGGCGGAACGCGCCGTGAACGACGGTGCGTACCTCCGGTTCCTGCACGAGCGCAACATGTCGGCCGGCCTGTACGCGCTGGACGCGGGTGCCGCCGACCGGCAGCAGCCGCACGCCCAGGACGAGGTGTACTTCGTCGTCAGCGGTCGCGGCTCGATCACCGTCGGGGCCGAGACGACGCAGGTGGCGCGCGGCAGCGTGGTCTACGTACCGGCCGGGGTGACGCACAAGTTCCATCACATCTCGGAGGACCTGCGCGTCCTGGTGGTCTTCTCGCCCCCCGAGAGCTGAGCGGTCCCCGCGAGCGGGCCGAGCCGGTTCTGCGGGGGCCGAGCCGGTTCTGCGGGGGCCGAGCCGGTTGCGGGGCCGAGCCGGCTCCTGAGGACCGAGCCGGTTCTTCAGGGTCGCCTCAGGGTCGGATTCAGGGGAGGACAGGGGCCCGCAGCGGCCCATCGGCCCACCGTCCGCTCTAGCATCGAGGGCAGAGGGTGCGAAAAGCCCTCGCCAACTCTCAGAGACGGAGCAGACAGTCATGGACGCGAAAGGCACCCTTGCCGGCCTGCCGTGGTGGGTCACGTGGATCGTCATACCGGTGATCGCGCTGGTCGTCTTCGGCGGCCTGATCGCCAGCCTGGTGGGCTTCCTGATCGGCCTGCTGTTCAAGGTTCTGATCTTCGTCGCCCTGGTCGGCGGTGTCGTCTACCTCGTCCGCCACTTCAAGGGCGGCGGCTCCTCGGGCAGCGGCTGGTGAACCCCGCCCGCACCGGGCGCACACCGCGGTGGGCGGCGATGGCCCGCGGCGTCCCGCGGTGGGCCCACGGGAACGGCACCGCGGGAGCGGCGGAGCCGCCGCAGGGTCCGGACCCTGACCCGAGTCCGGGTCCGGGTCCGCGGTCGGAGCGGGGCGCGGACGCGGTACCGAGTCGGCACCCCGAACGCGGCCGCTTCGGCGCCGACACTCCGGCGGGCAACACCGCCCCGGCCGCCCCCCTTCGACCGGCCCTGCGGCTCCGGCCGGCTCCACGGCGGTCGGCAGCACCGCTCCGGTGAATGCCGGGGGGCGGCCCGAACGGCGGTACGACCCGCACCGGCAGTCCGGGCGCCGTCCCGCACCCCGGCTCACTTCGGCTTCCGCCGCCTCCCCCGGCCGCCGGTGACCCCGGCGCCGCGGGCCTGTGCGAGGCGGCCACCGGACGCGGGGGCGCCGGACGCGGGGGCGCCGGACACCGGATCGCCGGATGCCGGAGCGGGTACGCCCCGGGGCGTGTCCCCTACGGCACGATCGGCCGCTTCCGGCGCCTCGGGCCGCCTGCGGTCCGCCGAGACGACGAGCGCGGCCAGCAGCGTCGTGACCGGCACCGACGCGACGAGGCCGATGGAGCCGACCAGCGTACGGATGATCTCCTCGGCGACCACCTCGCTCGTGGCGACCATCGTCACGTCGCTGCGCGCGATCGAGAAGAGCAACAGCAGCGGCAGCGCCGCTCCCGCGTAGGCCAGCACCAGTGTGTTGACGACGGACGCGATGTGGTCGCGGCCGATCCGCATGGCGGCCCGGTAGATCCGGCGTCGACTGGCCCCGGGGTCGGCGTCCTTGAGTTCCCAGACGGCCGAGGTCTGGGTGACCGTCACGTCGTCGAGCACGCCGAGCGAGCCGATCAGCACCCCCGCCAGCAGCAGCCCCCGGATCTCGATACCGGGGTAGAGCCCGTGCACCAGACCGGTCTGGTCGTCGGTGTTGCCGGTCAGTCCGGCCCAGCCGATGAACAACGAGCCCAGCAGCCCGATCAGCAGCAGCGACACCAGGGTGCCCAGCACCGCGACCGAGGTGCGGGCGGACAGGCCGTGGCACAGATACAGCGTGGCCAGCATGATGGCGCTCCCGCCGACCACCGCGACCACCAGCGGATTGGAACCCTGCAGTATCGCGGGCAGGATGAACAGCGTCAGCACGGCGAAGCTGATGACCAGCCCCACCAGCGCCAGCACTCCGCGCAGCCGCCCCACGAGCACCACCACGAGCGCGAAGAGGCCGGCCAGCAGCACCATCGGCAGATCGCGGTCGGTGTCGACGACGCTGTACTGGAGATCGCGCGGCGCCTTCGCGGCGTAGGCGACGACGACGCCCTGCCCCACGGAGTAGCTGCGGGTGGCGTCGGGCGGGACGACCTCGGTGAAGGTGTGCCCTTTGTCCTTGCCCTCGGTGATCTCGACGGTGGCCTTCCGGCAAGGCCCGTGCGCCCCGCCCTCGTCGCCCTGCCCGGAGGAACCGCCGCCCGAGGAGCCGGGCGGCTGCCGGACGTTGGCCTTGCCGCAGTCCACCTCGGCCAGTTCCACGACCTTGGCGGTGAAGGTGGGCCGGTCGAAGCCGACTCCGGAGTGGTCGTGCTGGTGCCCCGGCACGCCGCCTGGCCACAGCACCACCAGCCCGGCCAGCACGGCCGCCGCGAAGGGCACCAGCACCGCCGCGATGACCTTCCGCAGATGGCGGGAGACCGGCTCGGCGGGCCCGTGACTGTGACTGTGACTGTGCCCGTGGCCGTGGCCCTGGCTTTGCCCGTGGCCCTGGCCGTGCCCGTGCCCGTGGCCCTGGCCGTGGCCTTGCCCGTGCCCGTGGCCGTGGCTTTGCCCGTGCCCACGGTGATGGGCGGGCGCATGGCCGGGTCCGGGGCCGTGCCCGTGGGCACGACCGGGTTCGGGTGCGGGGACGGCGGGGTCGGTGTGGGTCACCGCCCGATCATCGCAAGAACGGCCGGGCGGGGTGTTCAGTCCGGGCCGTGTGCCGTTAGCGTAGAGGCGCCTTTGCACATCGCGGGAGCTCCGAGCACGGGGCTGAGAGGGCGCTGACCTCCGTGGAAGGAACCACGGAACCGGCTGCGCCGACCGCCGAACCTGTTACCGGGTAATGCCGGCGTAGGGAGTGGGTCTCATGACCACGCAGGATGCACACGCGCGCGCCGAGAAGGCCGAGGAGGCCGGAACCGCCGAGAACGCCGAGAACGCAGCAGCGGCCCCGGCCGGCAAAGCGCTCGGCTCGCACAAGGGATATCTGCAGGGATCGCGCCCGGACATCCGGGTCCCCGTCCGACGGGTGCATCTCACCAACGGCAGGGACGTGACGCTCTACGACACGTCCGGGCCGTACACCGACCCCGAGATCGACACCGATGTGCGCCGCGGCCTGGCGCCGCTGCGCGAGAACTGGATCGTCCAGAGGGGGGACACCGAGGAGTACGCGGGCCGCGAACTGCGGCCCGAGGACGACGGCCTCAAGCACACCAGCCCGCGCGGCGGAGTCGTCCGCGGCGGCGCCGACGATCTGGCGGGGCTCGACGCGGTCTTCCCGGGCCGCCCGCGCCAGCCGCGCCGCGGCCGGAACGGCGCGGCCGTCACCCAGCTCGGCTACGCGAAGCGGGGCGAGATCACCGCGGAGATGGAGTACGTCGCCCTCCGCGAGAACCGCAGCCCCGAGTTCGTCCGGGACGAGATCGCCGCGGGGCGGGCCGTGCTGCCCGCCAACGTGAACCATCCGGAGACCGAGCCGATGATCATCGGGAAGAACTTCCTGGTGAAGGTGAACGCCAACATCGGCAACTCCGCCGTCACCTCCTCCATCGAGGAGGAGGTCGAGAAGATGACGTGGGCGACCCGGTGGGGCACCGACACCGTCATGGACCTCTCGACCGGCCGCAACATCCACACCACCCGCGAGTGGGTGCTGCGCAACTCCCCCGTTCCCATCGGCACGGTGCCGCTGTACCAGGCGCTGGAGAAGGTGGACGGCAAGGCGGAGGAGCTGTCCTGGGAGGTCTACAAGGACACTGTCCTCGAACAGTGCGAGCAGGGCGTCGACTACATGACGGTGCACGCCGGGGTGCTGCTGCGCTACGTCCCGCTGACGGCGCGCCGCAAGACCGGCATCGTCTCCCGCGGCGGCTCGATCATGGCCGCGTGGTGCCTGGCGCACCACCGGGAGAGCTTCCTGTACGAGCACTTCAGCGAGCTGTGCGAGATCCTGCGCTCCTACGACGTGACGTTCTCGCTGGGCGACGGGCTGCGGCCCGGGTCGATCGCGGACGCCAACGACGCGGCGCAGATGGCCGAGTTGGACACCCTGGGCGAGCTCAACCGGATCGCCAAGGCGCACGACGTGCAGACCATGATCGAGGGTCCGGGCCATGTGCCGATGCACAAGATCAAGGAGAACGTGGACCGCCAGCAGGAGGTCTGCGAGGAGGCCCCGTTCTACACGCTGGGTCCGCTGACGACGGACATCGCGCCCGCCTACGACCACATCACCAGCGGCATCGGCGCGGCGATGATCGGCTGGTGGGGCACCGCGATGCTCTGCTACGTCACTCCGAAGGAGCACCTGGGGCTGCCGGACAAGGACGACGTCAAGACGGGTGTGATCACCTACAAGATCGCCGCCCATGCCGCGGACGTGGCCAAGGGCCACCCGGGGGCGCAGGACTGGGACGACGCGCTCTCGGACGCCCGGTTCGAGTTCCGCTGGGAGGACCAGTTCAATCTGGCGCTCGACCCGGACACGGCCCGCTCGTTCCACGACGAGACGCTGCCGGCGGAACCGGCCAAGACCGCGCACTTCTGCTCCATGTGCGGCCCGAAGTTCTGCAGCATGAAGATCTCCCAGGAGATCCGCGAGCGGCACGGCGCGACGATGGAGGAGGTCGAGGCCGGGATGGCGGAGAAGTCCCGCGAGTTCGCCGAGGCGGGCAACCGGGTGTATCTGCCGATGGCCCCGTGAGACCCGTACTCCGGTAGAGCGGGGGCGGGAGCCGCGAGGGCGGTTCGTGGCTCCCCCCTCCTGCCACGAACCGCCCGGCTCGATGCGCGCGGCGGCGCGGACGACAAGAATAGTTGACTCAACGTCAGTGTCCAATCACTTATGGATACGGACCTATTGAGCGATGTTCTGACCTGACACGCACAGTGAGGGAAGCGGAGGGTTTGACGCGCGGCGATGCGGGCCAAATCTCCTGCATGTTCGTCGAACGCCCCGTGGTCAAGCGGACTGCCCGCGCCATCCTCCTCACCGCCGGGGAGGGTCCGGCGCCCACCGTGGAACTGATCCTCATCAAACGCACCAAGCCCGGCCAGGAGCCGTACTGGATCACACCGGGAGGCGGTGTCGAGCCCGGCGTGGACCGCACCGTGGAGGACGCCCTGCACCGTGAGGTGGCCGAGGAACTGGGCGCGGCGATCACCGATGCGGTGCCCGCCTTCGTGGACACGGTGAGTGACCCTGCGGAGACACCGGGTGGAGTGAAGGTACAGCACTTCTTCGTGTGCAGGCTCGTCTCGCTCGACCCGCGCCTACGGCACGGACCCGAAGTGGAGGAGCCGCAAGGAGAGTACGAGATCGTACGGCTCCCCTTCACCCCGGAGGCCCTGAACTCCGTGGAGGTCGTCCCGCCGAGACTGCGGGCCTATCTCGCCGCGAACATCGAGGGGATCCAGGCGCTGCTCGCGCCCGACCTCCGCTGACCTCCGCCGGAGGCCGCCCGGGCCCGCCGGGGCCGCGCGGACCCGCCAGGGCCCGGACCCGCCGGGCCGCCCGGACCCGCCGGGCGCCGCCCGCTTCCGCGCGCTAGCCGAACCAGCCCTGGAAGGGCGCGGGCTCCCGTGGCTCGCTCGGCTCCGCTTCCTGGCGGCCGCGCCGCTGCGCCTCCGCCAGTGCCCGCTCGGCCTCCAGCCGCCAGGCGGAGACGTCGCGGGCGTGCTCGGCGGACCCGGCGCTCCCCGAGCGCGCCGAGATGGCGGCCGAGACCGCTGAGGAGGCGGCCGGAACCGTCGCGGCGGCGGGCTGTCGCCGCCGGGGCAGCGGCGGGAGGGCGGCCGCCCGCGCGGCCTCGTCCTCCGGTGCGGCGGCGGGTTCGGTACCGGGCGGGCGGTCGTCCTCGGCTTCCCCGTCGCGCCCCGTGCGGGCCTCCGGCTGAGCTGCCGGTTCCCGGGTTGCGGTACGCGCCTGCACGGGGGCCGGTGCGGACGCCGGGGCCGGTGGTGCCTGCGGGGGCAGCGGGGCCGAACCGCCGGACGCCGGCACCGGTGGGGCGGCGGGTACGGCCGGGGCGGGGGCCGGAAGTTCCGACGCGGGCGGGGAGGCCGATACGGGTGAGGCCGTGGGAGTCGGCGGCGCGGGCGGGGAGGCCGATACGGATGAGGCGGTGGGAGTCGGCGGCGCCTCGGGCACCGCCGGGGACACCGGCCCAGGCGACGGGGGTCCCGCGGGGGCGGTCACCTCGCGATGACCCTCCCGGGCGTCCCGGGCGGCTCCGAAGAAGTCGCCGCCCTTGCGCTTGTAGTCGTCGGTGCCCCACTCGCGCGCCGGGCGACGCGTGGCCTTCTGGAGGTGGGGGATGTGCTTGGCGCAGTGTATGTACGCCTCCTCCACCTCGACCCGCACCCACAGCAGGGCCCGCCGACCGGGTATCGGGTCCTGTGGCAGATCCGGTACCGAGGGGCGCAGTTCCGCGTCGTCCAGCACCTGGGCGCGGCCGTTGATGTGCAGACCGATCCGGGCGCGGAGGAAGTCGACGAGGAGCAGGCCCACATGCGGGTTCTCCTCGATGTTGCCGAGGCTGGCGTGGACCCCGTTGCCGCGGTACTCCGGAAAGACCAGCGTCCGCTCGTCCAGCACGCGCAGGAACCCGGGCGGCCCGGCGCGGAAGCTGTTGTCGCACTCGCCGCGACTGTCGGACGTGGCGAGGAAGAACATCTCCTGCTGCTGGGTGAACTCCCGCATCCGCTCGTTGAGATGGTCGAGCACCTGGTCCTGGTAGAACCGCTCGGCGCGCTCCTGCGAACCGGTCCGCTGCTGCAGCGCGTGCTCCCCGTCGCTGCCGGGCAACCGCCGCGGCGGGCCGGGATGCTGGTCGGCCCCGGGGCCCCCACCCGCCGCGTGCCCCGCGGAACCGTCGCCGTATCCGTTCGCGTCACTCAACGCCGCCACTCGTCCCTTTCCTCGACCGGTCACCCGGATCGGCTGCCCCGCGGCCGGCCCCGGACCACCCGCCCCGGGTGACCGGCTCCCGGCAGCAGCCGCGATCCGAACACCCCACCACCTACGCCCCCTGTACGACCAGTTCGTCGAGGGAATCGTGCCGTATTCGGTGCGTCGGGATCCCGAGCCCGCGCAACGTCTCGACCCCGGTCCTGATCATTCCGGGCGGCCCGGAGAGGTAGCCGTCGTACGCGGGCCAGGGGCCGTATCTGCGTACCGCGTCCGGGAGCTCGCCCGCGAGCGCCTCGGCGGCCGAGGCCGCGCCCGCCGCGACGACGGGGCGCACCGACAGCCACCGGTGGCGGTCCTGGAGGCGCAGCATCGTCTCCAGGTCGTAGAGGTCGTGGTCGGTGCGGGCTCCGTAGAAGACCTCGACCGGGCGCGCCCTTCCCCGGCTGATCACGTCCTCGACCAGCGCCTTGATGGGCGCGATACCGGTCCCGCCGCCCAGGCAGAGCAGCCCGCTGTCGGCCTCGTGGTCGACGAGCATCGAGCCCGCGGGCGGGCCGAGCCGCAGCACGTCGCCGGGGCGGGCGCGCTGCACCAGCGCCGTGGAGACCCACCCGGCGGGCACGGACTTCACGTGGAAGGTCAGCAGGCCGTCGGGGCGGGGCGCGGACGCGAACGAGTAGTGCCGCCACACCCGGGGCCACCAGGGCGTCTCCAAGCTGGTGTACTGCCCGGCGCGGAACGGGTACGGCTGGTCGGGACGCACCGTGATCACGGCGATCTCCGAGGTGCGCAGCTCGTGCGAGACGATCTCCGCGTCCCACCAGGCGGGCGCCCGGCGCTCGTCCTCGGCCGCCGCGTCGATCATCGTCTGGGAGATCGCGGTGTAGGCGCGCACCCAGGCCGCCTCGGTGCGCGGGCCCCAGGTGTCGGGTGCGTAGCGCGCGATCGCGGCCATCAGGCACTCGCCGACTGCCGGGTAGTGGGCGGGCAGGGTGCCGTACTTGCGGTGGCCCCGGCCCAGCCCGGCGAGGTAGTCGCCGAGCAGCTTGCCGTCGTCGAAGAGGCGTACGGCGGTCAGCAGCGCGCGGAAGAGCCGGTCGCGCTGGCCGTCCATGGCGGCCGGGAACATCTCGCGCAGGTGCGGGTACTGGACGAACAGCAGCGCGTAGAAGTAGGCGGTCGCCGAGTCGGCGGAACGTTCCAGCTCCGCCATGGAGGCCCCGATCAGTTCGGAGTCGCCTAGCTGGTCGCCCGCGGGCTCCGCGGACGCTGCGGGAGCCGTCCGCCCGCCGGCGGCCGCCGGGGCCGCCGAGGCCGCCGAGGCCGCCGCCAGCGGTTCGGGAGCCGCCTCCGGCTCGTGCGCGTGTTCGGGTTCCGGTTCGTGTTCCGGTTCCGGTGCGGCCGTCCCCGCGGTCTGCTGGGACGGTACCGCGTCAGGTGCGCCTGGCGCGGGGCGCTCCGCGGGTGCGGCATCGGACGCCGGGGTGAACCATCCCCGTCCGCCGCTGCCACCGGCGGACGCACCGTCGCTGCCCGACATGGTGGTCATGCTCGCCTCGCCTCGTACCTCTTCCGGACGTTCTGTGCACATCCGTGTTCCGAAAGTTCCGGTGAACCGCCCCCTGCGAACACCGTGCTCAGAACGCTTTGCACTCCTTACCGCACGATGCGGGAGGGACCCGACCATACCGTGAAGCCTTCACGCCACAACCCCCGTTCGCGGTTCCCGCGAATTCCGCCATTCGGAACCCGTGCGGGAATTACCGTGCCGCGGAGACGAGCCCGTGGGCCTCCCGGAGATCACTTCCGGTGTAGTGGTGGGAGGCGAGCGAGCGGACGTGGTGATCGGCGTTCACCGCCACGGAGACCGGCACTGCGGCGAACAGCTCCGCGTCGGAGAGGGAGTCCCCGTACGCCACGCAGTCCGCCAGCCGGAGCCCGAATTGGGCGCAGAGCTCCTCCGCGATCTTCACCTTCGACGAGGGCGAAAGAATCCCGGCCGGATCGAGGGGACGCGCCGGATACTTCGTACTTCCGTTCGGAATTGCGCGCGGAACCTCCGGCCACCGCGAACCGTGGGTAACCTCGGCCCCCCAATCCTGTAGTCTCCGCACAAAGAAATCCGGCGAGAGGGAAATCACGGCGCACCGCTCGCCCTCCGCCCTGAGTCCGGCCCACACCTCCGGGATGCCCGTCAGCCACGGCGCGGCCGAGAAGGCGGCGGACACGATCTCGTCGTTGAGTGCCGACCACAGCGCACACGCCCGGAGGGCGAACTCCGGCGGTGTCAGTTTCCGTTCCGCAAAAGCCCGTTCGAGCTCCCGGATCTCGACGTCGACCCCGAGCTGCCGGGATATCTCCACCGAGGCCGCCGAACCGTACAGCAGGGTGCCGTCCAGGTCGAAGAGATGGAGCCGGGAGCGGCGTTCTCCCGGCGTCGGTCGCGGATTCGGATGCTGAGCCGGATGCATACCGGCGATCGTACGGGCGGCGGGCGACCGGGGTCCCGGGCCGGGGCACGGACGCCGGAGGCCGGTGGAGACCGCTGCCGGGCGCGGGTGCGGGCGGACGCCGGACGCCGGTAAGGTCCGCTGCCGGGCGCGGGTGCGGGCGGACGCCGGACGCCGGTAAGGTCCGCTGCCGGGCGCGGGTGCGGGTGCGGGACGCCGGGGCGCGGGCGCCGGGGCGCGGGCGCCGGGGCGCGGGCGCCGGACACGGGACCGTACACGGGACCGCGGGCGCGGGACGCCGGACACGGGACGCCGGGCGCAGGTCTGCTGCCGACCCCGCAGCCGGCCCGGGCGCCGCGCTGTCGCGGGCATCGGGACGCCGCCGGCACGGACGCCGACCACCCCCGGGCAACGCGTACGCCGCGCGGCGCCGCGTACTCGGAGCCGAGTAGCCTGCGATACTCCCGCTGTCGGACGCCCCGGACGCCGGACGGCGGCACAGTCGACGGTATGCGGCAACTGTCCCGACGTGCCCGCAGAGGCACTCTCGCGCTCCACGTCTGCTCCTCGGCCGGCTGGCTCGGCATGACGCTGTGCCTGCTCGCGCTCGGCCTCACCGCGGCCCTCACCGGGTCCGGCCCCGCGGCTGAGGCATCCTACCGCTCGATGAAGGTCTTCGCCGACTGGCTGCTGGCCCCGCTCGCGCTGGTCACCCTGGCCAGCGGCGTACTGCTGTCGGTGGGCACCCGCTGGGGGCTGGCGCGGTACTGGTGGGTGTGGATCAAGTTCTGGCTCACGCTGGCCGCCACCCTGGCCAGCGTGCTCCTCTTCCGGACGCGGATCGACAGCACGGTCGCCGACGTGGCCGCGGGGCGCCCGATCCTGCCGTACGAGCTGGTGATCCCGCCGCTCGTCTCGCTGAGCGCCTACACGTTCATGACCGTCATCTCGGTGCTGAAGCCCTGGGGGCCCACCAAGCGGGGCCGCCGCAGCACCCCGGTCCGCCGTCGGCCACCGGCCCGTGGCCCGCAGGCCGGGGCACCGGACTCCGGACGCCAGGACGGGTCACCCGCCGCGGATCGGCGGAGCCGGTCAGCGGCGTCCGGAGCACAGGACCGGTCACCCGCGGCGGGTTCCCGGAACCGGCCACCGGCGTCCGGACGGCGGAGCCGGTCAGCGGCCTCGGCGTCCGGACGGCGGGCCGTCGGCTGACGGCCCGCCATGGGCTGCCTGGCCGGTGCCCGCGGACGGCCCGGCCCCGGCGTACGCGGGCGCCGGCTGCGCGGCGCCGTCCGGTGCGGCCTTCCCGGCAGCCCGCCCGCGGAGCCCGGCCCGGGGCACCGGGGTGAAGGGGCGGGGGCCGCGCCGTTCCAGGAGTGCGGAGGTCACCGCCAGCGCCAGGGCGCCCAGGGCCAGTCCGGCGCCCGCGATGTTCGGCGACGTCGGGCCGAAGCCGGCCCCGAGGACCAGCCCGCCGAGCCAGGCGGCGAGCGCGTTGCCGAGGTTGAAGGCGCCGATGTTCATGGCCGAGGCGAGGGTGGGCGCGTTCGCCGTCTGGTCGAGCACCCGCTTCTGCAACGGCGGGACGGTGGCGAAGCCGAACGCCCCGATCAGGGTCAGCGTGACGGCGGCCGCCGCCTTGTCGTGCGCCGTGACGGTGAACGCGGCCAGCGTCCCGGCCAGCGCGACCAGGGCGATGCACAGCATGGGCAGCAGGGCCCGGTCCGCGAACCGGCCACCGACCAGGTTCCCGGCGACCATGCCGACCCCGAAGAGGACCAGCAGCCAGGTCACGGAGGCGTCGGCGTACCCGGCGGCCTCCGTCATCATCGGCGCGATGTAGGTGATCGCGGCGAAGACTCCGCCGAAGCCGAGCACGGTCATCCCCATCGCCAGCAGCACCTGGACGTTGCGGAAGGCGGCCAGCTCGTCGCGGATCCGGCCGGTACGGGGACGCGGGCGACGCGCGGGGACGGGGCCGTCCGGGGCCCCGGCCACCGGACGGTCGGCCGCGCGAGCGGCTGGGCCGTCGGCCGGGGTCGGGGCCGGGATGTCCCGGGGTACCAGCGCGGCGACGCCCGCCAGCCCCAGCACTCCCAGTCCGGCGACGGCGACGAACGTGAGCCGCCAGCCTGCCTGCTGCCCCAGCAGGGTGCCCAGTGGTACGCCGACCACGTTCGCGAGGGTCAGCCCGGTGAACATCAGGGAGATGGCCGCGGCCTTGCGGTGCGGGGCCACCAGTCCGGCCGCGACGATCGAGCCGATGCCGAAGAAGGCACCGTGTGCGAGCGAGGCGATGACCCGGCCCGCGAGCATCACGCCGAAGGTGGGCGCGAGCGCGGAGACCAGGTTGCCCAGCACGAACAGCCCCATCAGCAGCATCAGCATCCGCTTGCGGGAGATCCGGGTGCCCAGGACGGCGAGGACCGGGGCGCCCAGCAGCACCCCGACCGCGTAGCCGGAGGCCAGATACCCGGCGGTGGGGATGGAGACCCCGAACTCGGCGGCGACCTCGGGCAGCAGACCCATGATCACGAACTCGGTGGTCCCGATGCCGAAGGCGCCGATGGCGAGCGCCAGCAGGGCGAGAGGCATGAGCGGGGAACCTTCCAATGCGCGAGACGATTACAAGCGTCGACATTAATTGCAGACGCTGGATATACGCAAACGCCGACTATTGCGGTGATGCTCTAGCCTGGGAGGCGCGCAGCTCCGTCTCCGGCGGCGCGGCGCAGGTCCGTCCCCGTGCTGCGGGGGTCCGGGCGGCCGACCGGAACCCGGACGGTCGGAACCCGGAAGCCGGACGGCCGGAACCCGGACGGTCGGCCGGGAGAACGGACGGAACCGGACAGCCGGACAGCCGGACAGCCGGACAGCCGGACGACGGTCGGCCGGGAGAGGAGTTCCTTCATGTCACGCCACGCCGATCTGGGCCTCGCACAGGGCTGGTGCGCGCTCTCCGCGCTGCACGGCCGGATCGAGACCCACATCGAACGGGCGCTGCACGCCGCACACGGGCTCAGCGTGCGCGAGTTCTCCCTGCTGGACGTCCTGAGCGAACAGCACGACGGGGACGGCGGCCACTTCCGGATGAACCAGCTCGCCGACACCGTCGTCCTCAGCCAGAGCGCGACGACCCGCCTGGTCAGCCGGCTGGAAGAACGCGGGCTGCTCCGCCGCTACCTGTGCCCCGACGATCGACGCGGCATCTACACCGACGTCACCGAAGAGGGCCACGCCCTGCTGGACGCGGCACGTCCCACGCACGACACCGCGCTCAAGGAGGCGCTGGCCGCAGCCGAGGCCCGGCCCGAACTCGCCCCCCTGGCCGCCGCCGTCCGCGCACTCGCCCCCGCCCGGCCCGCGGAGTGACCGCCTGGGCCGCACCGTCGGACCCGGGCGTACAGTGCGGAAGATGACCACGACTTCCGGCGGTGCGGGAACCCCCGCCGAGACGCCCGCAGCGGAGCTCACCATCCGGCGGGCACGGGCCGAGGACATCCCCGCGATCGTCGCCATGCTCGCCGACGACGCCCTCGGGGCCACCCGTGAGACCCCCTCCGACCTCGCCCCCTACCGCGCCGCGTTCGAGCGGGTCGACGCCGACTCGCACCAGCACCTCGTCGTCGCCGAGATGGACGGCAGAACCGTCGGCACCCTGCACCTGACGATCATCCCGGGACTGTCCCGCCGCGGCTCCACCCGCTCCCTCATCGAGGCCGTACGGGTGCACACCGATCTGCGCGGCAGCGGTCTGGGCACCCGGCTCATCGAGTGGGCCGTCGCCGAGTCCCGGCGTCAGGAGTGCGTGCTGGTACAGCTCACCTCCGACGCCACCCGCGTCGAGGCGCACCGCTTCTACGAGCGCCTGGGCTTCCAGGCGTCGCACCTCGGCTTCAAGATGCCGCTGATCTGAACGGGGCCGCCGCAGACCCCCACCGCGGCCGGGGCGGCCGCAGCGGCTCGGGCCGCAACCGGCCTCAGGCGGCGCCGCGCCGCTCTCGGCAGGAGGCCATCGAGCCCCTGGCTGCGGGCCCGGACCCGGCCCAGGGGCCCGCGCCGCAGGAGCCCGCCCCCGGAACCGCACCTCCGCCCGCACCGACCGTGGGGACCGCCGTCGTGCTCCCCGCGGGGATACCGAGCCGCTGCCACACCCGCCCGCGCAGCAGCGCGTATTCCTCGCCCCTGCGCAGCGAGTGGCGCATCGGGCGCGGCACCGAGACGCCCTCCATGACGACCTGACCGGCGCGGAACTGGTCGCGGGTGAGGTCGATCTGGGAGCCGTCCGGCAGCCTGTTCCACCAGTGGAATCCCTGCCGGCCACCGTGCACCCCGTACACCTCCCCGCACATCAGCTCTCCGCCCAGCAGGTCCTGCACCACCAGCGCCGTCACGTCGCACTGCCCCCACGCGGGGTTCGCCGGACTCCAGCCCGCGCGCTCCAGATCATCCGGGGAGCAGGTGTCCGCGCCCCAGGACGCGCGCAGCGCTCCCTCGATCCGGCCCAACTCCGAAGCACCCGCGCCCATACCGGAAACCCCGACCGCATCCGCACTCATGTCCGCAAGCATGCCCCACCCCACTGACAACGACCCCTGCCGACCGCAGCACACCGCGGCCGCTCCACGGGACCAGGGTCAGGGTCGAGGTCAGCTCGGTCCGAAGCCGCCGTAGGGCCGGAGCGGCACGACGCGGAACTCCGACATCTCCTTACGGGCCAGCGGAAGGGTGTCCACGGCCGCCTGCGCCTCCTGCGGCGAGTCGGCCTCCAGCAGGAAGCAGGCCCCCGGCCCGTCCCCGCGCAGCCAGATCTGCCGCAGTACCCCGTCCGCGTACAACTTCCGTACCGCCGCGGACTCCTCGGGGAGCACGGCGGCGAACTCCTCCTCGGAATAGCGGTCGCTGTAGCGGCGGGTCATCACCAGGAACTGCATGCTCCGACCCTACTCCGGGGGCCCGTACCCGCAGATCATCGGCCGGGCGTCCGGAGCCGCGTACGCGACGTGGTCCACGTGCCCCGGACCTCCGCCACCCCGGTTCCCCGGCTGGGTCCCCAGCCGTCTCAGCAGTCTCAGCCGTCCCCCAGCGTGCGGGCGAGGAGAGGCAGCAGCCGGTCCCAAGGGCGCTGCAACCCCGCCGGGCTGAAGGCGTCGGTGTCGGACATCGTGTAACCGTGCACGGTGCCGGGGTAGATCTCCGAGGTGTAGCGGACCCCGGCGGCGTCCAGGGCCTGGTTCAGCTCGCCGAGGGCCTCGGGCGTCAGATCGGTCTCGGCGTGCCCGAGGTGGATCTCGGCGGTGATCCTGGAGAGCAGGCGGTGCAGGCTGTCGGGCTCGTCAGCGCCCACCGGACCGTGGAACCCGGCGACGGCGGCCACCCGGTCGGGGAAGGCCGACGCCGTGCGCACCGCCAGGAGTCCGCCGATGCAGTAGCCCGTCACCGCGACGGGTCCGGGGCGGACCTCCGGCTGCGCGGAGAGGAACTCCAGGCAGGACTCCGCGTCGCGCACGATCCGTTCGTCGGTGTGCGCCTCGATCAGGGGCATCAGCTTGCCGATGGCCTCGTCCCGGGCCGCGTCCCCGATGTGCTCGGGGAGTTCGATCACCGGTGCCGGACCGCTCCGGTAGAAGAAGTTGGGGACGAGCACGTAGTACCCGTGCCCGGCCAGTTCCTGGGCGAGTTCGCGCAGCACGGGCCGGTTGCCGAAGGCGTCCCCGTACATCAGCACCCCCGGGTGCTGTCCGCCACTGTCGGGAAGGGCGGCGAAAGCGTCGGCCCGACCGTCCGCGGTGGGAATCGACAGCGTCGTGATGGGCATGGATCCTCCTGTCCGTTCGATCCCTCGAGCCTATGATCACCTCGGCCGGAGCGGGGCCCTTCGGCGTCGCCGGGCCCAAGAGGCCGGCTCGTTCCCGGCCTGTTTCCCCCGGGAGCTGCCCGCTGCTCCTCCTGATCCGTCCCGCCGTCCTCCGCGAGCAGCTTGCTCACCCGGCGCACGACGTCCACCTGCGCGGGGTTGCAGAGGTCCACGAGGGCCCCGCCGATCGTCTCCCCGGCGGACTCCTGCCCGCCTGCGGGGTCGGCGGGCAGCGTGGTCAGTCCCGGATGCTGCCGGAACAGCGCCCGCAGCGAAGGCACCGGGCGCTCGGACAGGTCGGCGCGGGCCCGTTCTTCGACGTCGCCCTCGACCTGGCGCGCTGCGGTCACCGTGTGGCGCATGGTGCAGGGCGAGCGCTGCGCCACGACCGTCGGCGGTCTCGCCGGAGCGGCGACCGCCGGCAGCGTCGCGGCATGGGCACCCCGCTGCTGGCACCGGTGCTGCTGATCGTCTTCTGGTCGTTCCACCGCTCGACGAGGCGGCCGGCCCGCGACCGGGCCTGCCACGACCGGGTGGCCCGCACCCTGCGCCGTCGACCCCGGCCCGGCGCCGAGCCGCAGGCCTCTCGCGACGGGCGGCCGCAGCGCAGCGGACAATCGAACGGTGCAGCTCCCCTACGTCCACCGCCTCAGTCCCCACGACCCCGCCGACCATGACGAACACGGCCACCGCACCGGCAGCACGGACAGCGCCGACGAGCACGGGATCGAGGAGGCCCTTCTGCAGGCGGTCGCGGCCTTCGCGGAGGCCACCGGCGTGGACCGGCTGGCCGTACGCGAACCCCGTGTGCCCTGCCTCGCACACCTCGGCGCGGAGCCCCCGGTGGACGGCTTCGGCCCGGACGGCCGCTTCCCCCTCGGCCCCGCCGGTCCGGACGGCCTTCCCGACGGTTTCCACGACGGTGCAGAGGTGCCGCTCGATGTCGCCCTGGAGCTGGTACGCACCATGCTGCGCGACAACGGCGCCTGGTGCCGACTGGAGAGGGAGGGCAGCTTCGCCGTCCATGTGGGCTGGGACCGGTGCCTCTACGTCGGCACCGCCCTGCCCTGCGCGGAGGCGGTGACCCACGCCCGCGCGCTGGGGCTGTTCCCGGAACTCCGGGACCGCTCCCCCTACGCGATGGAGACCGGCACCGGAGGAATCCAGCGGCCGGGCGACGACGACTTCTGGGCCACGGTGCGCTGGGCAGTCGCAACACGAGGCGCCGGACTCCTGGAGGAGGCACACGTCGAGGGGGCCGCACGGTGGCACCGCCTCACGGGCGACTCCGTCGAGAAGGTGCGCGCCCGGCTCGCTCCCCGCGCCCGCCTGGCCCTGTGGCCGGACCTGTCCCCCGACATCGACGCCGTCCTCGGGGGCCTGCCGTCCGAGGGCCTCGTCGAAGGCGTCTGGCAGGAAGCCGACGGCAGGATCCACAGCGCCGTCGCCGACGAGGATGCCTTCCCGGAGTTGGCGGCGCGGATCTCCCGGGCCGTCGCGGCGGCGCTCCTGCCCGTGTACACCGACGAGCGCGTCCCGCTGTTCACCGCCGTCCTGCCCGACAGCGACGGGATCGTCCGCGCCCGCTGGCGGACCGACCCGACACCCGGCGACCGGAACTGGGCCCTTCTCCGCACCCTGCGCCGGGGCGAGACCGTCACCGGCACGGTCAGTCTTGCCGCCGACTTCGGTGTGACCTTCGTGGACATCGGCGGCTTCGACGCGACGATCAACATCCCCGAGCTGTCGTGGCGCCACGTCGACCATCCCTCCGACGTCGTCTCCGTCGGTCAGCAGATCGAGGCCGAGATCCTCGTCGTCGACCCGGTCCGCGAACAGGTGTGCCTCTCCCTCAAGGCGCTGCGGAAGGACCCGATGGTGCCGCTGCGCGCACAGGTCGGCCGCACCCTTGCCGGTCCGGTCACCAGAGTCGTGCCCTTCGGTGTGTTCGTACGCGTCGAGGAGGCGGAGAACGGCTACGAGGGACTGGTCCACCACTCCGAACTGTCCGACAGCGCCCCGCAACCCGCTCCCCGGGAGGGCGACACACTCCTGGTGAAGATCCTGGACGTCGACCCCGTCACCCGCCGGATCGCCCTCTCGCAGCGGCAGGCCGCCCCGCATCCGGACCCGTGACGGACTCCGCCTCGCAGAGGCGACAGGGAACCTTCCGCACCGGCCACGGGCCGGAACCCACACCCTTCCGCCGACGGCGAAGACCGGCCCGGTCGGGTCCGGCGGTCAGTACCGTCCGTACTCATGACGACAATCAGCACCCGCGAGGTCGAGTACCCGGCCGACGGACTCACGATGATCGGGCACCTCGCCCTCCCGGCCGGTACCGGCCGCCGCCCCGGCGTCCTGGTCGGTCCCGAGGGGCCGGGCCTGAACGACTTCCAGCGCCGCCGAGCCGACGCCCTCGCCGAACTCGGATACGTGGCCCTGGCCTTCGACCTGCACGGCGGCGGACGCTGGTTCACCGACCCCGAGGAGATGCTGGCACGTACGACACCGCTCCTCGCCGACCCCGACCGGCTGCGGGACATCGGCCGTGCGGCGCTCGACGTGCTGTGCGCCGAGCCGCGGACCGACCCCGACCGGATCGCCGCCGTCGGCTACGGCACCGGAGGCGCGATCGCGCTGGAACTCGGGCGCGCCGGGGTCGACCTGCGGGCGATCGGGACAGTCAACGCGCTGACCACGGGCCGACCGGGCGAAGCGGCACACATCCACTGCCCCGTATGGGCCGGGGTCGGCTCCGAGGACCCGATCATGCCCGCCGAGCAACGGGACGCCTTCGCGACCGAGATGCAGGCAGCAGGCGTCGACTGGCGCATTGTGGTCTACGGCGGCGCCCTGCACGCCTTCCACCACCCGCCCGTCGACCAGAGCACCGTCCCCGGCGTCGCACACCACCCCCGGCACGCGCGGCGAGCCTGGCGCGACATCGTCGACCTGCTCGCCGAGTGCGTACCCGTGGCGGAGTGAACCGCCGGGTCAGTGGCTTCCGCGCCCTGGCCCGGCTGACCCGGCTGACCGGCTGACCCGGCTCCGGAGGAATCCCGCTGCCGTGCCGGGTGCCGACTCACGCCCCGGAACACCACTCTCACCGGCGGGGCCGCCGCTGCCCGTCCGGGCCCCGGGCCGCCGCGGACCCGAGGTGGGATGGGCGCCCCCGGGCGGGCCCTCAGTCGAGGCAGAACTCGTTGCCCTCGATGTCCTGCATCACGAGGCAGGACTCGTTCTCCTCGTCGGCGCGCAGCAGCCGCACGCGCTGCGCGCCGAGCGCGACCAGCCGTGCGCACTCGGCCTCCAGCGCGGCGACGCGCTCCTCGCCCACCAGCCCGGTGCCGACCCGCACATCGAGGTGCAGGCGGTTCTTGGCGACCTTGCCCTCGGGAACCCGCTGGAAGAACAGCCGCGGACCCGCACCCGAGGGATCACTGCAGGCGAACGCGGCGTCCCGGCGCTCCGGCGGCAGCGAACGGTTGTACTCGTCCCACGTGCCGAACCCCTCCGGCGGCTGCGGTACGACGTACCCCAGCACCTCGCACCAGAAGCGGGCGACGCGCTCGGGCGACGCGCAGTCGAAGGTGACCTGGAACTCCTTGATCGACGCCATCGGCCCACCCTAGCGGCGCACACTGCTTCTTGAGCCCTGAGGTGTCCCGCAAGCGCGGCCTGGCAGGGGACCCGCTGCTCCCCCGGGCTGGAGTACCACTGCGTCCGGTCAGCCGACCCGGCCGACGAGTGCCGAGACGCGGACTTGCTCGGGGAAGAGTTCCCCAGGCGGCAGTGCCTTCCGGAGCCGGTGCTCGAACACCGGTCGTCGCTCGCCCGTCGGCAGTAGCTCTGCGGGGACGGCGGAGTAGAGACCGCCGACGACCTGCTCGAAGGTCAGCTCGTCGGTGTAGGAGTGCGCTGTGCTCCGCACGTCGGAGAATCCGGCCTCCCCGAGAGCCTCGGCGTACCGGATCCGGTCCTGCTCGGCAGTCCCGCAGGACGAGGTCAATTCGGTGTCGAAGTACTCTTCCAGGAAGCCGCGCAGCGCACCGGACCAGACCGAATCCTGCTGCCACAGCGGCGCCCCGTTGGCGAGCACGGCGATGCCTCCGCCCGTGCGGAACAGCGGGCGCAGATCCCGGAAGAGGGCGTCGGGCCGCATCCAGTGGAGCGCCTGTCCGACGACGGCCATCGCAAGGGGAGACGCCTGTCCCAGCAGTGCGCCGAGGGCGGGGACGTCGGTGTCGGCGCCGAGCACCCAGGTCACGTTGGCCAGCCCCTGCTCACCGGCCCTCTCCCGCGCGAGGCGCAGCATGTCGGGCTCTGGGTCCATCCCGAGCACCGAGCGGACGCGCCGGGCGAGCGGAAGGGCGAGTTGCCCAGTGCCGCAGCCGAGATCCAGGACGCTGTCGGCCGGTGTCAGGGAGAAGTACTCCTGGAGGGTGTCCAGCACCCGCTCGGGATACCCCCGCCGGAATCTCGCGTAGTGCTCCGCCACTTCACCGCTGAACCCCGCAGTCATGAGAGCACTCTGTCGGCCGCCGGTCCTTCTGCACAGCCTCCCGCACGGCCGATCGCTGTGGGCGGAACGCCACCGGCCGCGTAGCGGTCGGGAGCCGGCCGCGCGCCACCGCGCCGCCGCTCTTTCCTCAGCGGAGGGGGAGACCACCGTCCGCCCTCCGACGAGGTTGCCCGGCGGACCGCGGCGCCGGGGGCAGGAGCCGGCCGGCGAGCAGGACGGCGCAGGCCCCCGTGGTCAGCAGCCCGCCGACGAGGAAGGCGGCGCGCACGCCGGCCGACGACAGGACCAGTC
The DNA here is from genome assembly GCF_042869575.1 of Streptomyces sp. NPDC006925. Classification (NCBI taxonomy): domain Bacteria; kingdom Bacillati; phylum Actinomycetota; class Actinomycetes; order Kitasatosporales; family Streptomycetaceae; genus Streptomyces; species Streptomyces sp. NPDC006925. Next base: position 119,481 of record NZ_JBIAGB010000010.1, read on the forward strand.
CGCCCAGTGCGGCGCCCGCGGCGATACCGGCGTTGTAGAGGCCCGAGTTGGCCGCGAGTGCGAGCTCCGTGCGGCCCGGTGCGCAGTGCAGCATCGCGTGCTGCGTGGCCATGAACACCGGGCCGAGGGCGCCGCCCATCAGCGCCAGGAACGCCACTGCGGCCACCGGATCGCTGCCGACCGCGTACAGCCCGAGCATGCCCACCGCCTGGGTGCCCACGACGGTGGTCAGCGCAGCCTGCGGAAAGCGGTCCAGCAGCAGCCCGGTGATGCTCACCCCGGCCAGGCACGCCGCGCCGAAGGCCAGGAAGAGGACGCTGACCGCGCCCGGCGGGTAGCCGCTCACCTCGCCCAGGAGCGCCGCGAGGTAGGTGTACCCGGCGAACGCTCCGGTGGCGGACAGCGTGCCGGCCAGCAGCACGGTCCCGAACCGGCGGGCGTCGGGGCTGGTCCCGTACGCGGCGGGCTCCCGGTCCGGGCGCGAGGTCGGCAGCAGCGCGGCGACGGTCAGCAGGGAGACGCAGCCCAGTGCCGCCAGCACGGCGACGGGCGCCGGCCAGCCGTGCCGCCACCCCAGCCAGGTCCCGGCGGGCACACCCAACACCAGGGCGAGCGACCCCGCGACGGAGATCGCGCCGACCACCCGTCCGCGGACGGCCGGTGCGAACAGGCCCACCGCGACCGGCCCCGTCACGGCCCAGAACAGCGCCTGGGCGAGCGCGGTCAGCAACCGCGCCAGCAGCAGCACCCCGTAGGAGGCGGCCAGCGCGGCGAGAGTGCTGGACACGACCAGCGCAGCCAGCAGCCCGGTGAGTACATGACGCCGGGGTACGACCCGCGTGGCGTGGGCGAGCGGCACCGAGGCCACGGCCACCGTGAGGCCGTAGCCGGTGACCAGGAGGCCGACCGTCGGCACCGGCACCCGGAGGCGGTCGGAGAGGAGTTCCAGGAGCCCGATCGGCAGGTTCTCCGCGGTGTTGAAGCTGAAGCAGCCAGCATCAGCGCCGCGAGGACCGCCACCCGCCGCCATGGCGCCGCTGCCGCGGCGGTGCCTGCCTCCGCCGCGGCCTCCCGTCCCGCCTGCCGTACGGCCTCGCCCATGGCCGTACCTCACCGGGCCGCCCGCTCCCGCCGCAACCGGATTAGGCCCCGCGCCCGCGGGCGGTGGAGGGTTCCCGCCGGTACGGACGGGTGCGGACCGGCAGGGTCTCAACTCCGCCGGCAGACGACGCTGTGACCTGCGGACCTGCCCGTTGTTTCAGGTCGGTCGCTCCGCTGTTGCCCCACGAGCGTGTCACGTCCTCAGCGGGCAGGGCCGAACCGCACTTTGGACAGCGCGGCCGTATCGCTCGCATGGTGCGCACAGGGCAGCGTGCTGTTCCTTCCGAGTCGGATTCCGGCAGAGCTCCAATCTGCTGGAGAGCCAGGAGAACGGAGGCGGAGGTCCTTCTCAAACGAGTGGGTTCCGGCGGAACCGGAGCTCGTGGTGGGGCCCATCTCCCGGGGTTCACTGCTCGTCGGCGGTCTCCAGGATCGTGCGGAGACGCGATAGGCATTCGTCGCCGAAGGCGGGATAGGTAGTCCAGTAGTCCACCACTCCGCTGACTCCGACGGCGATGGCCCACGCCCGGGCACGCAGCCATGTCGCGTTGTCGAGGCTCATGGCGTCCCAGTATGCCTGTCGGGCCCCGGGGGGAAAGTCCCACAGAGGCGAGTGCTCGGCGTCGGGGAAGCCGACTGAGAGGGCTCCGAAATCGATGACCGCGTGCAGCTTCCCCTGCCGCACCAGAAGGTTGCTGGGTTTCAGGTCTCCGTGGAGCCACACTTGGTGACCGGAAGGCTCGGACGAGGCGAGCGCACACTGCCACAGGTGCCACAGGTGCGCGATGTCGAGATCGAGGCCCTCGATCGTCCGGCAGTTGTCGAAGCACTCGCTGATCCACCGGTCACAAGCCTGCAGGCCCCCTCCGCGGTACCAGCTGAGCTCGCCCTGACGAGTAGCTCCCATGAGAGGGATGGAGTGCAGGCTCTGCACCATCGCCGCCAGATCGGCCCCGAAGGCGGGCCAATCGATGACCGGTCCCAGACCGGCTTCATCGCCGTCGATCCAGCGGTAGACCGACCAGGCAAGCGGGAATGCTGAGCTCGGGATGCCGGCGTACACCGGCTCCGGGATACGACACGAAAGGTGTGGCGCCAGCCGCGGCAGCCATGTCTGTTCCTTCCGTACGGCCTTCGCGTTGTCCGGGGTACGCGGCAGCCGCACGAGCAGCTGCTCGCCGAGCCGGTACATCCTGTTGTCGGTGCCCTCACCGGCAGGTGAGAGGGGAAGGGCAGACCATTCCGGTTGCTGCTCCCGCAGCAGCGACCGGACGACGGCCTCATCCACACGGACCTCGTTCTCATGAAGTGTCACGCTGAGAGCCTTCTGCCCGCGCTTCGCCGCCGCCAGTGATTTCCTCAAGACGCCGCCGCTCGGAAAGCGATCCGCTGGAAAACTGTCAGGTCATCTGCGACTCGAGCGCCTGATGAAGCTCTGGGCAGGGACCGACGAGGCCCTCGGGGGAAGATACTTCTGGGTCTCGGACGATCTGATCGTCAGGGATCCCGGCATCGACAGCATGACAGCCGTGATCGCCGGACTGATTGGGAGCGGCGAGTTCTCCGAGATCTTTCAGCGGGTGATCAACGACTGATGGATCGACGACCAGGGCCGTCCCGGTCACCCGGTCCCAGCCCTCCACACGCACCATGCGACCGATCTCGGTGTCGGTGCCATCGAAGATCGCGGTCCAGCCAGTCTGATTGAAATAGCGAAGAGACACCGCTCCAACATCTCGAACCTGGACTCTCGCGCTTGACAGGTCTCCTTGCTCTGCACGTTCAACCGTATGCGCTCTGCACAAAGGCGAGTACGCCACAAACGCGGGACCGAGAGGTCAGCTGGGCCGGGCCGCAATCTGGCGACGGGCAGACCCCCAGACTTCCTCGAACTCCTCGAAGGTGAGTTGCTCGGGATCGTGGCCTTCCCATTCCGAGACGGGCGGCTCGGCGGTGATCCCGAACCTGCTGTCGTACTCCTCGAGGCGGCCTGCGTCACGGGCCTGCTGCCGCTCAGTGAGGGAGGCAGCTGCGATCGGGATCAGTTCAGGCCCTTCGAGTTCGACCTGCCGGATCACCCAGCCTTCGGCGTCGACCTCGAAGTAGAACCAGGTGTCCTCCACGTCCCAGTAGCAGCGCATCCATGTGGTCACCGGGCCATGATGTCAGGCCAGACACGCCGTGCCACTCCGCTCTGTCTCATGGTTGAGCGATGAACCCTGCCGATCGGTCGAGCTGGAAAGGAGAGCCGGAATGGGTTGGATCCCACCCTTGAGCCCGTGCTTCTCGGATGCTGGCAGCAACGTGAGCTGGCCGCATGGGTTCCGTCTCGACGCACACCCAGTTACTGGAATGGGCCTGATCGCTGGTTACGATCAAGATCGTGCCCGGCTGGCTGCCGCTGGCCGCTTCGACCGCGTAGGTCATCGGTGTCCAGCAGAGTCCCTGCATGTAGGAGGGCTTCCTGCGGATCCTCCAGCGGTACTCGATCCCGTCAACAGTTATGCGCCGGGAACCCTTCTTGTTCAGCGCCATCTTCCCTCCTTCGCTGTCGGACTCCAGCGCCGTGCAACAGGCCCGCCCCAGCCGGAATCTACCGGGCTGCTGTGACGACGCGTTCTCCGAAGGGGGTCAGCTTCATGGCGGTGCCGCGTTCAGCTCGCAGCGACGCCCCATCACAACACGTCAGGTCTGGGCCATGTCGACGAAGCGGGAATAGTGGCCCTGGAAGGCGACCGTGATGGTGGCGGTGGGGCCGTTGCGGTGCTTGGCGACGATCAGGTCGGCCTCGCCCGCGCGCGGGGATTCCTTCTCGTAGGCGTCCTCGCGGTGCAGCAGGATCACCATGTCCGCGTCCTGCTCGATGGAGCCGGACTCACGCAGGTCGGAGACCATCGGCTTCTTGTCGGTGCGCTGTTCGGGTCCGCGGTTGAGCTGGGAGAGGGCGATGACCGGGACTTCCAGCTCCTTGGCCAGCAGCTTGAGGTTACGGGACATCTCCGAGACCTCCTGCTGGCGGCTCTCGGGGCGGCGGGAGCCGCCCGTCTGCATCAGCTGGAGGTAGTCGATGACGATGAGTTGGAGGTCGTTGCGCTGCTTGAGGCGGCGGCACTTGGCGCGGATCTCCATCATCGACAGGTTCGGCGAGTCGTCGATGTACAGGGGCGCGTCGGTGACCTGCGGCATCTGACGGGCCAGCCGCGTCCAGTCCTCGTCCGTCATGGAACCCGAGCGCATGTGGTGCAGCGCCACCCGGGCCTCGGCGGACAGTAGGCGCATCGCGATCTCGTTGCGGCCCATCTCCAGGGAGAAGATCACGCTGGGCATGGTGTGCTTGATGGAGCAGGCGCGGGCGAAGTCCAGGGCGAGGGTGGAGTTGTGCGTGGGGACCATCGCCCGGCCGGCCAGATAGAGGCTGTCGGGGTTGTCCACCTGCACGCAGCGCACCGGGACGCTGGGTACGGGGCGCACCTCGGTGATGAACCGGGCGTCCGCACGGGGGGCGTGCGCGGGCCTGCGCTCCTTGTGGAGCAGCCGCTTCCGCTCCAGCCGGAAGACCTCGTCGGGGGTGGTGAAGGTGATCTCGTGGAGCACCGGGTCCGTCGGGGATTCCTCGCGGAAACCGTGGTCCTCACAGAGCCCGTGGTCCTCACAGAGCCCGTGGTCTCCGTGTTCCTCGTGCCCGTCCCGCAGTCGGCGGGTGGTCCAGGCGCAGCGGTAGCCGAGGCCGAGCAGCAGTTCGCGGAGGTCCTCGGCGAACTGCTGCCGGGTGGCGGCGAAGCTGACGGCGCCCGCCTCCCCGACCGTGCCGTGGGTGTCCAGCAGCCCGGCCAGGAGCGCCCGGCGCTGGGCCTCGGAGGCCCGCAGATAGCTCCGCGGGATGCGCGTGTTCTCCGACATCCCCATGGTGCGGAGAAGAGTCCGGACGCTTCCGGACGGCACGGGGGCGCCGGGCAGGTGGAGCGCGTGGCTCGCCGAGTGGCCCACGCGGGAGGTGGCGTATCCGTCGGCTCCGATGTGGAGCAGCACCTCGGGTTCGTCGGTGGTGACCAGGAGCGTGTCGGCGGCCCCGTCGACCTCGGAGGCGCCGTCGGCCGCGGCGGCCCCGTCGACGTCGGGGGAGCCGCCGAGCCAGGCGCCCAGCGTGTACGGCGCGAGCGGCAGTTGGCGCTCCGGCAGGTCCAGCGGGGCCGTGTTCCGCACCGAGTGCTCGGGGCGGTGGTCGGGACGGTGGCCGGACGCGGAGTGCAGGGTCTCGGCGAGCTGTCGGGTGGTGCGCACCGCCGGGAGGTCCTGCGGGGGCCGGCCGTCGCCGCTGCGGGCCGCTTCCCGCGCGGCCCGGCGGGAGGCGCGGGTGTCCGTGAGCCACTGGTGCTCGGCGTCGGCGACGAGCACGGTGCCGTCGTCGAACCGGACCTCGTAGCAGGGGCGGTCCGTCATGACCTCGGTGGCGGCGGTGACGCGGGTGGCGCGGCCGTGCGCGTCCAGCAGCCGCTCGCCGACCTTCACCTCGCCCATCGTCGTCCACCCGGAGGGGGTGGGGAGGGGGGTGTCCAACGCGAGGGCCTTGCCCATGGCAGGACGGGCGGCGATGACGATCATCTGGCCGGGGTGCAGGCCGTTGGTGAGCGAGTCGAGGTCGGTGAAGCCGGTGGGGACGCCGGTCATCTGGCCGCTGCGGGAGCCGATGGCCTCGATCTCGTCGAGGGCGCCCTCCATGATGTCGCCGAGCGGGAGGTAGTCCTCGGAGGTGCGCTGCTCGGTGACGGCGTAGATCTCGGCCTGGGCGCCGTTGACGATGTCGTCCACGTCGCCGTCCGCCGCATAGCCCATCTGGGTGATGCGGGTGCCTGCCTCGACCAGGCGGCGCAGGATGGCTCGTTCGTGGACGATCTCCGCGTAGTACTCGGCGTTCGCCGCGGTGGGCACGGCCTGGACCAGCGCCTGGACGTAGCCGGGGCCGCCGACGCGGGCGATCTCCCCGCGCCGGGTGAGTTCGGCGGTGACGGTGATGGGGTCGGCGGGCTCGCCCTTGGCGTAGAGGTCGAGGATGGCCTGGTAGACCGTCTCGTGCGCCGGGCGGTAGAAGTCGACGCCCTTGAGGACCTCGACCACGTCGGCGATGGCGTCCTTGGACAGCAGCATGCCGCCGAGGACCGACTTCTCCGCCTCCAGGTCCTGCGGGGGCACCCGTTCGAATCCGCCTGCCGGACCCTCGGCTCCGCGTTCGTGCTGCTCGGGCAGGCCGGGGCCGGAGCGCTCCGCGCCGGGGCCGGAGCGGGAGCCGCCGCCCGGGCCGCCGTTGCTCCCGCCGCCGCTGCCGTTGCGCCGGCGGCCCTGCGGCGGCTGCGCCGTCAGGGCGAAGCCCTCCTCGGTGGCGAGGTCGGCGGCCCAGGGGTCCTCCACGTGCTCGGGCTGCTGGGTCACCCCGCTTCGCCTCCTCCCACAGGTCCCGTCGTAGGGCACAGTCTTACGGCACAGCACTGACAAACGCTGGCAATCGGGCCGCCCGACCCGGGTTACGGCGCGTCGCTGCGACGGTGAAGAAGAGGGGAACGGGGAGTCGGGCGCTGGTACACCGTAGGCGGCCCGCACGGTTCAGCCAATCACCTTATCCACAGGGTGGTGTGGACAGTCGGGGCCAACCTGTGGAGAAGCCGCCGAAAGCTGTGCACGAGTCGGGGGACAGTGCTGTGGATTACTTCCGAACCTCGCCACAACAGCTACCCTGACCTGCACTTTCACCGTACATGCCCTGTGCGGCGAAAAAACTTTCCGCCGGTACCCCCGGGAGGATCACCGAGGGTGTTCACGCCTGTCACGTACACCGTAAAGTAAGCGCCACAAGCCCATTGTGCTCATTACCTGTGGATGTTTGGATCGAACCTATGAGCCCCGCTTCCCCGACCACGCGCGCCACCGTGCGACGCCACGACCGCGAGATCGTCGCGCTCGCCCTCCCCGCCTTCGGCGCACTCGTCGCGGAGCCCCTCTTCGTCATGGCCGACAGCGCCATCGTCGGTCACCTCGGCACCCCCCAGCTCGCCGGGCTCGGCGTCGCCGCGGCGCTGCTGCAGACCGGCGTGAACATCTTCGTCTTCCTCGCCTACGCCACCACCGCCGCCGTCGCCCGTCGGCTGGGCGCCGACGATCTGCCCGCCGCACTCCGCCAGGGCCTCGACGGCATCTGGCTCGCGCTCCTGCTGGGCGGACTCGTCGTGGCAGCCGTGCTGCCGACCGCCCCCTGGCTGATCGACGCGTTCGGCGCCTCACCGACCGCGGCGCCGCCCGGCACCACCTATCTGCGCATCAGCGCGCTCGGCATCCCGGCCATGCTCGTCGTCCTCGCCGCGACCGGAGTGCTGCGCGGCCTCCAGGACACCAGGACCCCGCTGTACGTGGCCGTCGGCGGGTTCAGCGCCAACGCGGCGCTCAACGCGCTGCTCGTCTACGGCGCCGGACTCGGCATCGCCGGTTCCGCCTGGGGCACGGTGCTCGCCCAGTGGGGGATGGCCGCGGTCTATCTGACCGTGGTGGTGCGCGCCGCACTGCGGCACCGCGCCTCGCTGCGTCCCGACCTCGCCGGGATCCGGGCCAGCGGGCGGGCCGGGGCCCCGCTGCTGATCCGGACGCTCTCGCTGCGTGCCGTTCTGCTGATCGCCACGGTGGTGGCGGCCCGCATGGGCGACGCGGACATCGCCGCCCACCAGATCACCCTCACCCTGTGGTCGCTGCTCGCCTTCGCGCTGGACGCGATCGCCATCGCCGGTCAGGCCATCATCGGGCGCTATCTCGGCGCCTCCGACGTCGAGGGGGCCACGGCGGCCTGTCGGCGGATGGTGCTGTGGGGCGTGATCTCCGGGGTGGTGCTGGGGGCGCTGGTGGCGCTGGTGCGGCCGCTGTTCATGCCGCTCTTCACGACAGACCAGGCCGTGATCGACCAGCTCACGCCGGTACTGCTGGTGGTGGCCGTCACCCAGCCGATCGCGGGCGTGGTGTTCGTGCTCGACGGGGTGCTCATGGGCGCCGGGGACGGGCCCTATCTGGCAGGCGCCATGCTGGTCACCCTGGCGGTCTTCGCGCCGGTCGCGCTGGCGGTACCGGCCCTCGGCGGCGGGCTCACCTCGCTGTGGTGGACGGTCGCCGGGCTGATGATGGCCACCCGGCTGGTCACCCTGGCCCTGCGGGCCCGCTCAGGACGCTGGGCCGTCACCGGCGCGGTACGCGCCTGACAGAGGCGCCGGGCGGCGGGCGCCTGACGGACGGACGGCGGGCAGGCGGGCGCCGGGCGGACGCGGGCCGAGCCCGGGCGGGTCGCACCGTCCGGGCGCCGCGCGGGCTCCCTGATACGGCGCAGCCACGACGGCCCCGACATGACGCAGCAGGGCGCACCCCCCGGAAGGGAGTGCGCCCTGCTGTGTGTCTCAGCCGGCTCGGGCCGGCCGCAGCCGGCCCCGGCCGATCTGGGTCGCGCGCGGCGTCAGGCCGCTGCGACCTCCACGCCGACCGTGGCGGTCACGTCGGCGTGCAGCCGCACGGCGACCTGGTGGGCGCCCAGCGACTTGATGGGCGAGCCCACCTCGATGCGGCGCTTGTCCACGTCGGGGCCACCGGAGGCCTTGATGGCGTCGGCGATGTCCGCCTGGGTGACGGAGCCGAACAGCCGGCCCTGCTCCCCGGCGCGCACCGTGAGGCCGACGCGCAGGCCCTCGAGCTGGGCCTTGATCTCGTCGGCCTGCTCGATCGTCGCGATCTCGCGGATCTTGCGGGCGCGGCGGATCTGCTCGACGTCCTTCTCGCCGCCCTTGGTCCAGCGGATCGCGAAACCGCGCGGAACCAGGTAGTTGCGGGCGTAGCCGTCCTTCACCTCGACGACGTCGCCTGCGGCGCCGAGGCCGGAGACCTCGTTGGTCAGGATGATCTTCATGGTGTGGTCACCCTTCCCTTATCGCGCGGTCGAGGTGTAGGGCAGCAGCGCCATCTCACGGCTGTTCTTGACGGCCGTGGCGACGTCGCGCTGGTGCTGGGTGCAGTTGCCGGTGACCCGGCGGGCACGGATCTTGCCGCGGTCGGAGATGAACTTCCGCAGCAGGTTCGTGTCCTTGTAGTCGACGTAGGAGATCTTCTCCTTGCAGAACACGCAAACCTTCTTCTTCGGCTTGCGAGCAGGCGGCTTCGCCATGTCTCTACTCCTATGAGTTTCGCTCAGAAGGGTGGCTCGTCCGAGTAGCCGCCACCGTTGCCCCCGCCGGGGGCACCGCCCCAGTTGCCGCCGCCGCCCTGGCCGCCGCCGCCCGGGCCGGTGGCCCACGGGTCGTTCGCGGGGCCGCCGCCCTGGCCGCCCTGGCCACCGGGGCCGCCGCCCCAGTTGCCGCCGCCGCCCTGGCCGCCGCCACCGCCGAAGCCGCCGCCCTGGCCGCCGCGGCCGGTGGTCTTGGTGACCTTGGCCGTGGCGTTGCGGAGGCTGGCGCCGACCTCGTCGACGTCCAGCTCGTAGACCGTGCGCTTGATCCCCTCACGGTCCTCGTACGAGCGCTGCTTGAGGCGGCCCTGCACGATGACGCGGGTGCCCTTGGTGAGGGACTCGGCGACGTTCTCCGCCGCCTGCCGCCAGACCGAGCAGGTCAGGAACAGGCTCTCGCCGTCCTTCCACTCGTTGGTCTGCCGGTCGAAGGTGCGGGGGGTGGACGCGACACGGAACTTCGCGACCGCCGCACCGGAGGGGGTGAAGCGCAGCTCGGGGTCGTCGACCAGATTGCCGACGACCGTGATGACGGTCTCGCCTGCCATGGGTGAACCTCTCGGCGTGCTGCTGGCTGCTGTGGTGCCTGGTGGTGCTCGGTGGTGCTGTGGTGCTCGGTGCTACTCGGGAGTCGGCCTCAGTGGGTCGACGGGCGCAGGACCTTGGTCCGCAGGACGGACTCGTTCAGGTTCATCTGCCGGTCGAGCTCCTTGACCACAGCAGGCTCGGCCTGCATGTCGATGACCGAGTAGATGCCCTCGGGCTTCTTGTTGATCTCGTAGGAGAGACGACGACGGCCCCAGGTGTCGACCTTCTCGACCTTGCCGTTGCCCTCGCGGACGACGGAAAGGAAGCTCTCGATCAGGGGGGAGACAGCGCGCTCCTCCAGATCGGGGTCGAGGATGACCATCACCTCGTAGTGACGCATGTGGAACCCACCTCCTCTGGACTCAGCGGCCACGGTCGTTCCGTGGCAGGAGGGTCGTGATGCGTTTCCGCACCCGCGGGAGTCGTTTCCGCACCCGCGGGGTGCAGACGGGCCAGCCTACCCGGCCACGGCCTTCCGGTTGAAATCCAGGGGTAACCCGGAGCAATCTGGACACCTCAGATGTGAGCGGCGTTACAGTCCGCGCCGCGCTTCCCCCGGGAGCCGCGTCCCCGCCCGGAGCCGCGTCACACTGTCCACAGCTGCGTCGGGAGGTGCCACATGGCACAGGCAGTGCGCTGGAACCATCCTTTCTCCTATCTGAACTCCGACGGCAAGCGGCATCCCGTGGAGAACTCCTTCGCGAGCGTGACGCTGCTGCTGGGCCTGGTGGCCGTGATCACCGCATGGTGGCCGGGGCTGCACATGATCGGCTCGTGGGCGGGGCTGATCGGGATCCTCACCGGGGCCTGGGGCCAGTTCATCTCCGCGACGACAGGTGAGCGCTTCGTGACGATCATCGGGCTCGGCGCCGCGGCGGTCGGGTTCTACCTGGGCGTGGCGCACGGCGGCCTGGTGCCGTAGCCGGTGCCGTAGGCGGGCACACCGCGCGGGAGCCGGAGGGCGCCCCGCGCGGGAGCCGGAGGGGCGGCGTGAACCGCCTCTCCGGCCCGGCCCTGGGCCGAACAGGGCGTTGCGGGGCACAGTAGGCTTCCCGGCGAGCATCGTCAGTTCGCCGGAGGAGCGTCCCGCCATGAGCCTGACCCTGAGGACCGTCAGCCGAGAGCAGCATCTGGCGTATATCCAGAGCCTGCCGTCGGCAAGCCACTGTCAGGTGCCCGCCTGGGCGGACGTCAAGAACGAGTGGCGCTCGGAGAGCCTGGGCTGGTTCGACGAGCGTACGGGCGAGATGGTGGGGGCCGGTCTGGTGCTCTACCGGCAGCTGCCGAAGGTCAAGCGCTACCTCGCGTATCTGCCCGAGGGCCCGGTGATCAACTGGTACGCGCCCAACCTGGACGAGTGGCTGCGCCCGATGCTCGACCACCTCAAGCAGCATGGCGCCTTCTCCGTGAAGATGGGCCCGCCCGTGGTGATCCGGCGCTGGGACGCGGCGGCCATCAAGAAGGGCATCCAGGACCAGGACGTCAAGCGGCTGCGGGACATCGAGGCCACGCACATCGAGCCGCGCGCCTTCGAGGTGGCCGACAAGCTGCGCAAGATGGGCTGGCAGCAGGGCGAGGACGGCGGCGCGGGCTTCGGCGACGTGCAGCCGCGCTACGTCTTCCAGGTCCCGCTGGAGGGACGCTCGCTGGAGGACGTGCACAAGAGCTTCAACCAGCTCTGGCGCCGCAACATCAAGAAGGCCGACAAGGCCGGGGTGCAGGTGGTCCAGGGCGACATGGCCAACCCGTACGACCTGGACGAGTGGCAGCGGCTGTACGAGATCACCGCCGAGCGCGACCGGTTCCGGCCCCGGCCCAAGGCGTACTTCCAGCGGATGTGGAACGTGCTGAACGCCGAGGACCCGCAGCGGATGCGGCTGTACTTCGCCGAGCACGAGGGCGAGCGCATCTCGGCCGCCACCATGCTGGTCGTGGGCGGCCACGTCTGGTACTCCTACGGCGCCTCCGCCAACCACAAGCGCGAGGTGCGGCCCTCCAACGCGATGCAGTGGCGCATGCTCCAGGACGCCTACGCACTGGGGGCGAGCGTGTACGACCTGCGCGGCATCAGCGACTCGCTGGACGAGAACGACCACCTGTTCGGCCTGATCCAGTTCAAGGTCGGTACCGGTGGGCAGGCGGCCGAGTACCTCGGCGAGTGGGACTTCCCGCTCAACAAGCTGCTGCACAAGGCACTCGACATGTACATGTCGCGCCGCTGACGGGCTCCCCGCGCCCGCCCCGGCTGTCCGCCTGACGGCACCACCCCACCAGACGACCCCACCAGAAAGGTTCCGTACCGGCCATGGCGCTCTCCCTCTACGTCGACAACGATCGCTGGCGAGCGCACCAGCAGACCGTGATCCAGCAGTTCCCGGGCATCGTGCCGGTCTGCAAGGGCAACGGCTACGGCTTCGGCCACGAGCGCCTGGCCGACGAGGCCACCGCGTTCGGCGCCGACATCCTGGCCGTCGGCACCACCTACGAGGCGGCCCGTACGAAGGACCTGTTCGGCGGCGATCTGCTGGTGCTCACCCCGTTCCGCAAGGACGAGGAACCGGTGCCGCTGCCCGACCGCGCCATCCGCTCGGTCTCCTCGGTGGAGGGCGTGGGCCTCATGCGCGGGGCCCGGGTCGTCATCGAGGTGATGAGCAGCATGAAGCGGCACGGCGTCACCGAGCAGGACCTGCCGCGGCTGCACGCCGCCATCGACGAGGTCCGCCTGGAGGGCTTCGCCATCCACCTGCCGCTCGACCGGGCCGACGGCTCGGACGCGGTGGAGGAGGTCATCGGCTGGATGGACCGGCTGCGCGCCGCGCGGCTGCCGCTGGACACCATGTTCGTCAGCCACCTGCTGCCGGAGGAGTTCGCCGTCCTCCAGCAGCAGTTCCCCCAGACTCGCTTCCGCGCCCGGATCGGCACCCGGCTGTGGCTGGGCGACCACGCCGCCACCGAGTACCGGGGCTCGATCCTGGACGTCAGCCGGGTGGCCAAGGGCGAGCGGTTCGGCTACCGGCAGGCCAAGTCGTCCGGCGACGGCTGGCTCGTCGTCGTCGCGGGCGGCACCTCGCACGGGGTGGGCCTGGAGTCCCCCAAGGCGCTGCACGGCATCACACCGCGCGCCAAGGGCGTCGCCCGCGCGGGCCTGGCGACCGTCAACCGGAACCTCTCCCCGTTCGTCTGGGCGGGCAAGCAGCGCTGGTTCGCCGAGCCGCCGCACATGCAGGTCTCCATCCTCTTCGTCCCCGCCGACGCCCCGGAGCCGCACGTGGGCGAGGAACTCGTCGCGATCCTCCGGCACACCACCACGGCGGTGGACCGGACGGTGGACCGCTGACGGCGGCCCTGCTACGGCTGCCGGCGGCCGGCCGATGACGGGGACTCTGACGGCGAGCGGCTGACCGAGGCCGCCACAGTGCGCGCGGTGCCCGGACGGCGGTGGCCGGACGGCGCCGGCCCGTCGGCGTGGCCCTGAGAAGCGGATACAGCGCACGCGAGGAGGGGCCCGGGGACGTCTCCCCGGGCCCCTCCTCGCAGTGGGCCGTCAGCGGCCGGCGGTCAGCGCTCCACCTTGCCGTCGATGAAGTCCTGCACGTTCTGCCGGGCCACGTCGTCGAAGTACTGCACGGGCGGCGACTTCATGAAGTACGAGGAGGCCGAGAGGATCGGGCCGCCGATACCGCGGTCCTTGGCGATCTTCGCCGCGCGCAGCGCATCGATGATCACACCGGCGGAGTTGGGCGAGTCCCACACCTCGAGCTTGTACTCCAGGTTCAGCGGCACGTCGCCGAAGGCGCGGCCCTCCAGCCGGACGTAGGCCCACTTGCGGTCGTCCAGCCAGGCGACGAAGTCCGAGGGGCCGATGTGCACGTTGTCGGCGCCCAGGTCGCGGTCGGGGATCTGGGAGGTGACGGCCTGCGTCTTGGAGATCTTCTTCGACTCCAGCCGCTCCCGCTCCAGCATGTTCTTGAAGTCCATGTTGCCGCCGACGTTCAACTGCATCGTGCGGTCCAGGACGACCCCGCGGTCCTCGAACAGCTTCGCCATCACCCGGTGCGTGATGGTGGCGCCGACCTGCGACTTGATGTCGTCACCGACGATCGGCACGCCCGCGGCGGTGAACTTGTCCGCCCACTCCTTGGTGCCGGCGATGAAGACGGGGAGCGCGTTGACGAAGGCGACCCCGGCGTCCAGGGCGCACTGCGCGTAGAACTCGACGGCCGACTGCGAACCCACGGGCAGGTAGCAGACCAGCACGTCCGCCTGCGCGTCCTTCAGCGCCCGGACGACGTCGACGGGGGCGGCGTCGGACTCCTCGATGGTCTCGCGGTAGTACTTGCCCAGACCGTCGTGGGTGTGGCCGCGCTGCACGGAGACGCCGGTGGGCGGCACGTCGCAGATCTTGATGGTGTTGTTCTCGCTGGCGCCGATGGCGTCGGCCAGGTCGAGGCCCACCTTCTTGCCGTCGACGTCGAAGGCGGCGACGAACTCGATGTCGCGCACGTGGTAGTCGCCGAACTGGACGTGCATCAGCCCCGGCACCTTGCCGTCCGGGTCGGCGTCCTTGTAGTACTCGACGCCCTGGACCAGCGATGCGGCGCAGTTGCCCACGCCGGCGATGGCTACGCGAACCGAACCCATTCCGGTTGCTCCCTGTGTGTTCTCGCTGAGGCTCGCGACGGAGCGCGGCCTCATCTGTCGGTGTTGTCGGACGGACCCGGTGCTGGCCGGTCCGGACGGGTCTCCCGTGCCGGGCGCCCCGCACGCTCGCTCTCGATGAGTTCGCTGAGCCAGCGGACTTCGCGCTCCACGGATTCCATGCCGTGGCGCTGGAGTTCGAGCGTGTAGTCGTCGAGGCGCTCGCGGGTACGGGCGAGGGAGGCACGCATCTTCGCGAGCCTCTCCTCCAGTCGGCTGCGGCGTCCCTCCAGCACGCGCATGCGGACGTCGCGCGAGGTCTGGCCGAAGAACGCGAAGCGGACGCCGAAGTGCTCGTCCTCCCAGGTGTCGGGACCCGTCTGGGAGAGCAGCTCCTCGAAGTGCTCCTTGCCGTCGGCCGTCAGCCGGTACACGATCTTCGCCCGGCGCCCGGCCAGCGGAGCCGCCTGGGCCCGCGCGGACTGCTGCTCCTCCGGCTGCTCGCTCGGCTCCTCCACCAGCCAGCCGCGCTGCACCAGCGCTTTGAGGCAGGGGTAGAGCGAGCCGTAGCTGAAGGCGCGGAAGACGCCGAGCGAGGTGTTGAGCCGCTTGCGCAGCTCGTACCCGTGCATCGGGGACTCGCGCAGCAGACCGAGTACGGCGAACTCGAGAACGCCGGAGCGCCTGCTCACCGTCCGCCCACCTCCGTCCACAACCGCTTATCCCGTGCTTATCTCGCTCTGATGTATCGACTCGATACATCCCGACGATAGAACGCGGTGCCGGAAGCAACAAGAGGGGGGTCGGTGAAGGCCCTCACATCGCCGATTCACCGGGGTACCTTTGCGTCCTTTGTGGCGAATACCGGCTAAGGATGGTTTTGGAGCTGCGTAGTCTGTCCGCGTGCAGACCACCGGGAACCGTGCGACGCGAGTGCGCGTCCTCGTCTCCGGTGAAGTGCGCCCGGGTCCGGTTCTCCCGTCCCGGGGCACCCGGGGGGACCAGAAGCAAACTGCCACCTTCAGGCGCACGGGCCGCCTGCCCGAGGAGTAGCTGTTCCAATGAGCGGAAACCGTCGAAAGCCGCCGCAGGGGCGCGGCCGTCGTGCGGCGCAGCCGCCACCGTCCTCCGGCCGCCGGTCGGCCTCCCGCGGTGGCGGGCAGCAGCCGCCTCCCGGACCGGGCCCCGAAGCGCAGGGCCACCGGTCGGCACCCGGCGAGTCCGGCCACAGCGGCCGCGCGGAGGCCAGGAGGGCCGCCCAGGGCGGCGGACGGCGGCGCGCCTCGGCGGCGGCCGCCAACGCCCAGGCCGGGCGGCGCGGAGCCGGCAAGGGCCGCGGCCGCGAGACGCCGGAGCGCAAGCGCTTCATCGACTACCCACGGGCCGGGAAGCACGGCGTGCGGCGCTGGCTGCCGTCCTGGAAGCTGGTGTCCGGCACCTGCTTCGGCTTCCTCGGGCTGCTGATCGTCGTCTTCGCGATCGGCCTGTGGATGGTGGAGGTCCCCGACCAGGCCAAGGCGGACGCGCGCTCGCAGACGAACGTCTACTACTGGGAGAACGGCGACCGGCTCGCGGTGGCGGGCGCAGAAGGTGAGAAGAACCGGCAGAACGTCTCACTGAGCCAGATGCCCAAGTCGCTCCAGCACGCGGTCGTCGCCTCGGAGAACGCCTCGTTCTGGGACGACTCCGGCGTCGACCCGATGGGTATCGCCCGCGCCGGCTTCAACATGGCCACCGGCGGTGAGACCCAGGGTGGTTCGACGATCACCCAGCAGTTCGTGAAGAACAACTACCTCACCCAGGACCAGACCATCAAGCGCAAGGTCACGGAGCTGTTCATCTCCATCAAGGCCGGCGCCACGATGAAGAAGTCGGAGATCCTGGAGGGGTACCTCAACACCGCCTACTTCGGCCGCGGCGCCTTCGGCGTCCAGGCGGCCTCGCAGGCGTACTTCGGCAAGGATGTCGAGAAGATCGACGCCTCCGAGGGCGCGTATCTGACGACGCTGCTGAACGGCTCCGCGCTCTACGACCCCTACGAGGGCGACCGGAAGGCGAACGAGGCACGTTCGCAGAAGAAGTGGGCGTCCGTCCTCAACCGCGAGGTCGAGGTCCACAAGATGTCCCGGGCCAAGGCGGACGAGTACATCGACAAGGGGCTGCCGGACATCAAGCCGCCGAAGAAGGCGATGGACAAGCGGGGGCAGAAGGGCTACCTGATCGACCTGGCCAACCGCTACCTGGTCAACAACGACGTCCTCACCCGCGAGCAACTCAACCGCGGCGGCTACCAGATCACCACGACCTTCGACAAGAAGAAGACGTTCGCGCTCCGGGACTCGGTCAACAAGGTCTACAAGGAGAACATCGACCCGAAGAAGCGCCCTGATCTGGACACCCACGTCCAGTTCGGCGGCGCCTCGGTCTCTCCCACCGACGGCAGAATCGTGGCCCTGTACGGCGGCAAGGACTACGTCAAGCACTTCACCAACAACGCGGACGAGACCGGTGTGCCCGTCGGCTCCACCTTCAAGCCGTTCGTGCTGAGCGCCGCCATGCGCGACGGGGTGCGCGACCGCAGCGGACAGGAGCAGCAGTCCGCCGCCCAGCGCACCCTCGCCAACCCGGACAAGAGCTTCTACAGCGGCAAGAACAAGATGCTCGTCCGCAACTACAACGGCGAGATCTGGAAGAACAAGGAAGGCGAGTCCTGGCGGCAGACCAACGACGGCAACCAGGACTACGGCGACAAGTCGCAGGACTACCGGATCAACCTGCGTGAGGCCATGGTGCACTCGGTGAACACGCCGTACGTGCAGCTCGGCATGGACGTGGGCATCCCGACGGTGCGCAAGAACGCCGAGGACGCCGGACTGCTGCCCTCCAGCCTCAACAAGTCGAACGGCCCCTCCTTCTCGCTGGGCATCTCCACCCCGAGCGCGATCCGGATGGCCGGCGCCTACGGCACGTTCGCCGCGCAGGGCAAGCAGCGCGACCTGTACTCGGTGACCAAGGTCGTCGGCCAGGACGGCAAGCGCCTGACCCTGCCCGAACACGAGGTCAAGCAGTCCTTCAGCCCACAGGTGGCCAACAACGTCACCGACGTGCTGACCGACGTGGTCGAGCGGGGCACCGGAACCGTCGCCAAGGGGATCGGCCGCCCGGCGGCCGGGAAGACGGGTACGACGGACGGCAACAAGTCGGCCTGGTTCGCCGGGTACACCCCGCAGCTGTCGACCGCGGTCGGCATGTGGCGGATGAACGACGACGCCTCCGCCAAGGACCGCAAGTTCCTGGAGATGTTCGGCACCGGTGGCCAGGAGAAGATCCACGGCGCCTCGTTCCCGGCCCAGATCTGGACCTCCTACATGAAGGCCGCCCTCAAGGGCACCAGCGTCAAGCAGTTCCCCAAGGCGCAGCCCATCGGCGACAAGGTCTACGGGCCCGGTGAGAGCCCCGAGCCGACACCGACCGAGACCTCGGCGCCGCCGAGCCCGTCGGAGACGCCGAGCGAGACGCCGTCCGAGGAGCCCTCGGAGTCCGAGTCGAGCGACCCCTCCCCGTCCGACACGAGCTGCCCGCCGCTCGACCCGCGGTGCCAGGAGAACGGCGGCAACGACAACGGCGGGAACGGCAACGGCGGCGACAGCGGCGGAACCTCCGGCCCGGGCGGCGGTCCGGGCGGCGACGGGGGCGGTACCGGCGATCCCGGCGGCAACGACGGCGGCAAGATCTTCGGCGGCCCCGTCGGCGCCCGGAGGGAGTGAGCGCACGCTCCACCTGAGCGCCGCTCCCGCCCTGCACACCGCTCCGCGGACGGCCCCCGGCTCGACTCCTGGAACCACGGGAGTCCGAGCCGGGGGCCGTTCCCGTATCCGGTGTGCGGCAGGATGACCCCCATGACGAGCGCCCCCACCGCACGGAACCCCGCTCCGCGATCCGGCCGCCCCTCCGCCGCGCCGCCCGTCGTACGCCCCACGGACCACGACGAGGTGGCGACCGCCGCGAGCGAAGTGGCCGGCGGTCCCGCCGGGCGGCGCGCCCTGAGCGGGACCGGCTGGTGGACACCGATCCGCACCGTCGTGGCCCTCGCCCTGGCCATGTACACGCTCGGCATGCTGCAGAAGGTCCCGTGCCTGGACGGGGGCTGGTTCTCCGGGCAGACCGCTCAGTACGTGCACGCCTGCTACTCCGACATCCCGCACCTCTACCACGGCCGGGGCTTCGCGGACGGCTTCATGCCCTATCTCGACCGCATTCCGGACCGGATCTCCGGCGGTATGGACTATCTGGAGTACCCCGTGCTCACCGGGGTGTTCATGTACATCGCGGCCAAGCTCACGGTGGGCGGGGACTCACTCCAGCAGGAGGAGCAGATCTACTGGGTGGTCAACGCCGGAATGCTGCTGGTCTGCGCCGCGGTGCTGATCGTCTGCGTGGTCCGCACCCACCGCAACCGCCCCTGGGACGGCATGCTCGTCGCGCTCGCCCCCGCGCTGGCGCTGACCGCGACCATCAACTGGGATCTGCTGGCGGTGTCGATGACAGCCGCCGGGATGCTGCTGTGGTCCCGCTCGCGCCCCCTGGCGGCAGGCGTGCTGATCGGCCTGGCGACCGCGGCGAAGCTCTACCCGGCGCTGCTGCTCGGTCCGCTGCTGCTGCTGTGCTGGCGAGCCGGACGCTGGGGCGCCTTCGGCCGGGCGGTGGGTGGCGCGGCCGCCTCGTGGACGGTGGTGAACGTGCCGGTGATGCTGCTCTCCTGGGAAGGCTGGTCGAAGTTCTACCGCTTCAGCCAGGAGCGTCCGGTGGACTTCGGCTCGCTGTGGCTGATCCTCCAGCAGCGGACCGGCCGCACATTCGACGACGCCAACATCTACGCCACTCTCCTGATGGCCCTGGGGTGTGCGGGCATCGCCGCCCTCGCACTGTGCGCCCCCCGCCGCCCCCGGTTCGCCCAACTCGCCTTCCTGGTCGTCGCGTTGTTCGTGCTCACCAACAAGGTCTACTCACCGCAGTACGTGCTGTGGCTGATCCCGCTGGCAGCCCTTGCCCGCCCCAAGTGGCGTGATTTCCTCATCTGGCAGAGCTGCGAGGTGCTCTATTTCCTGGGGATCTGGATGTACCTCGCCTACAACGGCTCCGACAAGCACCAGGGCCTGCCCGAGGACGGCTACCAACTGGTCATCACCGCCCATCTGCTCGGCACCGCCTATCTGTGCGCGATGGTGATCCGGGACGCACTGCGCCCCGAACACGACCCGGTCCGCCGGGATGACGGCTCAGACGACCCGGGCGGCGGGGTCCTGGACCGGGCACCCGATGCGTTCTCCCTGACCTCGCTCACCCGCCCACCGGTACTCCAACGCTCCGGGGTGCCCATGGCCCGGGCGGCAGTGCACTGGGGCACGACGCTGCGGGAGTGAGTCGGCCGGGGCGGGGCAGGCACGGGGCCTGGGCAGCCGGGGGAGATCCCGGCACGAGGCCGTGGCAGGGCCGGAGGGGGCAGGTCCACGCGTCCGGGCCAGATTCCTTGGCGCGGGGAGCTGCGGAGTCGGCAGTGCGGCCGACGGCGTCGTTTCACGTGAAACCGTCGCGGTCGGACCGGACTGTGTGAGGCTGTCCCCATGTCCGTCGCCCGCGATCTCCGCACCCTGCTCCGTTTTCCGGACTTCCGGAAGCTGCTCACGGTACGGCTGCTCTCCCAGTCGGCCGACGGCATCTACCAGATCGCGCTGGCGGCCTATGTCGTCTTCTCCCCCGAGAAGGAGACCTCCCCTGCCGCCATCGCCTCCGCGCTGGCGGTGCTGCTGCTGCCGTACTCCTTGCTCGGGCCGTTCGCCGGGGTGCTGCTGGACCGCTGGCAGCGCAGGCAGGTGCTCTTCTTCGGCAACCTCCTCCGCACCGCACTGGCGACCGTCACGGCGGCGCTGGTCTTCGGTGCCGTTCCCGAGTGGCTCGTCTTTCTCTCCGCGCTCACCGTCACCGCCGTCAACCGGTTCGTCCTCGCCGGACTGTCCGCCGCCCTGCCGCGCGTCGTGGACGGCGAGCGCCTCGTGGTGGCCAACTCCCTCTCCCCGACCGCGGGGACGCTCGCCGCGACGCTGGGCGGCGGCGTCGCTTTCGTGGTGCGCTTCCTCGCCCCCGGCGCCGGACGGGACGCGGATGCCCTGGTCCTGCTGACCGCCGCCGCGGTGTATCTGCTGGCCGGCCTCGCCTCCCTGCGGATGGGCAAGGAACTGCTCGGTCCCGATCCCGCCGAGGTGCAGCCCCGCATCCTCGCTGCCGTCGCCAGCACCGCGCGGGGACTGCTCGCGGGGCTGGTCCACCTCGGCGGGCGCCCTGCTGCCGTGTACGCACTGGCAGCCTCGGCGCTGATGCGATTCTGCTACGGAGCGCTGACGGTCACGGTGCTGATGCTGGCCCGGTACGCATGGAACGGAAGCGGCGACACCGACGGCGGACTCCCGTTGCTGGGGATCGCACTCGGTCTCTCGGGGCTGGGGTTCTTCATCGCCGCCGTCCTCACGCCCTCGGCAGTGCCGCGGGTCGGCATCTTCGGCTGGATGGCGCTGTGCGCCGGTGCCGGGGCAGTGTTGGAACCGGCTCTGGGACTGTCCTTCCGACCCGTGCCGATACTGCTGGCCGCCTTCGTGCTGGGGCTGGTGACCCAGGCCGGGAAGATCGCCACGGACACCGCTGTCCAGACCTCCGTTGACGACGCCTTCCGCGGCCGGGTCTTCTCCCTCTACGACATGCTCTACAACGTGTCCTACGTCGGCGCGGCCGGAGTCGCCGCGGCGATACTTCCGCCGGACGGCCGGTCCGCGGTCATCGTCGTCGGAGTCGCCGTGCTCTACGCGCTCCTCGCCGCCGCGCTCTTCCGCGTTTCACGTGAAACAACGCTGCGCGGCGGCGCGGACCGGGTCAGCCCTCCTGCTGGGCCCACCACTTCCTGAGCTCCGCGACAGCGGCGTCGTGCCCCAGCGGCCCGTGCTCCAGCCGCAGCTCCAGTAGATGCTTGTACGCCCGCCCCACCACGGGCCCCGGGGGCACGTCCAGCTCCCGCATGATCTCGTTGCCGTCGAGATCGGGCCGGATGGCGTCCAGTTCCTCCTGCTCCTCGAGCCGGGCGATGCGCTCCTCCAGGCCGTCGTAGGCGCGGGAGAGCGCCTGCGCCTTCCGCTTGTTCCGGGTGGTGCAGTCGGAGCGGGTCAGCTTGTGCAGCCGGCTCAGCAGCGGCCCGGCGTCCCGTACGTAGCGACGCACTGCGGAGTCCGTCCACTCGCCCGTGCCGTACCCGTGGAAGCGCAGATGGAGTTCGACCAGCCGCGAGACCTCCTTGATCATCTCGCTCGGGTACTTGAGCGCGGCCATCCGCTTCTTCGTCATCTTGGCGCCCACCACCTCGTGGTGGTGGAAGGAGACCCGTCCGTCCTTCTCGAACCGCCGCGTCCGCGGCTTGCCGATGTCGTGCAGCAGCGCCGCCAGCCGCAGCGTCAGATCGGGGCCGTCCTCCTCCAGGTCGATTGCCTGGGCCAGCACCGTCAGCGAGTGCTCGTAGACGTCCTTGTGCCGGTGGTGCTCATCGCGCTCCAGCCGCAGTGCGGGCAGCTCCGGCAGCACCCGGTCGGCCAGCCCGGTCTCCACCAACAGTTGCAGCCCCTTGCGCGGCTGCGGGGAGAGCAGCAGCTTGTTCAGCTCGTCCCGGACCCGCTCCGCCGAGACGATCCCGATCCGGTCGGCCATCTCCTTCATGGCGGCCACGACCTCCGGAGCGATCTCGAAATCGAGCTGCGCGGCGAACCGGGCGGCACGCATCATCCGCAGCGGATCGTCCGAGAAGGACGCCTCCGGGGTGCCCGGAGTGCGCAGCCGGCGGGTGGCCAGATCCTCCAGCCCGCCGTGCGGGTCGACGAACTGCTTCTCCGGCAGCGCGACCGCCATCGCGTTCACCGTGAAGTCACGCCGGACCAGATCGTCCTCGATGGTCTCGCCATAGGAGACCTCGGGCTTGCGGGAGGTGCGGTCGTAGACCTCGGACCGATACGTCGTCACTTCCAGGACAAAGTCGGATTTCTTGATCCCTACGGTGCCGAAGGCGATACCCACGTCCCACACCGCGTCCGCCCACGGCCGCACGAGCGCGAGCACGTCCTCGGGCCGGGCGTCCGTGGTGAAATCGAGATCATTACCGAGCCGCCCCAGCAGTGCGTCCCGTACCGAGCCGCCGACCAGAGCGAGACCGAATCCGGCCTCCTGGAAGCGGCGAGCTAGCTCGTCCGCCACCGGCGAGACCCGCAGCAACTCGCTCACGGCGCGCCGCTGCACCGCACTGAGCTGCTCGGCTGCCGGACGGTCCGCTGCGGACATCGCGGGCACGACGGTGGGCTGGTCCTGGCTGTCACTCTTGGCGTTCGGCACAACAGCACAGGTTACGTTGCCGCCCCAGGCGGAGGCGCCCCCGTTCCCGGCGACCGCCCCGGACCCGCGGCACCGGCCTGGGTGATCATGTGGTGGACGGCGCGGCACTTCCACCCTGCGGGCATCGTTACCATCAGGGATCCGGAACGGGACGTCGGCGCCCCGGAACGGGACGTCGGCGATCCTGACGTACCCTCCCGCGGCCGGAGAATCGGCACCGGGCACCGGCACCACCGAGCGCCAAGCACCGAGCACCAGACAGCAGGCACCAGGCACAGGCACCAGGCACCACAACGACACAGCACATTCGACACACACGTCGACGCAGCAATCGAGACGACAGACGACGGGATGGACGAGCGCGTGGCCGAGGCGGCTGAGAGTCAGGCTCCCCCTGGCCCGGAGGGGACGAACCGCTGGAGGCGCCGGGCTGCGGCGCTCCTCATGGCCGCACTCCCCGTGCTGGCCGGAGTGCTCCCCGCAACCGCCCCGGCGGCGGCAGCCGCGCCCGCCGCCTCCCCCGGGAACGCAGCGGCGACAGCGCCCTCGGCCCGCAGCGGCACCGGCTCCCGCAGCGCGCAGATCTCCCTCGACGAGGTCACGCCGACCATCCCGAAGAAGGGCGACACGCTCACGCTGAGCGGCACGGTCACGAACACCAGCAAGACGACGCTGACCGATCTGCGGCTCGCCCCCCGGATCGGCCCCACGCTCACCTCGCGCAGCGCCATCCAGCAGGCAGCACGGCGCAAGGGCTACCTCTCGGGGGCCGACGGCATCGAGGTCCCCGGCGACCACGGCGCGCGGCTCAGCGGCCTCGCCTCCGGCGTCACCCGGCCCTTCACCCTCAAGGTCCCCGTCGACGACCTCCACCTGAGCAGCAACGGTGTCCACCAGCTCGCCGTCTCCCTCACGGGGCAGACCCGCAACCGGCCCTACGCCCAGATCCTCGGCATCGGCCGCACCTTCCTGCCCTGGCAGGAGGAGGCACCTGAGAACCGGACCCGGCTCACCTACCTCTGGCCGCTGATCTCCACCCCGCACGTCACAGCACGCACCCAGTCCGACGAGCAGCAGACCCCCGTCTTCGAGGACGACTCGCTCGCCGAGGAACTGGCACCCGGCGGCCGCCTCCAGCAGATGCTGGAGCTGGGCAAGGACCTCGACGTCACCTGGGTCATCGACCCCGACCTGCTGGCGAGCGTCGACATGATGGCCGGTCGCTACCGGGTACAGAAGCCCGGCGGCAAGCCGGACGAGACCGTCGCGGGGAAGAACCAGGCGTACGCCAAGCGCTGGCTGGCAGAGCTCCAGCAGGCGGTCGAGGGCAAGGAGGTCGTCGCCCTCCCGTTCGCCGACCCGGACCTGGCCTCGCTCGCCCACCGCGGCACCAGGGTCCGCGGCGCCCTCAGCTCCCTGGGTCAGGCCACCACGCTGGCCAGGCGGACCGTGCAGGTCGTGCTCCACGTGAAACCGAGCACGGATTTCGCCTGGCCCTACCAGGGCGCCGTCGACTCCTCCCTCGTGGACGTGGCCACCTCGGCGGGCGCGCACAACGTCATCGCCCGCAGCGACAGCGTCCGCGAGAAGGGGCTCTCCTACAGCCCCACCGCAGCCCGCCCGATCGGCAGCGGCAACACCGCGCTGGTCGCCGACGCACTGCTGTCCACCGCGTTCGAGGGCGACATGTCGCGGGCGGGGAACTCCTCGCTCGCCGTCCAGCGGTTCGCCGCGCAGTCCCTCGCGCTGGCCCGGCAGGTGCCCTCCCGGAGCCGCAGCGTCGTCGTCGCCCCGCAGCGCAGGCCCAGCGTCTCCCAGGCGCAGGCGATGGCGGACGGCATCAAGGCGCTCGGGCGCAGCGGCTGGACGGAGACCAGCAGTCTGGCGGACGCCGCCGAGGCCAAACCCGACCCGAACGCCCGGCGCCGGATGCCCGCACCGTCCTCCTACCCCTCCTCGCTGCGGAAGAGCGAGCTGCCCACCGCGGCCTTCGAGCAGGTGCGGAAGACCAAGGACGGGTTGGAGGACTTCAAGCGGATCCTCAGCCAGGCCGACCGCGTCATGCCGCCGTTCACCACGGCGATAGACCGCGAGGTCTCCAACGCCTGGCGCGGCGAGGCCCGCGCCGGACAGCGCTACCGCGACTCCGTGGAGGAGTACCTGCTGGAGCTGCGGGGCGCGGTCAAGCTCATCAAGAAGTCGGACATCACCCTCTCCGGGCGCGAGGCCACCATCCCGGTGACGGTCCAGAACAACCTCGCGCAGGGGGTCGACGGGCTCGTCCTGGAACTGCGCTCCAGCCGGGTGGGGCTGGACGTGGGCGACGCCAAGCGGGTCAAGGTCGACGGGGAGCACACCCAGTCCCTCAAGTTCGACACCAGCGCCAAGAACAACGGCCGGGCCTATGTCTACGCACAGCTCTACACCGAGGACGGTGAGCGCTACGGCAAGGTGATGAAGTTCCAGGTCAATGTGACCTCCATCACTTCTACCGTGCTGCTGGTGATCGCGGGCGGCGTGCTGCTGATCGTGCTCGCGGGCATCCGGATGTACACCCAGCGCAAGCGTTCCGGCCCGGCCCCCGACCCGGACGCCCCGCTGGAGCACCCGGACGGCGACGACGATGACGGCGCCGAGGACACGGACGCGGACGCGGACGACGGCGATGGTCCCGGCGACGACGGGGAAGCCCCCGAGGGCTCTCCCGGGGACGGCGCCAAGGACCACGCCGAGGGGGCGGACACCACCGAGCGCGACGGCAGTGACGGAGACGACACCGAACGGGAAAGCGACAACCCCCCGGCGACGGGTGAGAAAGTGGACCGTTGACTCATCCGGGCGAGCAGGGGCAGGGGTAGGTAGCGACGATGAACGCGCCGTATGGCGGTGACCGGGGCCGGAACCCCGGTGACGGCTCTGGCCGGCCGGAAGACGCGTACGCACAGGACTCGTACGGGCCCGACCCGCACGACGAGCGCGACCCCTCGGTCCACGATCCGCACACGTGGCCCTCCCCCGGCCCGCAGCCCGAGGATCCGCACTCAGCCCAGGACCAGCCGCGCTCCCCCCGGAGCCAGCCGTATCAGGGACAGCACCCGTACCCGAGCGCGCCGTATCCCGGCCGGGCCCAGCAGGGACCGGGACACCCAGGTCAGGTCCAGCCTGGGGCGGGACACCCGGGCCCGGCCCAGCAGAGCAGGCCGCCGCAGAGCCAGGCGTACCAGGGCCCGGGACCAGCCCCGGGCCCGGCCCAGGGCCCGGCCCAGCACCCGGGACCGGCCCAGCACCCGCTCCAGGCCCCGGGCACGGCCCACCGGCCACCAGCCCCGTCCACGCCCCCGTCTCCGCCCGCACAGCAGAGCGACGCCTTCGCGCACCTCTACCGCGACCAAGGGCAGGCGCCGCCGCAACAGACCGCACCGCCCGCGGGGCCGCCCCCCGGGTACGTCCCGCCCGACGACCGGAGACAGCCGCCCGGCTCCGACCCGTGGCAGCACCGCTCGCCGGAGCACGACCCGAGCCGGGACCAGGCCCAGTCCTCCGGGTTCCACCCGGAACCCACGCAACCGCCGCCGCCCTACCCACCCGAGCCGGGGGCTCCCGGTGCCGCCGAGGAGCCGTCCGCGCAGACCGTCGATCTCGGCACCGTCGTGCCCAAGGGCGCTCCGCCCGGCGAAGAGGGCTCGGCTCCGGCCGCACCGCCCGCCTCCGGCGGCGGGGGAGGGCTCCTCAAGTCCAGCGCCATCATGGCCGCGGGCACGATGGTCTCCCGGCTCACCGGGTTCGTACGCTCCGCGATGATCGTGGCCGCACTCGGCGCCTCGGCCCTCGGTGACAGCTACCAGCTCGCCATCACGCTGCCGACCATGATCTATGTGCTGACCGTCGGCGGGGGCCTCAACTCCGTCTTCGTGCCGCAGCTCGTCCGCGCCATGAAGGAGGACGGCGACGGCGGCGAGGCGTTTGCGAACCGGCTGCTGACGCTGGTCGCGGTGATCCTGGGCACGCTGGCCGTGGCCTCGGTGTTCGCAGCACCCGTCCTGGTGCGGCTGATGTCGGTGAAGCTCGCCGACAACCCCGCGGCCAACGAGGTCACCGTCACCTTCGTGCGCTACTGCCTGCCCTCGATCTTCTTCATGGGCATCCATGTGGTGATGGGACAGATCCTCAACGCGCGCGGCCGCTTCGGCGCCATGATGTGGACCCCGGTCCTGAACAACATCGTCATCATCGCCACCATCAGCATGTTCCTGTGGGTGTACGGCACCGCCGACACCTCCGATCTGACGGTCAGCACCATCCCGCCCGAGGGCGCCCGGCTCCTCGGGGTCGGCACCCTGCTGGGCCTGGTCGTGCAGGCGCTGGCGATGATCCCGTACCTCCGGGCCGCGGGCTTCCGCATCCGCCCCCGCTTCGACTGGCGCGGCCACGGCCTGGGCAAGGCGGCCAAGCTGGCCAAGTGGACGATCCTGTTCGTGCTCGCCAACCAGGCCGGCGTCCTGGTCGTCTCGCAGCTCTCCACCTGGGCGGGCACCACTGCGGCCCAGAGCGGCCACTCCGGCACCGGCTACATCGCCTACTCCAACGCGCAGCTGATCTGGAACATGCCGCAGGCGATCATCACCGTCTCCGTGATGGCCGCGCTGCTGCCCCGCCTCTCCCGCTCGGCCGCCGACGGGGACAGCGGCGCCGTGCGGGACGACATCTCGCAGGGCCTGCGCAACTCCGCCGTCGCCATCGTCCCGATCGCCTTCGGTTTCGTGGCGCTCGGCATCCCGATGTGCACGATGATCTACGGCTCGGCGGGCGTGGGCGCGGCCCGTTCCATGGGGTACATGCTGATGGCCTTCGGCCTCGGCCTGATCCCCTTCTCCGTGCAGTACGTCGTCCTGCGTGCCTTCTACGCCTACGAGGACACCCGCACCCCGTTCTTCAACACGGTGATAGTGGCAGCCGTCAACGCCGCCGCCTCCGCACTGTGCTTCCTGCTGCTGCCCTCGCGCTGGGCGGTCGTGGGCATGGCCGCCTCCTACGGGCTCGCCTACATCATCGGTGTGGGCATCGCCTGGCGCCGGCTCAGCCACCGGCTGGGCGGCGACCTCGACGGGCGGCACGTCGTCCGTACCTACACCCGGCTCGCCGGGGCCAGCGTCCCGGCCACCCTCGCCGCCGGGGCCGCCGCCTGGGGCGTCACCCACGCGCTGGGCAGCGGCACGCTCGGCTCGATCGCCGCGCTGCTGGGCGGAGGGATCGTATTGGGCGCGGTTTTCGTCCTAGCGGCGAAGCGCATGCGCATCGAGGAGATGACGGCGATGCTCGGGATGGTGCGCGCCAGACTCGGCCGATGAAAAGCGGGGTGGGAATCCGGCGTATACAACCATCATTCGCCCCCGCGTGTCGTGCATAGCGGCGAGGTGTAGGCACAATGTTTTTGGCCGTTTCCAGGAAAACGGCCACCACGGATGGGGAGGCAGGAACGACGGTGGCGGAACGGAGCACAGCCGCTGTCGGCGTGGCCGAGACCAGTGGTGCGCATGACGCACCACTGACCGCCCAGCAGGACGGGGCCACGGGCGACGGTGCGACGGACGCGACGAACGGATACAGCCGCAACACCGGGACCTCGGACCACGACGAGTCCCCGGCCCACTCCACCGACACCGCACCGCTGACGGGTACGCGCGGTGCCACCCGCCCCGCCACCTCCCCCGAAGGGAGCAGTGGGAACCAGCCGAACTCCGCAGCGGAGGACTCGGCCCGCAGCAGCGACCCGGCCGACCCCGCCGGAGCTGACGGAACTCGCGGTGACGACACCTCCGCGGCCGCTCCTGAGCGCCCCACCGACACCGACGCCGGGCCCGACGCCGACGCGGCCTCCGACAGCGACGCCGGCACGGCCTCCGACCCCGCCGCGGCTTCCGGCCCCGACGGCGACAGCGCCGCGGACGGCGCCGCCGAGGACGCCGGGAGCGCCGAGGAGAAGCGCGCGGGACAGCACACAGGGCAGCAGAAGCCCCGGAAGAAGGCCAAGGACCGCGAGAAGTCCAGAGCCGACCGACAGCAGCCCGAGGGCGCTGCCGGGGAGCCGGCCGGAGCGGCCTCCGATCCGGCCGACGGATCCGCCAAGCCCGCGCCCGCCGAGATGCGGGTCCCCGAGCTGCACAGCGGCCACAAGCTGGCCCGGCGGTACCGGCTGGAGGAGTGCGTCACCCGGCTCGACGGGTTCAGCAGCTGGCGCGCGGTCGACGAGAAGCTCCGCCGTGCCGTCGGCGTGCACCTGCTGCCCGTCGGCCACGCGCGGGCCCGCCAGGTCCTCGCCGCTGCGCGCTCGGCGGCCCTGCTCGGCGACCCCCGGTTCGTGCAGGTCCTCGACGCGGTCGAGGAGGGCGAACTGGTCTACGTCGTCCACGAGTGGCTGCCCGACGCGGTCCCGCTCAGCGAGCTGCTCGCCGCCGGACCCCTGGAGCCCCACGAGGCGTATCAGCTCGTCAACCAGCTCGCCCAGGCCCTGGCCGCGGCCCACCGGGAGGGCCTCGCACATCTGCGTCTGACGCCCTCCTGTGTGCTCCGGACCGGCATGGGCCAGTACCGCATCCGTGGGCTCGCGGTGAACGCCGCGCTGCGCGGTGTCACGAGCGAGCACCCGCAGCGGGACGACACGGAGGCCATCGGTGCCCTGCTGTACGCGGCGCTCACCCAGCGCTGGCCGTACGAGGAGGGTGCCCACGGACTGCCGGGCACCGGTTCGCTGGACATCGGGGCGCTGGTGGCCCCCGAGCAGCTCCGGGCCGGCGTCCACCGCGGTCTTTCCACGCTGGCCATGCGCGCCCTGGTGAACGACGGCGCGACGGCATCCCGGCAGGAGCAGCCCTGCACCACCCCGGACGAGCTGTGCAAGGCTGTCGCCTCGCTGCCCCGCATCCGCCCGCCGGAGCAGGCGTTCACCACCCCGCCCCCGTACCAGCGCACTGCCTACCAGCAGGGCAGCTTCGCGGCGCCCGGCGGCGTTCCCGGCGGCGCTGCTCCCGGCAGCCCGGCCGCGGTGCCCGGTGCCGAGTCCCCGGCACCGCCCACGCTGCCCGGACGCACCGGCAAGGCTCTCAAGTGGGGGGTCTCCGCGCTGCTGATCGCCGCTCTCGGCCTGGGAAGCTGGCAGATCGCCGACGCCCTGCTCAAGGGCGAACCGGTCAAGGAGAAGCCCACCAAGCCGGTGGAGGGCGAGGACAAGCCGGTGCAGACGGGCAAGCCGATCAAGATCCAGCAGGTACAGGACTTCGATCCGGAGAGCTCGGACGGGCGCGAGAAGCCGGAGCGCGCCGGCGATGCCGTGGACGGCGACCCCGGCACCTACTGGCTCACGGACAAATACCTGGGCCACCCCACCTTCGGCAATCTGAAGTCCGGCGCCGGCCTCATCCTCGACCTCGGGACCACCCGGCAGGTCAGCCAGCTGAAGGTGGACTTCATCGGGAAGACCTCGGCGAGCTTCCTGGCCGCGCCGAAGAGCGTCACCAACACACCTTCCTCACTGGGCAGTTTCAGCAAGGTCACCAACGGCTCCGGGGAACACCTCACCCTGAAGGCCAAGAAGCCCATCAAGACCCGCTACGTACTGCTGTGGCTCACCAAGCTCCCGGCCACCGACGGAGGCGACTACCGTGGTCGCGTCACGGAGGTCCAGGTCCTCAGCTGAGGCGCGGGCGCCGCTTCCGGCATGCGGGCGGCAGGGTGAGGGGAGGGGCTGCATGGCGAGCGAGGAGGCTCCCGGCGGAACGGCCGAGCCGGACGACAAGGAGCTGCTCGCCCGTCATGTCGCGGGGGATCCGGAGGCGTTCGGCGAACTCGTCCGGCGACACCGGGACCGCCTGTGGGCCGTGGCCCTGCGCACCCTCGGAGACCGCGAGGAGGCCGCCGACGCCGTGCAGGACGCGCTCATCTCCGCCTACCGCGCCGCACACAACTTCCGGGGGCAGTCCGCCGTCACCACCTGGCTGCACCGCATCACGGTCAACGCCTGCCTGGACCGCGTCCGGAAGGCAGCCTCCCGCAGGGCCACGCTCACCGACGACACCGAGCGGATGGATCAGCTCCTGGAGCCCCAGGAGTCCGCCGCCGCGCCCGTGGAACGCCAGGAGACGCATCGCCAGATCGTCTCCGCGCTGTCCGAGCTTCCGGTGGACCAGCGGGCGGCGTTGGTGCTGGTGGACATGCAGGGCTATCCCGTCGCCGAGGCCGCCGAGGTGCTCGATGTGGCGGTGGGCACCGTCAAGAGCCGCTGTGCCCGCGGCCGGGCCCGCCTGCTCCCCCTCGTCTCGCATCTGCGCGGCGACGGCAGCGGCGGAGGCAGGAGCGGGGACAACGGCGGAGGCAGGAGCGGGGACAGCGGCGGCGGTTCCGAGGACGTGGCCGGTACCGGACGGAACCCACCGCCGGGAGCATCCGTCCCAGCACCGAGAGCGGCGCCGCGCAAGGCACCGCGGAAGGCGGCCCAGCAGCCGACACCGCGGAAGGCTGCGCGCACGACCCAGCAGGACACCACAGGCTCCCGGGCCGGGAAAGGAGGGGGACAGGCATGACATCCACTCCTTCTCCGCACGACGAGCACCCGGAGATCGACGAGATCTCCGCGCTCGGCGAGGGAATCGTGCCCGCGGCGCGCCGGGCGGAACTCCGCGCGCACCTGATCACCTGCGCGCTCTGCGCGGAGGTGTCCGCCTCGCTGGAGGAGATCCGGGAGACGCTCGGCACCCTGCCCGGCCCCGAGCGGATGCCCCAGGATGTGGCAAGCCGCATCGACCGGGCACTGGCGGCGGAGGCGGCTGCGGTGGTGACCGGGTCACCGGGAGCGCCGGAGTCCCCCACCACGGATACGGATGCCGCCGATGCCGCCGGGGGCGAGACGGACACCGGTCGGGCAGCGACCCACGTCATCGCTTCCGACGGTGCCGGTATCAGTGCTCATGCCGATGACAGCGACAGCGGTGACGGTGCGGCGCATGAGCGTTCCGTTTCACGTGAAACACCTGCGGAGTCTCTCGGGTCCGCTTCGGGAGCGGATGGGCGCCCGGTTTCACGTGAAACCCGGCACGGCCGTCGCTCCGGGAGCGCGGCAGCAGGTCGGCCTCCGGGACATGCCGCGGGTTCCACCGGCCCCGGAGGAGCGGACCGCGGTGCCACCCCAGGACCAGGACGGGACGGCGTCCGAGGCGCTCGACGTCGGCGGCGCACGATCGTGCTGGTCGCGGCGGCATCCATGGCCGTCCTCACCATGGGCGGCATCACCCTCCGAGCGCTCTCCGACTCGGCTCCCACCGAGGTGACCTCGAATACGGCGAAGTCGACCACGGGTAAACAGGCGCCCCAGGCGCCGTCCAGCCCGACGGTCTCCGCCGATACCGATGCCGGAGGCAGCAGCGACGACCAGCAGCTGCGCAAGCGAGTCCAGGGGCTGCTCTCCGACAAGAGCTCACCCCCACCGTCCCGCGAGGTGCCGGACAGCCCTGCCCCGCCCCGCGACACTCCCACAGTCGATATCGAGCAGAGCCCCAGCAGCGACGGGAACACGCTCCGCGACGACACGCTCGGCGACGGGCCGACCGTACCGTCCTGCATCCGCGACAGTCTGCACCGCACGGAGAGCCCGCTGGCCGTCGACTCCGAGGCCACCTTCCAGAACCACTCCGGATACTTGCTCGTCCTGCCCCACCAGGGTGGCGACCCGAAGTTGGTCGATGCCTACGTCGTCGACCCTTCCTGTGTGAACGCCGACCCGTCCCGCCCGGGCAAGGTCCTGTTCAAGGGCACCTACCCTCGCGGGTGACCCGCGGACGAGGGCAGGGGAATGTCTGCCCCGTAGGATCCGTTGGACGGGGTGCAAGCCTCGGCAGAAGTACCCGGAAGCAGTCGGCAGACAAGGAAGACTCCCGTGAGCGACGTCCGCAACGTCATCATCATCGGCTCGGGCCCGGCCGGATACACGGCAGCGCTCTACACCGCCCGCGCGTCGCTGAAGCCGTTGGTGTTCGAGGGCTCCGTCACCGCAGGCGGAGCGCTGATGAACACCACCGATGTCGAGAACTTCCCCGGGTTCCAGGAAGGCATCATGGGCCCGGAACTCATGGACAACATGCGCGCCCAGGCCGAGCGCTTCGGGGCTGAACTGGTGCCGGACGACATCTCCGCGGTCGACCTCTCCGGCCCGGTGAAGAGCGTCACGGATTCCAACGGCACCGTGCACCGCGGCCGGACCGTGATCGTGGCCACCGGCTCGCAGCACCGCACCCTGGGTCTGCCGCTGGAGGAAGAGCTCTCCGGTCGCGGTGTCTCCTACTGCGCCACCTGCGACGGCTTCTTCTTCCGCGAGCAGCACATCGCCGTGGTGGGCGGCGGTGACACCGCCATGGAGGAGGCCACGTTCCTTTCCCGCTTCGCGGCGTCGGTCACCGTGGTGCACCGCCGGGACACACTGCGCGCCTCCAAGGCCATGCAGGAGCGGGCCTTCGCCGACCCGAAGATCTCCTTCGCCTGGGACAGCGAGGTTGCCGAGATCCACAGCAAGGACGGCAAGCTGTCCGGCCTCACGCTGCGCGACACACAGAACGGGGAGACCCGCGAGCTCGACGCGACCGGGCTGTTCGTCGCCATCGGCCACGACCCGAGGGTGGAGCTGTTCAAGGACACCCTCACCCTGGACGAGGACGGCTACCTCGAGGTGGACGCGCCCTCGACCCGCACCAACGTCCCCGGGGTCTTCGCAGCCGGCGACGTGGTGGACCACACCTACCGCCAGGCGATCACCGCGGCGGGCACCGGCTGCTCCGCGGCGCTGGACGCCGAGCGCTACCTGGCGGCGCTCACGGACGTGGACGCCGAGGAAACCCCCGAGCCGGAGAAGACCGCGGCAACCGTCTGACCCGCACAGCCCGCAGGGCCCGCTCCCTGTCCCCGCTCAACTCTCCACCCCGCAGTCAACAGAGAAAGAGGAGAAGCACCATGGCCGGTGCCACCGTGACCGCGACCGACGCCGACTTCGAGGACGTCGTCCTGAAGAGCGACAAGCCCGTGCTGGTCGACTTCTGGGCGGCGTGGTGCGGACCGTGCCGTCAGATCGCCCCTTCGCTGGAGGCCATCGCCTCCGAGAACGCCGACAAGCTGACGGTCGTCAAGCTCAACATCGATGAGAACCCGGGCGTCGCCGCCAGGTACGGCATCATGTCGATCCCGACCATGAACGTCTACCAGGGTGGCGAGGTCGTGAAGACCATCGTCGGCGCCAAGCCGAAGGGCGCCATCGAGAAGGACCTCGCCGATTTCATCAGCTGAGGATCCCTACCTCACTGAGGGCGCCGTTTCACGTGAAACGGCGCCCTCAGTGCTGTCGGGCCTCTGTCGTCCCGTGCTGTCGACCGTAGTGGAGTGGAACGGGCCGCCCACCGCACTACCGCACGGCACCGGTGTGACCTCCCCGAGGCCGACGCCCCAGAGCCGCCACCCAGAGCCGCGCCCCGTTGTCGCACCCCGTAGCCGCGACCTCGACAGTGCCGCACGGCGTCGGCGCAACAGCGACATCCGCATCGACATCCCAGAGCGGACATCTCAGAGCGGCCGCAGTGCCGGCTCCTTGCTGTGCACCTTCCCCAGCAGTTGGTCCAGGGCTCGCTCCATGTCGTGCCGCCAGGAAACCGTGGAGCGCAGCTCCAGCCGCAATCGGGGATAGCGGGGGTGCGGGCGGACGGTCTTGAAGCCGACCGAGAGCAGATGCTCCGCAGGGAACATGCAGGCCGGTTCCGTCCACTGTGCGTCACCGAACGCTTCCATGGCCTTGAATCCACGCCGCAGCAGATCCTTCGCCACCGTCTGCACGATCACCCGACCGATGCCCTGCCCCCGGAACTCCGGCAGCAGATAGGCGGTCATCAGTTGCACCGCGTCCGGGGCGACGGGGCTGGTGGGGAAGGCGAAGGAGCGCGGTACATATGCGGGCGGCGCATAGAGCACATAGCCCACCGCGACCTCGTCCACATAGACGACCCGACCGCAGGAACCCCATTCCAGCAGGACCGAAGAGATCCAGGCTTCCTTCTCCAGATCGGGCCGCCCCGACCTCTGCGCCTCCTCGCCGCTGACCGGGTCCAACTCCCAGAAGACGCAGCCGCGGCAGCGGTTGGGCAGATCCGGGAGATTGTCCAGCGTGAGGGGAACGAGCTGTCGTCCCATGGCACACATCGTATCCGGAGGGCAGCGACATCACCGCTGGTTTCCGCCCCGCCCCCACCACCGCGGCGCTGGGGGCGCCACCACGACCGCGCTACGACGGCAGTGGAAAGGCCCGGGCGACAGCGCCCGGGCCTTTCCACTGCGAGGTATGCGGACTGCCTATGAAGAGACCGCTTCCTCGTCGCTGTCGTCCTCGGCCAGCTTCTGCTCCAGCACCCGTCCCTCGCCCGGAGCGAGCTGGCCCAGAATCCGCTCCAGGTCGTCCATGGAGGCGAACTCGACGACGATCTTGCCCTTCTTCTGGCCCAGGTCGACCTTCACCCGGGTCTCGAAGCGGTCCGAGAGCCGTCCTGCCAGATGGTCCAGCGCAGGGGAGACCCGGGCGCCGGCCCGGGGCCCCTTGGGCTTGGCACTCTTGGGCTTGCCGCCCATCAGCGTGACGATCTCCTCCACTGCACGGACCGAGAGCCCCTCGGCCACGATCCGGTGAGCGAGCTTGTCCTGCTCCTCTCCGTCCTCCACGGACAGCAGCGCCCGTGCATGCCCGGCGGACAGCACCCCGGCTGCCACCCGGCGCTGCACTCCCGGAGAGAGCCGCAGCAGCCGCAGGGTGTTGGACACTTGCGGCCGGGAACGGCCGATCCGGTCGGCCAGTTCGTCATGGGTGCAGTTGAAGTCCCGCAGCAGCTGGTCGTAGGCGGCTGCCTCTTCCAGCGGATTGAGCTGTGCCCGGTGCAGGTTCTCCAGCAGCGCGTCGAGGAGGAGCTTCTCGTCCTCGGTGGCGCGGACGATCGCCGGGATTCGCTCCAACCCCGCCTCGCGGCAAGCCCGCCAGCGGCGCTCACCCATGATGAGCTCGAAGCTGCCGGGTGTGAGCTCCCGGACGACGACCGGCTGGAGGAGACCGACTTCCTTGATGGAGGTGACGAGTTCGGACAGGGCGTCCTCGTCGAAGACCTCACGAGGCTGGCGCGGGTTCGGGGTGATGGCGTCGAGCGGCACCTCCGCGAAGAACGCGCCTCCTGCGTCCTCGGAGGCGGCGCCCTGCGCGGGGACGGCGGAGGTCGTTTCACGTGAAACTGAGTCGTCCGCCTCCTCCTGGTCCCGCTGCGAGAGTTCCGCGACCTTGGCCGCCGCCACGCCCCGCACCCCCTGCTCCGGGGCCAGCACGGGAACGGCAGTGGGGGAGGTGGACCCTCCACTCATGTTCGGACGCTGCTGCTCACCCTCCGCGTCGGCAGCGTCCGGCCCGGTCGGAGCCGCCGGGATCAGTGCACCGAGCCCCCGCCCCAGACCCCTACGTCGCTCGCTCACTGAGTCCCCTCCGCCATGCTGCCGTGCTGCTGCGCCTGTAGTTGCTGTGCGTGAAGCTTCTGAGCCTGCTGTACCTGCTGTGCCTGCTCAACATGCGGATCGCGCAGCGCGATTTCCCGCGCCGCCTCCAGATAGGAGAGCGATCCGCTGGAACCCGGATCGTATGTCAGAACCGTCTGCCCGTAGCTGGGGGCCTCCGAAATGCGCACCGACCGCGGAATGTTGGTCCGCAGGACCTCCTTGCCGAAGTGTCCGCGCACTTCCTCCGCCACCTGGGACGCCAGCCGGGTCCGGCCGTCGTACATGGTGAGGAGGATGGTCGACACATGCAGCTTCGGGTTCAGATGACCCTTCACCAGTTCGACATTGCGCAGCAGTTGGCCGAGGCCCTCCAGCGCGTAGTACTCGCACTGAATGGGGATCAGCACCTCAGCACCGGCCACGAGCGCATTCACCGTCAGCAGCCCGAGGGAGGGCGGGCAGTCGATGAGGATGTAGTCCAACGGCTGCTCGTACGCCTCGATGGCGCGCTGAAGGCGACTCTCCCGCGCCACCAGCGACACGAGCTCGATCTCCGCACCGGCGAGATCGATGGTCGCTGGCGCGCAGAAGAGTCCCTCCACGTCCGGCACCGGCTGGACGACTTCCGAGAGCGGCTTGCTCTCCACCAGAACGTCGTAGATCGACGGCACCTCGGCGTGGTGGTCGACCCCCAGCGCTGTCGAGGCGTTGCCCTGCGGGTCGAGATCGACCACGAGGACGCGGCCCCCGTGCAGGGCCAGCGAGGCCGCGAGGTTCACGGTCGTGGTGGTCTTGCCGACGCCGCCCTTCTGGTTGGCGACGACCATGATCCGCGTCTGGGCGGGGCGGGGCAGGCCCTCCCCGGCACGGTTCATCGCCTCGACCGCCTGCTGTGCCGCGCGGCCGATCGGGGTGTCGTCCATGGGCGGTGGCGTCTCACGTGCCGCATCACCGCGGGGTGCGACCGCGCTGGTATCCCCTGGCTCTGTACGGGGACCGGGGACCGGGTCGGCCATCGGTCCCGCGATGTTGGCGTCGGACCGCAACGGTTCACTCTCCTCAACATCAGGCTCGCTATGAGCAGAGCCTCCCATGCTTTCGGGCCCGTGAACCAGCGAGCCCCACTCAGTTGTGGATGAATCCACTTCCGAGCGGGGCTCAGGGGCGGTCTGGCTGCGCCCGCCGGCGGCGGCGCGGCCTCGGTTGATGATTCCGTGCAACAGAGAGCGGCGTTTCACGTGAAACACGATGCACAGGCACCGCACGGTGTCCGCCGCGACACTCCGCTCCGCGGGGTCTTAAGCGTTTTTATGGAGTAACCGAATCAGCGTTTCAGCGCCCGACCGGACGACCAGCCGGCCCGACCAACAGATCGGCGGGACCGGTCTGCCCTCACCCGGCTCAGCGTCGCCGTCGGCCGCCCCGGGCCGAGCGGCCGTTCGCCCGGGCCGCCTTCTCGGCCTTGACCCGACGTGCGGCAAAGCGCACCCCGCCGGGGCTCTCCCCGACCCTGGCGCGTACCACCGTCGAGGGGGGATCGATCAGACCCTGGCCGATGTGCTCCACGGTCGTCTCCACGACACCCAGCTTGTGCAGTGCGTCCCGGGCGGTGCGCACCTCGTCCTCGGCGGTGTCGCCCTTGAGCGCCACCATCTCGCCGTACGGCCGCAGCAGCGGAACGCCCCAACCGGCCAGCCGATCCAGCGGCGCCACCGCGCGGGCGGTCACCACGTGCACCGGCGTCAGCGTGCCCAGCATCTCCTCGGCCCGCCCGCGCCGCACCGTCACATGATCGAGCCCGAGCAGCTCGACGACCTCCTGGAGGAACGTCGTGCGGCGCAGCAGCGGCTCCAGCAGCGTGATCTCCAGGTCCGGCCGCACCAGCGCCAGCGGAATGCCGGGCAGCCCGGCACCCGAGCCGACATCGCACACCGTGACACCCTCGGGTACGACCTCGGAGAGCACCACGCAGTTCAGCAGGTGCCGCTCCCACAGCCGCGGCACCTCGCGCGGGCCGAGCAGCCCGCGCTTCACTCCGGCATCCGCCAGCAGCTCCGCGTACCGCTCCACCGTGCGGAGGCTGTCGCCGAACGCCCTGCGCGCCGCCTCGGGAGCGGGTGGCAGGCCCGGCTGCTCCTCCGGGGACTCCCCCGACTGCTGTGTCACGGGAGTACGACCACGCAGCGCTGCGGCTCCTCGCCCTCGGACTCGCTGCGCAGTCCGGCCGCCTTCACCGCGTCGTGCACGACCTTGCGCTCGAACGGCGTCATCGGGCGGAGCTTCACGGCTTCACCGCTGCTCTGTGCTTCCTGCGCCGCCTTCGCGCCCAGTTCCGCGAGCTCCTCGCGCTTTTGGGCCCGGAATCCGGCGATGTCCAGCATCAGCCGGCTGCGGTCGCCGGTCTCCCGGTGCACGGCGAGCCGGGTCAGCTCCTGGAGGGCCTCCAGGACCTCTCCGTCCCGGCCCACCAGCTTCTGCAGGTCACGGGCCGAGCCCTCGCTGATCACCGACACCGCGGCGCGGTCGGCCTCGACGTCCATGTCGATGTCGCCGTCCAGGTCGGCGATGTCGAGCAGCCCCTCGAGGTAGTCGGCCGCGATCTCACCTTCCTGTTCCAGCCGGGTCAGGGTGTCGCTGTCGGCCTCGGTGCCTTCTGGCGCAGTCGTATCCGTCACGGCGGGGACTCCTTCGGTGCTCACTTCTTGGAGGGGTGCTTGGGGCGCTGCGGGCCCTTGCGCTGGCCGGACTTCTTCTGGCCCGACTTCTGCTGCTGGCCTGCCGCCTTCGACCCGCCGCCCTGCTTCTGGCCGGACTTCTGCTGGCCGGTCTTCTGCTGGCCGGTCTTCTGCTGGCCGGACTGGCCGGACTGCTTCTCGTTCGTCTTCGGTCCGGTCTTCTGCATGGACGTGGCGGCCGAGGTGGACTCGTCCTTGTCCGTGCTCGTGGCGACCGCGCCCTGGCGCTGCGACTTGCTCTGCCGCTTCGGCTGCTGCCGCCGGACCCGGGCGGCCTCGGCGGCCTCGCGCGCCTCGACCTCCTTGGGGTCCTCCTTGAGCTTGCCCTGGGCGCGCAGCTTCTCCTGGCGCTCGTTGAAGGCGCGGGAGCCGGGGGTCGGGTTGCGCTTGATCACGAACATCTGCTGGCCCATCGTCCACACGTTGGTGGTCAGCCAGTAGATGAGGACACCGACGGGGAAGTTGATACCGAAGACGGCGAACATGATGGGGAAGACGTACATCAGCATCTTCTGCTGCTGCATGAACGGCG
Source organism: Streptomyces sp. NPDC006925 (assembly GCF_042869575.1). Taxonomy (NCBI): domain Bacteria; kingdom Bacillati; phylum Actinomycetota; class Actinomycetes; order Kitasatosporales; family Streptomycetaceae; genus Streptomyces; species Streptomyces sp. NPDC006925. The sequence goes on from NZ_JBIAGB010000010.1 coordinate 159,289, forward strand.
TCTTCACCGTCAGGTCGACGTTCTTGGTCATCAGCTGGCGCTGCGTGTAGAACTGCGACGCCGACATCAGGACGATCATGATGACCGTGACGACACGCACGTCGGTGAGGCTGGCGCCGAGCTGGCCCACCTTCTCGGCGCTGTCCATGAACTTGGCGGCGATCGGGGCGCCGAAGATCTGGGCGTTCCGGGCGCTGTTGACCTGATCGATGCTGAGGACGCCCACCGGCTTGTTGTCGGCGATGTGCTGGAGCACCCGGAAGAGGGCGATGAAGAACGGCGACTGCGCGAGGATCGGCAGGCAGCTGGAGAGCGGATTGGTGCCCGTCTCCTTGTAGAGCTTCATCATCTCTTCGCTCTGGCGCTGCTTGTCACTCTTGTAGCGCTCCTGGATCGCCTTCATCTTCGGCTGGAGCGCCTGCATGTTCCGCGTCGACTTGATCTGCTTGACGAAGAGCGGGATCAGGCAGATCCGGATCAGCACCACCAGGAAGAAGATGGACAGACCCCAGGCCCAGCCGCCGTCCGGGTCGAAGACCAGGCTGAACAGCGAATGGAACTGGACGATGATCCAGGAGACGGCTTTGTAGAGAGGACTCAGGATCGTGTCCACGAATCAGGCTCCTTGGGCGTTGGACTGGGTCCGGTGCTGCTGCCAGCGGGAGCGGATCCGCTGGTGCCATACCGGGTGCTTCCGGGCGGGGACATGGTCGACGCCACCGGGCGACCACGGATTGCAGCGCAGGATGCGCCAAGCCGTCAGGCCCGTTCCCTTGACGGCGCCATGACGGGCGATGGCCGTGTACCCGTAGTGGGAGCACGACGGGTAGTACCGGCACACCGGACCGAGCATCGGACTGATGGTCCACTGGTACAGCTTGATCAACCACAGCAGCGGGTACTTCACTGAGCTCTCCCTCCCGGTTCGCGTCCGGGATTCCGGGGGCTGTCCCCCGAGGCGGCAGAGCGGTGAGGGGGCCCGTTGAGCAGCTTCCGCAGCGCGGCATCCAGATCGCGGGCCAGTTCCACGTGGTCCGCGTCCGCCGCACCGGGTTGCGCCCGTACGACAACCAGGCTACCGGGGGGCAGCAGGGACAGCCGGTCCCGCAGCAGATGCCGCAGCCGCCGCTTCACACGGTTACGGATCACCGCGTTGCCGACGGCCTTGCTCACGACGAAACCCGCACGCGGCGGGGGGACCTCTCCCCCCGGCGCGTGCGGGTCCGTTCGACTGCGTAGATGGACGACGAGAAGCGGGCGACCGGCCCTGCGTCCTCGGCGTACCGCGGCCGCGAAGTCCTCGCGCCGCCTCAGCCGGTTCTCGGTAGGCAGCACGTCATGGACCTGTGGTCAGGCTGCTCAGGCCGACAGGCGCGCGCGACCCTTGCTGCGGCGGTTCGCGACGATCGCGCGGCCGGCGCGGGTCCGCATGCGCAGCCGGAAGCCGTGGGTCTTCGCGCGGCGACGGTTGTTCGGCTGGAAGGTGCGCTTGCTCACTCGGGGGCTCCAGAGATGCTTGGTGTCCCACGCTCGCCGCAGGACTGGGTGCGGGGAGTCGACCGGCTGTCACCGTGCGCCCACGAGTAGCTCGCAACGCCCGAGTGTGCACCGCTTCATGATCCACCGGGAATCCCGTTTGATCTTGCCCATCGGAGGCAGGCGGCAGCAGCCGTCGACACTCGACCTGGTTACGGTACGCGTGCCCGCACCACCCGGTCAAACCGGGCCCGGCGGGGCCCGGCGACCCGCCCGACGGCCGCCCGGTGGCGACTCGACTACTGCAGTCGTGCACAGCCTGTGGACAACGACTTGAACGGGGCAGGTCCGCGTGACTACCGTGGCCGAACTTCCTTTCCTTCCCGACCGTCCCGAGAAACATGCATTCGTGGGACCGGGTCGGTCACCGGACGACCGTCACCCACCGAGTGACCCGTCACCCAGCGAGTGAGAGAGCGTGCCCCGTGGCTGACCTACCTGCCGATCTTGCCGCAGTGTGGCCACGGGTGCTGGAGCAGCTCCTGCGCGAGGGGCAGGGCGTCGAGGCGAAGGACCAGCGCTGGCTGCAGGACTGCCAGCCGCTCGTCCTGGTCTCCGGTACGGCGCTGCTCGGCGTACCGAACGAGTATGCGAAAGGGGTGCTGGAGGGCCGGCTCGCCCCGCTGATCACCGAAGCTCTCGGCCGCGAGTGCCAGCAGCCCATCCGGTTGGCGATCACGGTGACGGGCCCGGCACCCGAGGCCGCCCCGCCCGCTCCCGCCATTCCCTCGCCCACACCGCCCCCGGAGCAGCAGACCTCGCCTCCCCAGGCACAGCAGCCGCAGGCGCCCCAGCAGGCACCCCAGCAGGCACCCCAGCAGCAGGGGCAGGGGCAGGGGCAGGGGCAGGGGCAGGGGCAGGGGCAGGGGCAGGGGCAGGGGCAGGGGCAGGCCCATGCGCAGCAGGAGCGGTACGGCCAGGAGCGCTACCCCGACGAGCGGTACCCCGACGACCGCTACGAGCAGTACGACCAGTACGACGGCCGGGACGTCCCCGGCGCCCGCTCCGCGTACCCCTCGGACTACGCGCGCAGCGCCATCCCCTCCACCGGCCCCGGCTCGCCCGCCGCCGCCCCCGCGTCCTGGCAGCAGCCGCGCGAGCCGTACCACCCGCAGCAGCACCGGCCCTACGACCCGCAGCAGGGCTACGAACACCAGCAGCAGTCCTACGACCAGCAGTCGTACGAGCAGCAGAGCACCGGCTACGACTCCGCGCAGGGCTACGAGCGCGGCGGCCAGAGCTACGAGCGCGGTCCTGGCTACCAGGGCGGCCAGGCCGGGCATCGGAACCAGGGCTACGACCAGCAGTCGTTCGAGACGTACGAGCCGCAGCACCAGCAGCGCCCCCGCCCCCAGGTGCCGCCCCAGGGCCGGCCCCCCGCGCCGCACTACGACAGCCCCGCACAGCTGCCGGCGCCCAGCGGAGCACCAGGGCCGCTGGCCGCGCAACCCGCGCCCGCCACCGGCCCTGGGGAGCCGACGGCGCGGCTGAATCCGAAGTACCTCTTCGACACCTTCGTGATCGGCGCCTCGAATCGGTTCGCGCACGCGGCAGCCGTCGCCGTGGCCGAGGCACCGGCCAAGGCGTACAACCCGCTGTTCATCTACGGCGAGTCCGGGCTCGGCAAGACGCACCTGCTGCACGCGATCGGCCACTACGCGCGCAGCCTCTACCCGGGCACGCGGGTGCGCTACGTCAGCTCGGAGGAGTTCACCAACGAGTTCATCAACTCCATCCGGGACGGCAAGGCCGACGCCTTCCGCAAGCGCTACCGCGACATGGACATCCTGCTCGTCGACGACGTCCAGTTCCTGGCGGACAAGGAGTCGACGCAGGAGGAGTTCTTCCACACCTTCAACACCCTGCACAACGCCAACAAGCAGATCGTGCTCTCCAGCGACCGGCCGCCCAAGGCGCTGGAGACGCTCGAGGACCGGCTGCGCAACCGCTTCGAGTGGGGCCTGATCACCGACGTCCAGCCCCCCGAGCTGGAGACGCGGATCGCGATCCTCCGCAAGAAGGCGGTACAGGAGCAGCTGAACGCGCCGCCCGAGGTGCTGGAGTTCATCGCGTCGCGCATCTCGCGCAACATCCGGGAGCTGGAGGGCGCCCTGATCCGGGTGACGGCCTTCGCCAGCCTCAACCGGCAGCCGGTCGACCTCGGGCTGACCGAGATCGTGCTGAAGGACCTGATCCCCGGTGGCGAGGACGCGACCCCGGAGATCACCGCGCCCGCCATCATGGCCGCGACGGCGGACTACTTCGGGCTGACGGTGGACGACCTGTGCGGCTCCTCGCGCAGCCGGGTGCTGGTCACGGCACGGCAGATCGCGATGTATCTGTGCCGGGAGCTGACCGACCTGTCGCTGCCGAAGATCGGTGGACAGTTCGGCGGTCGCGACCACACCACGGTGATGCACGCCGATCGCAAGATCCGCGCGCTGATGGCCGAGCGGCGCTCCATCTACAACCAGGTCACGGAGCTGACCAACCGCATCAAGAACGGCTGACGGGGGACTGGCAGAGGCCCCGCCGCGGCGCCGTGGCGGGCCGTCCCCTGCCCTGCCCCCGCGGCGCCGACAGCGGGACTCCCGGCCCGCGGCGGCGGGCCGGCTCCGGAACCCGGCCCGAGGCATGCCCCGCACCCGTCAGGGCGCCGCCCGACAGCGCCACGTGCCCCCTGACCCGGATGCGCCCTGACCCGGATGCCTCCGGCCCGTATGCCCCCAGCAGACGCGCAGGGCTCCAGCCGCCAGCAGCGGCCGCGCCGGGCGGCCGCTGGCGAACGGCACCCGGCGGACGACAACGGCGGCCGCCGCAGTAGCGGTCAATCCGGCTCCCCACCACCCGGCGCGGCGCCGACGGCCCGCCACGACCGCCCCAGCCGTCTGACCCGGCCCCGACCCGGCCCCCGCGCTCTCCGAAGCAGGGCGAGGAACGACTCATATCCCGCGAGCGACGTCCCGGGGCCTCCCACGCACGACTCACGGACGTCCCACGCACGACTCACGGACGTCCCACGCGCACCGCGAACGACTCGCGCGATCCACTACGCGGCCGGCCCACAGCTGGGGACAACTCTTCGAAGGCTGCTCGCTGTTCGAATCGTGGCGTGCGAGGTGCCGGAATCCACAGCAAGGAGCGGTTTACCGCTTCCACACCCTGGGGACTCTGCTTGTTGTCCCAAGGCCGTCCACAACCACCCTGTCGTGGAAGTGGTTTGCCGAGGTCACTCGGCTGTGGACTTGTGGGCGCGCGCTGTCCACATGATGTGGAGGGCGCTGCGGCCCGGGGACGAGGCCCGCGGGTTGTCCACCGGCCGCCCACAGGATGCGGCGTCTTATCCCCAGTGATCGGCCTCTTCTCCACAGAACTGTCCACTGTTCGGCAACTCAACGCGCCCGCTCACCGGTCCGAGTGAAAGCCGTCACATCCAGGGCTGGGTTTGGGCTGTGGGAAAGCCGGGGAAAGCTGTGGGCGGAGCTGTGGGGAAACCGCCCCACCCTGTGGGCGGGGTGTGCAGAACTTTTCGTCATCCACAGCGAGCCCCGCTTCCTCCACCGGTCCGCCCACAGGCGCGGTGGACAAAATTTCCGGGCTGAGCTGCGGAAACGTGCTTTTCCACCGTTTCCACAAGCCCTACTACTACGACCACACAGAGAGAGCCCGGGATTCGCTTCGAAGTGGGGGCTGTGCACAACTCGGCGCCGCGCGCTCCGGACCGCACCGCACCGACTTGACCCGCACCCGCGCCCGCTGTCAGTCGGGTACGTCAGACTGGTGCCCGGCAAAGCACGAGCAGAGGCAGCAGCAGGAGGCGGCTGAACGTGAAGATCCGGGTTGAACGCGATGTGCTCGCGGAGGCGGTGGCCTGGACGGCCAAGAGCCTCCCCGCCCGCCCGCCGGTGCCCGTGCTCGCGGGCCTGCTGTTGAAGGCGGACGACGGCACGCTGAGCCTCTCCGGCTTCGACTACGAGGTCTCGGCACGGGTCTCGGTCGAGGCGGAGGTCGAGGAGGACGGCACGGTGCTGGTCTCCGGCCGGCTGCTGGCCGACATCTGCCGCGCCCTGCCCAACCGCCCCGTGGAGATCTCCACAGACGGTGTACGGGCGACCGTCGTCTGCGGCTCGTCACGGTTCACCCTGCACACACTCCCTGTGGAGGAGTACCCGGCGCTGCCCGAGATGCCGTCCGCGACCGGCACCGTCCCCGGCGAGGTCTTCGCCGCGGCGGCCCAGCAGGTCGCCATCGCCGCCGGACGGGACGACACCCTGCCGGTGCTCACCGGTGTGCGCATCGAGATCGAGGGCGACACCGTCACGCTGGCCTCCACCGACCGGTACCGCTTCGCGGTGCGCGAGTTCCTGTGGAAGCCCGAGACGCCGGACGCCTCGGCGGTGGCCCTGGTGCCCGCCAAGACGCTGCTGGACACGGCGAAGTCGCTGAACGGGGGCGACAGCGTCACGCTGGCGCTCTCCGGCTCCGGCTCCGGTGAGGGCCTGATCGGTTTCGAGGGCGCCGGGCGGCGGACGACGACCCGGCTGCTGGAGGGCGATCTGCCCAAGTACCGCACGCTCTTCCCGACGGAGTTCAACTCCGTCGCGGTGATCGAGACGGCACCGTTCGTGGAGGCCGTCAAGCGCGTGGCGCTCGTCGCCGAGCGGAACACCCCGGTGCGGCTGAGCTTCGAGCAGGGCGTGCTCACCCTGGAGGCCGGTTCCAGCGACGATGCACAGGCTGTGGAGCGGGTCGACGCGGAGCTGGACGGCGACGACATCTCGATCGCCTTCAACCCCGGCTTCCTGCTGGAGGGGCTGAGCGCCATCGACTCGCCGGTGGCCCAGCTGTCGTTCACGACCTCGACCAAGCCCGCCCTGCTGAGCGGCCGACCGGCCAAGGACGCCGAGGCGGACGAGGCGTACAAGTACCTGATCATGCCGGTCCGTCTCTCCGGCTGAGGGGACACCGCCCGAGGTGGCGCCCCGCGGCGGCAGCCGGAAGCGGCCTGCCGGGGCCGGCTCGGCCGGACCCGGACCGGAGGCCGAGGGCGGACCCGCGGCAGCCGGCGCGCACCGGACCGAGGGCCGGGCACGGGGAGCGAGACGACGGGTGTCGGTGACCGACGGCTGCGCCGTCCGTGCCGTGCGGCCGAGGCGACCCGGCAGCATGCGGCCCCGGACTCGGGCTCCGGCGCGGCGTACGCGCCAGGGAGCCCGCGCGTGCGCCGCGCCCCGGGCGGCCGTACCGCCGCGCCGAACAGGGGTGCGGCAAGGCGTAGGGTCGAATGCGTACGAAACTGCGGAAACTCAGCTAAGGGGCAGTGATGGAGCTCGGTCTGGTCGGTCTCGGGAAGATGGGCGGGAACATGCGCGAGCGCATCCGCCGCGGGGGCCACACGGTCATCGGGTACGACCGGAATCCGGACATCTCCGACGTGGACAGCATCGAGGAGCTGGTGGGCTCGCTCAGCGCACCCCGCGTCGTGTGGGTGATGGTGCCGGCGGGCGCGGCGACCCAGTCGACCGTCGACCAGCTCGCCGAGCTGCTCTCGCCCGGTGACCTGGTGGTGGACGGCGGCAACTCGCGCTGGACCGACGACGAGAAGCACGCCGAGGAGCTGCGGGCCCGACAGATCGGGTTCGTCGACTGCGGCGTCTCCGGCGGAGTGTGGGGCCTGGAGAACGGCTACGCGCTGATGTACGGCGGCTCCGACGAGGACGTGGCGAAGGTGCAGCCGGTCTTCGACGCGCTCAAGCCCGCGGGCCGGTTCGGCTCGGTGCACGCGGGGAAGGTCGGCGCGGGCCACTTCGCGAAGATGGTCCACAACGGCATCGAGTACGCGATGATGCAGTCCTTCGCGGAGGGCTGGGAGCTGCTGGAGGCCGCGGACTCGGTCACCGACGTGCGCGAGGTCTTCCGCTCCTGGCAGGAGGGCACCGTCATCCGCTCCTGGCTGCTGGATCTGGCCGTCAAGGCGCTGGACAGCGACGAGCACCTGAACGCGCTGCGCGGCTACGCGGCCGACTCCGGCGAGGGCCGCTGGACGGTGGAGGCCGCGATCGACAAGGCGGTGCCGCTGCCGGCGATCACCGCGTCGCTGTTCGCGCGGTTCTCCTCCCGGCAGGAGGACTCCCCGCAGATGAAGATGATCGCCGCGCTGCGCAACCAGTTCGGCGGGCACGCGGTCACGGCCGCGGACAAGGCCGGTGAGAAGGGCGCGGACGCACCGGGTGCCGACGTCACGCCGCCCGCGGGAGGCTGACGCCGGCCGATGCACGTCACGCATCTCTCGCTCGCCGACTTCCGCTCGTACACCCGGGCCGAGGTGCCGCTGGCACCGGGTGTGACGGCGTTCCTCGGGCCGAACGGCCAGGGCAAGACGAATCTGGTGGAGGCCGTCGGCTATCTCGCCACGCTGGGCAGCCACCGGGTCTCGGCGGACGCGCCGCTGGTGCGGCAGGGCGCCGAGCGCGCCGTGGTCCGTGCCGTGGTGCGGCAGGACGAACGCGAGCAGCGGATCGAGCTGGAGCTGAATCCGGGCCGGGCCAACCGGGCGCGGATCAACCGCTCGTCGCAGGTGCGGCCCCGGGATGTGCTGGGCATCCTGCGCACGGTGCTGTTCGCGCCGGAGGACCTGACGCTGGTCAAGGGCGACCCGGGCGAGCGCCGCCGCTTCGTGGACGAGCTGGTGACGGCCCGCGCGCCGCGGATGGCGGGGGTGCGGTCGGACTACGAGCGGGTGCTCAAGCAGCGCAACAGCCTGCTGAAGTCGGCCGCCATGGCCCGGCGGCACGGCGGACGCGGGGTGGATCTGTCCACGCTGGACGTGTGGGACCAGCATCTGGCGCGGGTCGGCGCGGAGTTGCTGGCGCAGCGGCTGGATCTGCTGGCGGTGCTGGGGCCGCTGGCCGACAAGGCGTACGAGCGGCTGGCGCCGGGCGGCGGACCGGTGGCGCTGGCGTACCGGGGGCCGGTGACGGGCGCGTCCCGGGAGGAGCTGTACGCGGGTCTGGTGGCGGCGCTGGGCGAGGCGCGCAAGCAGGAGATCGAGCGCGGGGTGACGCTGGTGGGCCCGCACCGCGACGATGTGCTGCTGCGGCTGGGCGAGTTGCCGGCGAAGGGGTACGCCAGTCACGGGGAGTCCTGGTCGTATGCGCTGGCGCTGCGGCTGGCCGCCTACGAGCTGCTCAAGAGCGAGGGGCATGAGCCGGTGCTGGTGCTGGACGACGTCTTCGCCGAGCTGGACAGCAGGCGCCGGGCCCGGCTGGCGGAGCTGGTGGCCCCGGCCGAGCAGGTGTTGGTGACCGCGGCCGTGCCGGAGGATGTGCCGGGCGTGCTGTCGGGCGCCCGGTTCGCGGTGGCCGACGGGGAGGTGGCGCCGCTGTGAGCGAGCAGCCGGAGGCGGCGGGCCGGTCCCCCGAGCAGGGCGGTACGGGCGAACGGGGCGAGCCGGGCGGCGGTACGCCGCCCGCGCCGAGCGGGGTGGATCTGGCGCGGGTCGCGCTGCGTGCGGCCAAGGAGCAGGCGCGGGCGCGGGGTGCCGAGGCGCAGCAGCGCCGGCAGGCCCGCCGGGGCGGCGGGCTGCGGTCGGGCGCGCGGCGCGACGGGCGGGATCCGCTGCCGTTGGGTGCCGCCGTCAGCAGGCTGATCGCGGAGCGCGGCTGGGAGACCCCGGCGGCGGTCGGCGGGGTGATGGGGCGCTGGCCGCAACTGGTGGGGCAGGAGGTGGCGCAGCACTGCGAGCCGCAGCGGTACGACGAGGAGGAGCGCACGCTTCTGGTGCGCTGCGACTCGACGGCCTGGGCGACGCAGCTGCGGCTGCTGGCGCCGCGGCTGGTGGCGCGGCTGAACGAGGACCTCGGTCAGGGCACCGTGCGGATGATCAAAGTGCGGGGTCCGGAGGCTCCGCGCAAGGGGTACGGACCGCTGCGGGCGCCCGGCAGCAGGGGTCCGGGCGACACGTACGGGTGAGCTCGTGAGCGGCCAGATCGCGGTGTGTGTACGGACTGGAACAGCCGGATACGGATCGAAGCGCTCAGTGCCACTGTGAGGCTCCTGGCCCCCCGGTCCAGATATGGGGAGTCGATGGACGCCAGTTCAGGGCGCCACATGTGGACTCAGGCACCGGCAAACCCCCATTCACGTTGCGGCCACCGGTACACTGGGGGACTACCGCACCGTTGCGGGACATGTCGAACGACGCAGCCGCTCCGCCTTGCCTAGGAGACGGCCTGTGCTGTGCCAGAAAGGGCGCTTCGTGGCCGATTCCGGCGATCTCAACGAGAACGACAACACGACTCCGCCGCAGTCCGCGGAGAAACCCCCGAACCACGGCGAGGGCGCCGGTCCGGACCCCGCGGGCGGCGGCACTTCTGCGGCGTCGTCCGGCGCCGAGGGGCCGTCGTACGACGCGAGCGCGATCACCGTCCTGGAGGGGCTGGACGCGGTCCGCAAGCGCCCCGGTATGTACATCGGGTCGACCGGTGAGCGTGGCCTTCATCACCTGGTGTACGAGGTGGTCGACAACTCGGTCGACGAGGCGCTCGCCGGGCACGCGGACACCATCGACGTGGCGCTGCTCGCCGACGGCGGGGTGCGGGTGACCGACAACGGGCGCGGTATCCCGGTGGGCATCATCCCCTCCGAGGGGAAGCCGGCCGTCGAGGTCGTGCTGACGGTGCTGCACGCGGGCGGCAAGTTCGGCGGCGGCGGCTACGCGGTCTCCGGCGGTCTGCACGGTGTGGGCGTCTCCGTGGTGAACGCGCTGTCCACCAAGGTCGCCGTGGAGGTCAGGACCGACGGCTACCGCTGGACGCAGGACTACAAGCTGGGCGCGCCGACGGCCCCGCTGTCGCAGAACGAGGCCACGGACGAGACCGGCACCGTGGTCACCTTCTGGGCCGACGGGGACATCTTCGAGACGACGGACTACTCCTTCGAGACGCTCTCGCGGCGGTTCCAGGAGATGGCGTTCCTCAACAAGGGGCTGACCATCTCGCTGACCGACGAGCGCGAGGGCCACGTCGACGAGGAGGGCCGGCCCAACGCGGTCCGGTACCACTACGAGGGCGGTATCGCGGACTTCGTCCGCTACCTGAACTCGCGCAAGGGCGAACTGGTCCACGACACCGTGATCGACTTCGAGGTCGAGGACGCGGAGCGGATGCTCTCGGTCGAGATCGCGATGCAGTGGAACAGCCAGTACAGCGAGGGGGTGTACTCCTTCGCGAACACCATCCACACCCACGAGGGCGGCACCCACGAGGAGGGCTTCCGGGCCGCGCTGACCGGGTTGATCAACCGCTACGCGCGGGATCGCAGGCTGCTGCGCGAGAAGGACGACAACCTCACCGGCGAGGACATCCGCGAGGGTCTGACCGCGATCATCTCGGTCAAGCTGGGCGAGCCGCAGTTCGAGGGCCAGACGAAGACGAAGCTGGGCAACACCGAGGCCAAGACCTTCGTCCAGAAGATCGTCCACGAGTATCTGACCGACTGGCTGGACCGGAACCCGAACGAGGCCGCGGACATCATCCGCAAGGGCATCCAGGCGGCCACGGCACGGGTCGCGGCACGCAAGGCGCGGGACCTGACCCGGCGCAAGGGGCTGCTGGAGACGGCGTCGCTGCCGGGCAAGCTCTCGGACTGCCAGTCCAACGACCCGGTCAAGTGCGAGATCTTCATCGTGGAGGGCGACTCGGCGGGCGGTTCGGCCAAGTCGGGTCGCGACCCGGAGTACCAGGCCATCCTGCCGATCCGCGGCAAGATCCTGAACGTGGAGAAGGCGCGGATCGACAAGGTCCTGCAGAACGCCGAGGTGCAGGCGCTGATCTCGGCGTTCGGCACGGGTGTGCACGAGGACTTCGACATCGAGAAGCTCCGCTACCACAAGATCATTCTGATGGCGGACGCCGACGTCGACGGCCAGCACATCAACACGCTGCTGCTGACGCTGCTCTTCCGCTTCATGCGGCCGCTGGTGGAGGCCGGGCACGTCTTCCTGTCCCAGCCGCCGCTCTACAAGATCAAGTGGAGTCGGGACGAGTACCAGTACGCGTACTCCGACCCGGAGCGCGACAGCCTCATCCAGCTCGGCCGCGAGCAGGGCAAGCGCATCAAGGACGACTCGGTGCAGCGCTTCAAGGGCCTGGGCGAGATGAACGCGGACGAGCTGCGTGTCACCACCATGGACATCGAGCACCGCGTCCTGCGCCAGGTGACGCTGGACGACGCGGCCGCGGCCGACGACCTGTTCTCCATCCTCATGGGGGAGGACGTCGAAGCCCGCCGCTCGTTCATCCAGCGCAACGCCAAGGACGTCCGCTTCCTCGACATCTGACGTCGGCCCCTGGCCGCCGCGCCGGGACCCGAAGCGCCGCACACAGACAAGGACTTGATCTTTCACCATGGCCGACGAGACCCCCACCACACCCGAGCCGACGCCCGAGAACGCCCCCGCGCCCGACAGCGCGCTGGTGGACACCGAGGCGGGTGCCCGCGTCGAGCCCGTCAGCCTCGAGACGGAGATGCAGCGCTCCTACCTCGACTACGCGATGAGCGTGATCGTGAGCCGCGCGCTGCCCGACATCCGCGACGGCCTCAAGCCGGTGCACCGGCGCGTGCTGTACGCGATGTACGACGGCGGGTACCGCCCCGAGAAGGGCTACTACAAGTGCGCCCGCGTCGTCGGCGACGTCATGGGCACCTATCACCCGCACGGTGACACCTCGATCTACGACGCGCTGGTGCGGCTGGCGCAGCCCTGGTCGATGCGGATGCCGCTGGTCGACTCCAACGGCAACTTCGGCTCGCCGGGCAACGACCCGGCCGCCGCCATGCGGTACACCGAGTGCAAGATGGCGCCGCTGGCCATGGAGATGCTCCGGGACATCGACGAGGAGACCGTCGACTTCCAGGACAACTACGACGGCCGCAACCAGGAGCCGACGGTCCTGCCGGCGCGTTTCCCCAACCTGCTGATCAACGGCTCCGCCGGGATCGCCGTCGGGATGGCGACCAACATTCCGCCGCACAATCTGCGGGAGGTGGCCGCGGGCGCCCAGTGGTTCCTCGACCACCCCGAGGCGTCCAACGAGGAGCTGCTGGAAGCCCTCATCGAGCGGATCAAGGGCCCGGACTTCCCCAGCGGCGCCCTGGTGGTGGGCCGCAAGGGGATCGAGGAGGCGTACCGCACCGGGCGCGGCTCGATCACCATGCGGGCCGTGGTGGAGGTCGAGGAGATCCAGGGCCGCCAGTGCCTGGTCGTCACGGAGCTGCCCTACCAGGTCAACCCGGACAACCTCGCGCTGAAGATCGCCGACCTGGTCAAGGACGGCCGGATCGGCGGGATCGCCGACGTCCGCGACGAGACCTCGTCGCGGACCGGGCAGCGTCTGGTCATCGTCCTGAAGCGGGACGCCGTCGCCAAGGTAGTCCTCAACAACCTCTACAAGCACACCGATCTGCAGACCAACTTCGGTGCGAACATGCTGGCGCTGGTCGAGGGCGTGCCGCGCACCCTGTCGCTGGACGCCTTCATCCGGCACTGGGTCGCGCACCAGATCGACGTCATCGTGCGCCGCACCCGCTTCCGGCTGCGCAAGGCCGAGGAGCGCGCCCACATCCTGCGCGGTCTGCTCAAGGCGCTGGACGCGATCGACGAGGTCATCGCCCTGATCCGGCGCAGCCAGACCGTCGAGGAGGCCCGCGGGGGCCTGATGGGCCTGCTGGACATCGACGAGATCCAGGCCAACGCGATCCTGGAGATGCAGCTCCGCCGGCTGGCCGCGCTGGAGCGGCAGAAGATCACCGCCGAGCACGACGAACTCCAGCTCAAGATCGACGAGTACAACGCGATCCTTGCCTCGCCCGAGCGGCAGCGGCAGATCATCGGCCAGGAGATGGGCCAGATCGTCGAGAAGTACGGCGACGACCGGCGCACCAAGCTGATCCCCTTCGAGGGCGACATGTCCATCGAGGACCTGATCGCCGAGGAGGACATCGTCGTCACGATCACCCGTGGCGGCTACGTCAAGCGCACCAAGACCGACGACTACCGGGCGCAGAAGCGCGGCGGGAAGGGGGTGCGCGGGACGAAGCTGAAGGAGGACGACATCGTCGACCACTTCTTCGTCTCGACCACCCACCACTGGGTGTTGTTCTTCACCAACAAGGGCCGCGTCTACCGGGCCAAGGCGTACGAACTGCCGGACGCCGGCCGGGAGGCGCGCGGCCAGCACGTGGCCAATCTGCTGGCCTTCCAGCCCGACGAGCAGATCGCCGAGATCCTCGCCATCCGGGACTACGACGCCACTCCCTACCTGGTGCTGGCCACCAAGTCGGGGCTGGTCAAGAAGACCCCCCTCAAGGACTACGACTCGCCCCGCTCGGGCGGCGTCATCGCGATCAACCTCCGCGAGATGGAGGACGGCCGCGACGACGAGCTGATCGGCGCCGAACTGGTCTCGTCCGAGGACGATCTGCTGCTGGTGAGCAGGAAGGCGCAGTCGATCCGCTTCACCGCGACCGACGAGGCGCTGCGCCCCATGGGCCGGGCCACCTCCGGTGTCAAGGGGATGAGTTTCCGCGAGGACGACGAACTCCTCTCGATGAATGTCGTGCGGGCGGGTACGTTCGTCTTCACGGCGACCGACGGCGGGTACGCGAAGCGGACGAATGTGGACGACTACCGGGTCCAGGGCCGCGGCGGGCTCGGCATCAAGGCCGCCAAGATCGTGGAGGACCGGGGATCGCTGGTCGGCGCGCTGGTGGTCGAGGAGACGGACGAGATCCTCGCCATCACGCTCGGCGGCGGGGTGATCCGCACGCGGGTCAACGAGGTGAGGGAGACCGGCCGTGACACCATGGGCGTTCAACTGATCAACCTGGGCAAGAAGGACGCGGTGGTCGGCGTCGCACGCAACGCCGAGGCCGGTCGCGAGGCCGAGGAAGTGGAGGCCGCGGCGGGTACCCCCGACGAGGGGGAGCAGCAGGACGCGCCCGACCCGGATGACGACTAGGACAACTAGGAGCAGGGCGTGAGTGGTGCTCAGCCGCAGCCGAAGGCGCAGCCGCAGGCAAAGCCCCCGTCCCCGGCCAAGCCGCAACCCGAGCAGCAGCCGCACCGGCCGCCGCAGGCGTATCCGTCTCCGGACCCGGGCCGGGCCGGCCCGTCGGACCGGCCGGAGCACTCCGGCCGGTCCGGGGGCTCCGACACCGTGCGCAAGCCCCGTACCGGGGCGCGCACGGTGCCGCGGACGCGCAAGGCCCGGCTGCGGGTGGCCAAGGCCGACCCGTGGTCGGTGATGAAGGTCAGCTTCCTGCTGGCGGTGGCGCTGGGAGTCTGCACGATCGTCGCGATCGCGGTGCTGTGGATGGTGATGGACGCGATGGGCGTCTTCTCCAGCATCGGCGGCACCGTCAGCGAGGCCACCAGCGCCGAGGGCAGCAGCGGCTTCGACCTGGAGACGTTCCTCTCGCTGCCCCGCGTCCTGCTCTTCACCTCCCTGATCGCCGTGATCAACGTCGTGCTGGCCACCGCGCTGGCCACGCTGGCGGCGTTCGTCTACAACCTCTCGGCGGGCTTCGTCGGTGGTGTCGAGCTGACCCTGGCGGAGGACGAGTAGGACCCGCCGCGGTCCCGCTCCGGCTGCCCGGGAACCGATTTGGGACCACGGCTGAAGTGCGCTAACCTTTCTGTGCAGCGCGCGGCTATAGCTCAGACGGTTAGAGCGCTTCCCTGATAAGGAAGAGGCCCCAGGTTCAAGTCCTGGTAGCCGCACAGCGACGGAAGGCCCGGCCCCTCGGAAGAGGCGCCGGGCCTTCCGCTTTTCGGCTCCGTCTCGGCGCCCCGGCGCTCCCGGTCCGGTCGGCGCTCCCCGCCCCTCCCCGGTCCCCTGTTCGCCGGCTCCCGCCGGGATCGTGCGGACGGCGCATGAGCCGGACCGCACGCTCCGGACGTTTGGTGCCGTCCCTGTTCTGGTACCGGTAGCCCCGTCCTGCTGTCGGCGCCGCTGGGCGCCTCCTGGCGAGCGGAGCGCTGCGATGACCGGATCCGACCCGGAACCCGAACCGGAGCCCGATCGGCCCGAGCCTGCGCCCGGACCCGAAGCGGAGACGGGGCGTGGGGCCGGATCCGGGCTCGGACGTGACTCCCGGCCCGACGAGGGCGCCGAGCCCGACGACGGCCCCGCAGGGGGCCCTGAGCCCGGCGACGGCCCCCCGCGCGGCTCCGAGCCCGGCAACGGCTCCGCAAGCAGCCCCGAGCCCGAGCCCGAGACCGAGCCCGAGCCCGACCGGGAGGCGGCCTCCGCGGGTGCGGAGGCCGCGGCCGGGCGGCTGCCCACCGGGCCGCCGCATCCGCGCAGCGCAACGCTCGGCCAGACGCTCAAGCGGACCGCGGCCGAGTTCAAGGAGGACGGCCTCACCGACGTGGCCGCGGCGCTCACCTATTACGCCGTGCTGTCGGTCTTCCCCGCACTGATCGCGCTGGTCTCGCTGGTCAGTCTGGTGATGAGCCGCGAGAAGATCGTCGAGACCCTGAACGACCTGGTCGACACGGTCGGTCCGGCGTCCGCCGCCGAGACGTTCAAGAAGCCGATCGAGTCCATGGCGTCCGGCTCCGGCGCCCCGTCGGTGCTGCTGGTCGTCGGAGTCCTGGGCGCGCTGTGGACCGCGTCGGGGTACGTCGGCGCCTTCGTCCGGGCCTCGAACGTCATCTACGAGGTGCAGGAGGGCCGGCCCTTCCGCACGCTGCGCCCGGTGCAGCTGCTGGTGACCGCCGCCGCGGTGCTGCTCCTGGCGGTGGTGCTGGTCGGGTTGGTGGTCAGCGGTCCGGTGGCGGAGTCGGCCGGGAGGGCGCTGGGCGTCGGGCACGCGGCGGTGACCGCCTGGGAGTGGGCCAAGTGGCCGGTGCTGGTGCTGGTCGTCGTGGCGATCATCGCCGGGCTGTACTACGCCGCGCCCAACGTGCGGCTGCCCGGGCCCTCCTCGGTGCTGCCGGGGGCCGTGCTGGCGCTGGGGGTCTGGCTGGTCGCCTCGGGCGGCTTCGCGTTCTACGCGGCGAACTTCGGGTCGTACAACGAGACGTACGGAACGCTCGGCGGGGTCGTGGTCTTCCTGGTGTGGCTGTGGCTGACCAATCTCGCTGTCGTGCTCGGTGCCGAGTTCAACGCCGAGCGGGAGCGCGGCAGGCAGCTGGCGGCCGGGGTGCCGGGCGCCGAGCGGCGGATCCAGCTGGCGGAGCGCTCCGCCGTCGTGCGGAAGAAGCGCGCCCGGACTGTCTGAGTGCGTGTCCGGGCGGGCGGGCCGACCAGGCTCTCGGAAGAGGTGGTTGGGTATCATCGGCCGCCTAAGAGGTCCCAATGTCTAAGAAGGACGAGGTAGCGCGGTGAAGAAGCTTTTCCTGGTCGCACTGGCCGCCATCGGCGGTCTCCTCGTGTACCGCCAGATCCAGGCGGATCGCGCCGAGCAGGATCTGTGGACGGAGGCGACCGACTCCGTGCCTGCAGGTTCCGGCGTGTAGCCCCAGCGAACAGCAACGAGAGGCCCTGGCCGCCGACTGCGGCCGGGGCCTCCGTCATGTGCGGAGCGCCCCGCGGGGTCGGCTCTCCCGCCGGTCGATCCGGTAAGGAGCGGCTGGAACAGGGCTCTTGTGGAGGGCGGTGCCGGGGTGTGCGGCGGCCTTCAGGGCGTCTCCGCTGTTGCTGTACCGTGACAGCCCTCCTCTTGTTGCTTGCTTATGCAAAGCAATACCGTGCTGGGCAAAGCTACCGGGGTCCGCACGGGCCGAGGGGGAGAAGAGCATGCGCACTGCGTGGAGGCGCCGGACCGGAGGGCTGCCGCGAGGGGTGTCGGGAGGGGTACTGCTCGCCCTTCTCGCCGGGCCGACGGCGGCACCCGCCGCCGCGGCCCCGGCCGCCCCGGCCGCCCCGGCCGCCCGGAGCGCCGCGGAGAGTGGCACCCAGGCGCTGGAGATCGTGCTGGACTCCTCGGGCTCCATGGCCCGGCGGACCGGCTCCGGCGGGACCCGGATGGAGTCCGCCCGGGACGCGGTGGGCACCCTCGTCGACAGCCTCCCCGACGGCTACCCCACCGGGCTGCGGGTCTACGGCGCCGACCGGGCCGCGAGCTGCACCGACACCCGGCTCGTCGAACCGGTCCGCCCACTGGACCGGGCGGGGCTCAAGAAGGCCGTCTCCGCGGTCCGGCCCAAGGGCGAGACCCCGATCGGCCCGGCGCTCCGGAAGGCCGCCGCGGACCTGCCCGACCCGCCGCGGAACACCCTGGGCCGCCGCACGATCGTGCTGGTCTCCGACGGCGAGGACACCTGCGGGGACCCGGAGCCGTGCGAGGTCGCCGAGGAGCTCTCCAGGGACGGCCTGGACCTGCGGATCGACGCCATCGGTTTCCAGGTGCGCGGCGAGGCACGCAAGCAACTGGAGTGCATCGCCGAGGCCGGGCACGGGAAGTACTACGACGCGCCGGAGGCCGAGGACCTGGCCCGCGAACTGGAGCGCGCCGGGCGGCAGTCGGCGGCCGGCTACCGGTTCGAGGGCAGGCGGGTCACCGGGGCGCGCTCCTCGGCCGACGCCCCGGCGCTGCGTGCCCCCGGCCAGTATCTGGACACCATCGGGCCCGGGGAGACCCGCTGGTACAGCACCGAGCTCGGCGCCGGCTCCGCGGCGCGGGCCGTGGACCTCTCCGCCACCGGAGTGCCCGCGCCCGGCGCCCGCGTCGGCACCGCGGACGCTCTGGAGCTGACGATGCGCAGCTCCGACGGCAGCCGGTGCGGCAACGACCGCTCCTGGTTCGTACAGGACGAGGGCGGTGTCCCGCTCACCGCGACCGTCAGCCGGATCCCCGACGGGGACGGTGTCCGCTCCTGCGACCGGCCCGGACGCTTCACCTTCGAGCTGACCCGCGCCACCGCCGACGACTCAGACCGGGCGCGCTGGCCCGTGGAACTGCGGCTGGGCACCGAGCGGGCGCTGCCCGGCGGGGCAGCGCCCGCCCGCGCCGAGACCGGATACGGGCCCGGAGGCGAGGACGCGGCCCTGCCGACGGGTGCGCCCCGGGACGTCGAGGGCGGCACCGGCTTCAACGACGCGAAGAAGCTGCGCGCCGGCGTGTGGCGGGACACTCTGGTCCCGGCCCAGACCCGCTGGTACCGGGTTCCGGTGGGCTGGAACCAGCAGCTGCGCTACGACGTCGAGTTCGCCAACGAGCCGGCGCGCCCGCGGAGCGGCGGCGCCCCTTCCTCGTCCGTGTGGACGGAGCTGTACGCGCCGGGACGGCTCCCGATCCCGGGCGGCACGGAGTTCACCACCCGCCGCCCGTACCGGGGCGAGCCGGTGAAGGTGTCGCACGGTACCGTGCCGGTCTCGTGGCGGAACCGTACGGAGCCCGCCGCCTCCGTACGCCCGGTGCGGCGCGCCGGCGACTACTACGTCGCGGTCACGCTGGGCGCCGGGGCCGACCGCATCGCCGCGCACGCCGCGGTCCGGGTGGTCCTGCGCGTCGACGTCAAGGGCCGCCAAAAGCAGGGCCCCGAGCACGACGCTCCGTACGCCGGTGCCGAGGGAGCGGCGGACGGGCACAGCGGCGACACATCCGCCGGGAGCGGGACGTCCGGCAACGTGCGGCACACGGCGGGAGGACCGCATCCGGCGGTCGCGGCCGCGGGTGGCGCCGCGGCCGTGCTGCTGGCGGCGGGCGGGGCGGGGTACGCGCTGCGGCGCCGTGCCAGGGTTCGGAGCGCGACGGCGACGAGGGGTGGAACGTGGTGACGGGGCACGACGTGTGTGACGGGAGTGATGTGTGTGACGGGCGCGGCGGATACGGGTACGTCCCCGGCCGCAGTGACGGCCACAGGGAGCCACACCGGCACGGAAGGGGACCCACCGACCGGCACCGGAGTCGGCACGAGCACGCCCGCGGGCACGAACGCGGCCACGCCCACGGCCGGGAACCCGGGCACGGGCGGCGACAGGCGGCCCGCGCCGCCGCGTTGACCGCCCTGCTCTGCCTGGCGGCCGGGGTCCTGGGCGGCCAGACCGCACCGCGGGCGTGGGCGGCGGGCACCCCGCGCGGCTACGAACCGGCCGCCGACGCACAGCAGATCACCGGCGCCGCGAGCAGCGCCGACGCGCCCGAGGTGGCGTCCGGCCTGTTCACCGACCGGATCCGGCCGGGCCAGGAGAAGTACTACGCGCTCGACCTGGACGCGAAGGCGGACGTCCATGTGACCGCGACCGCGATTCCGCAGCCGGGGTCCAGGGTCACCTTCCAGGACGGCCTCAAGGTGACGCTGCAGAACACCGACGGGGACTCCTGCTCCGAGGGCTCGGCCGCCGGGAGCGGCGACACCGCCTTCCCGCTGGCCGCCACCGCCTCCCGGCTGATGGGCGACCCCGGGGACGAGGCCTGCCGCACCGCGGGGCCCTATCTGGTCCATGTCGTCCGCGAGGAGGGCGACGACTCCGCCCCGGGCTCCTGGCCGCTGGAGCTGTCGGTCATGGCGGAGCCCGGCCTCAAGGGCGGCATCCCGGCACCCCGGCCCGGCGCCGAGGAGGAGACCGACGCGCACAACACCCGCCCCGCGCCGCCCCCGGGTCCGGCGGAGACCCGCACCGGCGGTACCGGCTTCAACGACGCCCGCGCGCTCGGGGACGGGGTGTGGAAGGACCGCGTCCGCGCCGGGGAGACCCGCTGGTTCCGGGTGCCCGTCGACTGGGGGCAGCGGCTGTACGCGCGTACGGAGCTGCCCAACTCCGCGCGGCGGTCCGGGACCGGGAGCCGGTATGTGCCGCACGGCTTCCGGATGAACGTCTACAACCCGGCGCGCACCCCGCTCTACGACGAGGACTTCCAGGGATACGACGGCGACGGAGCCAAGTTCGACCGCTACAGCAACCCGGTCCGCTACGAGAACCGCTTCCTCGATGCCGCCTCCGGGACCCGCTTCGCGGGCTGGTACTACGTGGCCGTCACCGTCGGCCCGGACATGGCCACGCCGTTTCCGGACGGCACCCCGGTCACCCTGCGGATCGACGTCCGAGGCCGGGCACAGCAGGGACCGGAGTACGACGGGGACGCCGCCGCTGCCGGGTTCGGGGTCTCCGGCCGGGACCGGGAGATGGCCGAGAAGGGGCTGACCGAGGCCCAGGCCGAGCACAGCGCAATCCTGCGCACGGTGGGCTGGGCCGGTGTCGGTGCGGGCGCGGCGCTCCTCCTCGTCCTCGCCCTCTGGCTGCTGCTGGCCCGTCGCCGGGCCCGCACGGCCGGGTACCCGGCGCCGGACCCCTCTGCTCCGGTCCCGCCGGACGGCCGGCTCCCGCACCACTCGCCCTATGGAACTCCGCAGGGCGGCCCTCCGCAGGGCTAGAGCCCGTCCGACGGGTCGAGGACGGCGGGGGTTTCCGCGCCGTGCCCGGTGGCGTCAGATGCCGCGTTCGACCATGTCGAGGACGTCCCGGCCCGCGTCCTGGACCTGGGTGGGGTGCAGGTCGCGCAGCGGGCCGTCGATGAGGAGGACGGCGAGTCCGTGGACCGCGGACCAGGCGAGGAACTCGGCGCCGGGGCGCCGGTCCTCGGCCAGGAGCCCGGCGTCCACGAGACCGTCGAGGGCCTCGCCGAGCAGCTCGAAGGGGGTCTTGCCGGTGGCGCCCGCGGCGGTGTCGGCCGCGGCGTGGGTCATGTCGCCGGGGACGTGGAAGGCCGTGCGGAACAGGCCGGGTTCTTCCTGGGCGAAGCGGAGGTATCCGGTGCCGACGGCACGGAAGCGGGCCCGGGCGACGGCCGCCGGGTCCCCGGTCGGCGGCACGGCGGACTGTTCGGCCTCCATGGTGCGGGCGGCCCGGGCCATGGCCGCCTGGGAGGCGGCGTGCAGCAGAGCGTCACGGTCGGCGAAGTGGCGGTAGGCGGCGTTGGGGACGACCCCGGCCTGCCGGGTGGCGGCGCGCAGCACGACGGCCGCCGGGCCGCCTTGGCGGGCGAGTTCGAGGGCGGCCTCGAGCAGGGCGTTGCGCAGGTTGCCATGGCGATAGGTGTCCCGTTTGGGCTTTTCATTCCTGGTTGCCGCCATGGCCGCCACCTCCAATGTGGACAGCATCCACTTGTGTCGTCTACGCTCTCGTTCATCATCCGGGGGTGCGGGTCACCACACCCTGTGAATGTGGACATCGTACACAAGGGCGGTCGACGGCCGTCCGGACACCTGGCACCAAGGGGGACCCGGCACTCATGGGAAAGCTCACGCACTTCGTGCACCAGTCACTGGACGGCTTCATCGAGGGCCCGAACGGAGAGTTCGACTGGCCCCGCATGGACGGCGAACTGTCCGCCTACTCGCAGGCCCTCACCGACAGTGCCGACATCTTCCTGTACGGCCGCGTGGTGTGGGACATGATGTCCGGCTACTGGCCCCGCGCCGAGGAGTTCTCCACCCATGAGCACGACCTCGCTTTCGCGCCCGTCTGGCGCGAGGCGCCCAAGGTGGTCGTCTCCTCGACGCTGACCGAGGCCGACTGGAACACCCGCGTCATCAACACCGACGTCGTCGAGCAGCTGACCGCCCTCAAGGACAGCGGGGCGCACCTGCTGCTGTTCGGCGGCTCCGCGCTGGCCGGCTTCCTCACCGAACACCAGCTGATCGACGAGTACCAGATCTTCGTCCACCCCGTGCTGCTCGGCGGCGGCAAGCCCGTCTTCACCCCCCAGCGGCGCACCGACCTGACCCTGGCCGAGACCAGGACCTTCGACTCCCAAGTGGTCCTGCTGCGCCACGAACGCACCTCCCAGTCCGCCTGACACCGCCACCACACAGACCTGGCACCGCCACCACACAGAACGGAATCGCCGTGACCACACCCGCGAAGGGCCCCGCGAGCTACTTCCCCGCCATCGAGCAGAAGTACGGCCGGCCGATCGCCGAATGGAAGGACCTCATCCGTACCTCGCCGCTGACCAAGCACATGGAACTCGTCACCTGGCTCAAGACCGAACACGGCCTGGGCCACGGCCACGCCAACGCACTGGTCGCCCACACCCTCGCCGAGGCGAGCGGCAAGTGAACCTCCCCCCGGAGAGCCCGGGGAGACGGCCGCGGGCTACGCCGCTGTCGAGAGCGCCCAGACGCCTGTGGCCAGGCAGAGGAGCGCGACGAGCAGCATCGGCACCGCGACCTTGAGCGGCGGGCCGGGCCTCCGTGCGGGGGCCGGCACGTGCACGGGCGGCGCCGTCGCGGCGGGCGCCACCGGGCCCGGTGGCCCCGCCGGGTACCCGTACGCCGGGGGGTAGGCGCGGGTGCCCTGGTCCGCCGCGGGGTACGGACCGGGGGGCGCGGACGCCGCCGGTGGCGTACCCGGCTGCTGCGGCACCGGCTGCGCGGCGGTGGCCGTCGCGGCGGGGGCCGGCGCGGGCGGCTGCAGCGGGAAGCTCCCCGTGTCGGACGGCCGCGGAGCGGGCGCGGCCCCCGGCGTCGGGGCGCCTGCACCGGCCGTACCGGCGTCGGTCTCCTCGCCCCCCGTCCCGACGGTGGCGCTTCCGGCCACCGCCACGTCGTCGGCCCCGGTGCCGCTCCCGGCCACCGTCCCCGCCTCGCTCCCGGTGGCGCCACCGGCGGCCGTGTCCGCGTCCGGTGGGGTCGGACGCAGCGGACCGTCGGGGCCGAACCCTTCCGGCAGCGGGCCGATGTGGTCGAAGACCTCGACGGCCTCCTGCTCCACCGTCGCGTCCCGGTCCAGCAGCTCGGCGGCCGCGGCCAGGGCCTTGCGGGCGCCTGTCGCGGTGCGGAAGCGTACGGCGGGATCGGGCTGCAGCAACTGTCCCAGCACCTGCCACAGCGGCTCGGCCACCCCCTCGGGCGCCGCGGGCATCCCGTGCTCGTACTCCTCGAACAGCGCCTGTGCGTCGGGCTTCCGGCCGGTGAGCAGATAGAGCCCCACCAGCCCCACCGCGTACAGATCCGAGGCGAAGTCCGCCTCCGCCTCCAGCATCTGCTCGGGCGCGAAGTAGCCCGGCGTACCGACGACGTAGTTGGTCTCGGTCAGACGCGGCTCGCCCTTGCGCATGGAGATGCCGAAGTCGGACAGCCGCAGGTGCGGACGGCCCGTGCCGGTGCAGTCCAGCAGGATGTTCGCCGGTTTGATGTCCCGGTGCACCACGTCCTCGGCGTGCACGGCGGCCAGGCCGGAGAGGAGCTGATCGAGCAGGGCGCACACGAACGTGGGCGGCAGTGCGCCGTAGTCGCCGACGAGATGGGCCAGCGATCCGCCCCTGACCAGGTCCATCGTGAACAGGACCTGCTCGTCGTCGGCCGCCCAGCTCGCCGGGGCCAGCACGTGCGGGTGGTCGATGCGCAGGGACTGCTCGCGGACGAAGCGCAGCAGGGTGTGGGCGTCGGACTGCTGCAGCACCTTGGCGGCCACGTACCGCCTGCGCCGATGGTCCCAGGCGCGCCAGACCATCCCGGCGCCGCCGCGTCCGATCGGATCGACCAGCTCGTACCTGCCGGCGAAGATCTCACCCATGGTGCTCGCGCCCGCCCCTTGCTTCTGCGCTCTCCCGCTGTACCGCAGCGAACCGCGGTGCGGCTCGTGGTGATCAGCTCTGGTGCGACTCGTAGTGCTTGACCGCGTCGGAGGTACGGCCCGCGCCGTAGACCCGGAGGAACTCTGCCAGTTCCGGATGGGAGGGGGCGAGCGCGTTGGACGCCTCGATGATGTCGGCGGCGTCCGACACCGACCGCAGCAGGGCCTGGATCTCCCGTACGACCCGCTTGACCGGGGTCTGGGAGGCGCCGGAGGAGGCGGTCTGCGTGGCGTTGTTGAGCACACTGCCACCCGCGGTCCGGCGGATCTCGTCCATCCGGTTGGTCGCGTCAGCGGCGCTGATGTCACCGCGCGCCACCTCGGCGGCCAGCTCCTGAAGGGCCTGGACGCGCTGGACGACGGCCGGGTTCCCGATCTTTGCCCGCTGCCCGCTCATGAGCTGCGAAAGCATAGGTGCGGACAGTCCGAGCACCGTGGCGAGGCGGGCCTGGTTGAGCCCCAGGTCCTCGATCAGCCGGCGGAAGAGGGTTCCCAACGGCTCGCCGTACCACTGACTCTGGAGCTCGCGCGCCTTCGCCGTCGGGTCCTGTGCTGCTGCGTCCATGGCGTCTCCCCTGGGCTGCCCTGCGGTGCTTCGCTCGCGCGAACTTGCCGTGCATCCTACGGACGGCGGCGGGGGCGGGGCGATACCCGGTCGGAATTCGTCCCCGGGAGCCGGTACCCTGGTGCGCGACGGGGCCATAGCTCAGTTGGTAGAGCGCTGTCTTTGCATGGCAGATGTCAGGGGTTCGACTCCCCTTGGCTCCACCCGGAAATGCCCTCTGTCCTGCGGAAATGCAGGTCGGAGGGCATTTTTCGTGCCCGCGGCCAACCGCGGACCCTCCGGGCCCGGGCACCGCCGACTGAGACCGGTCTCCGGCCTCCGGTGCGGGCCGCGGTGTGCGACGTCACCCGTGATCGGTCACCTGTGAGCGTCCGGCTCGGTGTCTGCGTCTGCGTCGGTGGCCGCGGTCTGCGGGCCGGACGGCTCGTCGAGCGGCGGCGGCAGGGCGCGGACGAGGGCGTCGAGGGCCGGGGTCCAGGCGTGGTCGGAGGGGGTGGCGTAGCCGACGACCAGACCGTCCGGTGCGGGCATGGTCGCCGCCGGGTGGCGGAAGGAGGCCAGCCCGTCCAGTGCGACGCCCTGCCAGGTGGCCGCCTTGACCGCCGAGCGCTCCGTGCCCGGGGGCAGCCGCAGCACGGCGTGCAGGCCCGCCGAGATGCCGGTCGCGTGGACGTGCGGGGCGTGCCGCTCCAGTGCGGTGAGGAGCTGGTCGCGGCGGCGCCGGTAGCGCTGGCGCATGCGGCGGATATGGCGGTCGTAGCCCCCGGAGGTGATCAGGTCGGCCAGGGTCAGTTGGTCGAGGACGCCGGTCCAGCCCTCCCGTTCGCCCTTGACGGCGAGCACGTCGTCGACGAGGTGGTCGGGCAGCACCATCCAGCCCAGCCGTACGGCGGGGGACAGGCTTTTGCTGGCCGAGCCGAGGTAGAGCACCCGGTCGGGGTCGAGCCCCTGCACGGCGCCCACCGGGCGGCGGTCGTAGCGGAACTCCCCGTCGTAGTCGTCCTCCAGGAGGAGCCCGCCGACGGCGCGGGCCCAGTCGACGATCGCCGTGCGCCGCTCCGGCTCCAGCGGCCCCCCGGTGGGGAACTGGTGGGCCGGGGTGAGCAGCGCGGTCCGCACCTGCGTAAGAGCGGCCAACTCCGCGACGCGGGCGCCGCTTTCGTCGAGTGACAGCGGTGTCGTGGTCACCGGTGCGGCGGCCAGCAGCGCGCGGTGGAAGGGCAGCCCGTAGGACTCGACGGCGATCGGGCCCGGCAGCACCGCACCGACGAGCAGCCGCAGCGCGTGAGCGAACCCGGCGCAGATGACGATGCGTTCGGGGCTCGTGCGCACGCCGCGAGCGCGGGCCAGGTAGTCGGTCAGGGCGCGGCGCAACTCGATGCGGCCCTGCGGGTCGCCCGGCCCGAACGCCTCGTTGGGTGCGGCGCTCACCGCCCGCCGTGCTGAGGCCATCCAGGAGCCGCGCGGGAAGGAGGCGTCCTCCGGCTGGCCCTGCCGGAGGTTGTGGGTGGGGCGGGCGGGTTGCGCCGGTCCCGGCGGCTGCCGTCGGGACCGCTGGGGCGCGAGTGGCTCCGCCCGGCGGGCGACGCGGGTGCCGGAACCCTGCCGGGCGGTGAGCCAGCCCTCGGCGACCAGTTCGCCGTATGCCTCGGCCACGGTGTTGCGTGCGATGCCGAGGTCGGCGGCGAGGGAGCGGTAGGGCGGCAGGCGGGTCCCGGGGGCGAGCCTGCCGGACCGTACCGCCTCCCGCAGGGCGTCCATGAGCACGGTACGGCGCCCGCCCGCGGCGGCCAGTTCCACATGCAGGTCCTGACCGAGCACCTCTGCCGCCGCGGACGCCGTCGGCTCCGGGCCCGGCTCCGGGGCCGCGCCCGGGTCCGGGGCCGCGCCCGGGTCGGGGGAATTGACCCATGTTTCTCCCATGGCATTGCACCCTACAGCCGGTCATTCGGACTTCTAGGTTCGAGGCATGACAACGAACGAGAACACCCCACCCGCCACCCCGCGACTGAACTTCGCCAAGACCGCCCCGAAGGCGTTCAAGGCTCTGATCGGCCTCGACGCCGCCGCACGTGAGCACCTCGACCCGGCGCTGGTCGAACTGGTCCAGATCCGCGCCTCGCAGCTCAACGGCTGCGCGTACTGCCTCCACATGCACACCTCGGACGCCCGCAAGGCGGGCGAGAGCGAGGAGCGGCTGCACATGGTCGCCGTGTGGCGGGAGGCCGCGCACTTCTTCTCCGCGCGGGAGCAGGCGGCCCTGGCCCTCACCGAAGCGGTCACCCGGGTCTCCGACGCCGGGGTGCCGGACGCGGCCTACGACGGGGCGGCCCGCCACTTCGACGAGTCGGAACTGGCCGCGCTGCTGGCGCTCACCTTCGCCATCAACACCTGGAACCGGGTCGCGCTGGCCACCGCCAAGGTCGCCGGCACGGACGAGCGGGCGGCGCGCCGATGAGCCCTGCCGCGGCGCGGGCGGGCCGGCAGGGCCGCATCCTGGCCCTGCTGGCCCTCGCCCAGCTCATCATCGCCCTGGACTACAACATCGTGTACATGGCCCTGCCGCGGATCGGCAGCGGTCTGGGGTTCACGCCGGGCGGCCTGCAGTGGGTGGTGAGCGCCTACGCCGTCGCCTTCGGCGGGTTCCTGCTGCTCGGCGGCCGGGCCTGCGACCTGTTCGGCCCCCGGCGGATGTTCGTCCTCGGCCTCCTGCTCTACGCTGCCGCGTCCCTGGCCGGGGGGCTGGCGGGCGGCCCGGGCCTGCTGCTCGCGGCCCGCGCGGGACAGGGGGTAGGGGGCGCGTTCCTCTTCCCCGCGACCCTCACCCTGGTCGGCACGCTCTTCGCCGAGGGCAGGGAACGCAACCGGGCGTTCTCGGTATGGGGAGCGGCGGGCGGAAGCGGCCTGATCGTGGGCGCCCTGCTGGGCGGACTGCTCACCGAGGTGCTCGGCTGGCGGGCGGTGTTCTACGTCAACGTCCCGCTCGCCGCGGCGGCGCTGGTCGCCGCGTACCGGCTCATCGCGCCGGACCCGGCGGGTGCCGCGCGCGGCGGCCGGCTCGATGTGCCCGGTGCCCTCACCTCGACCCTCGGCGTCACCGCGGTGGTACTCGCCCTGGTGCAGGGCCCGGAATCGGGCTGGTCCGCGCCGCCGGTGCCGGCCGCCGCCGCCCTCGGCGCAGCCCTGCTCGCCGGGTTCCTCCTCCTGCAGTGGCGCGGCCGCGCCCCGCTGATGCCGCTGCACCTGCTGCGCGACCGCGACCTGAGCACCGGTGTGGCCGTCACCTTCCTCTTCATGGGGACGATCGGCAGCCTCGTCTACTTCCTCACCGTCTACTTCCAGGAGGTGCACGGCTACGGCCCGCTGAGGACGGCGCTGGCCTATCTCGTGCCGATGGTGGCCGTCGCGGCCGGGTCGCTGCTGGCCGGGCGGATCGCCACCCGGTTCGGGATGCGGGCCGTGATGGTGGCAGGGCTCGCGGTGGCCGCCGCAGGGGCGGCGGCGGTCGGGCTGACCATGGCGGAGGACGCCTCGTACGCGGCGACGGTGCCCGGCCTGGTGGTACTGGGCCTCGGGCAGGGCGCGAGCTACACCCTGATGTTCGGCGCCGCTGCCGCCGGGGTGGACGGGCGGAACGTGGGCGTCGCCTCCGGGATGGCGTCCACCACCCAGCAGGTGGGCGCCGCCGTCGGGCTGGCCCTGCTGGTCGCGGTGGCCGCGGGCTCGGGAGTGTCCCGGGTCGAGGGCCTGCGCCAGGCCGTCCTGCTGGCCGCGCTGGGTGCAGCCGTCACCGCCCTGATCGCCCTGCGCTTCCGCCGTCCCCGCGCGTCCGACGCGGCGGCTTCTGCCACGGCCGGTGCGGAGGGTGCGGAGGCCGCGGTGCGTGCCGGGCCCGCGGAGAGTGCGGCGGGTACGGCGGCCGGTGGCGCGGGATCCGCGGGCGCCGCGGGGCCCGCCCACGCGGAGCCGTCCCAGGTGGAACCGGCGGGCGGGTGAGCCGGACCCACCCGGCCTTCTTCGCCGCGGACGGCCCTGCCGGTCGTACGGACCCGGTCGGCCGCTCGGCGGTGGCCGGTCGTGCGGTCGCCGGTCATGCGGTCGCCGGTCGTGTGGTCGCCGGTCGCGCGAGGGTGGCGGCCCCCGGCAGCGAGGGCCGCCACCGCCGTCCCGTCCCGCGCCGCGCACCGTCCCTCACCGGCGGTTCTCCCGAGCGGCGCGGGTTGCCCGGGCCAGTACCTCGTCGCGGTCGGCGTGCAGGGCCTCGCGGAAGAGTGCTTCGTACTCCGCGTCGCCGAGCCGGGCCCGGGCCGCGGCCTGCCCCTCGTCCCGCAGCGGGGCCACCTCGGGGGTGCCGCGCTGCGGGTGGCCCACGATCTCCCAGTGCTGCGCGGCGGCCCCGTAGGCGAGCGCGGCCCGCTCCGGCTCGCCCTCCCGCGCCTGGGCGGCGGCCAGCAACTCCAGCCCGAGGGCGATGCCGAAGCGGTCCCCGATGCGGCGCTTCGCATCGAGCATGTCCCGCGCGTGGGCGCCCGCCGGGCCCGGCCGGTCCTCGAAGAGTGCGATCAGCGCCAACTGGTAGTCGGTGTAGGAGCGGGTCCAGTACTCCCCGAGCCGTACACACTCCCGGCGCAGGGCCTCGGCTTCGCGGCGGGCCTCCTTGAGCCGTCCGGCACCGGTGAGCGCGAACAGCCGGGCCAGCCGGCACAGGGTGCTGCCGAAGGCGGGCCCCGGCGCCCGGCCGGTGTCGCGCAGCGCCGCGTCGGCCGTCGCCAGAGCCGCCAGCGGGCGTCCGGCCAGCAGTGCGGCGAGCGCCTCCAGATAGGCGGCCCCGCGCAGCCCTTCGTCGTTCCGCGCGAGGGCGGCCTCCTGCCGGGTCAGCTCGGCGAAGGAGCGGCCCGACTCGTGGTCTCCGTGGAGCACGCGCGCCAGGCCCAGCGACCACAGGCCGCGGGTCCGGGCCTCGCTCGACCCCTCGGTGCAGGCCAGTGCCAGCTCCAGGTAGTGGTGGGTCTCGTAGAGGTGGCCGCAGCACACCCAGAAGAAGGCCACGTTCCCGGCCAGCTCCAAGGCTCCGGCCGGGTCGGAGCCCAGCAGGAACCGCAGCGCTTCGCGCACGTCGTGGTACAGCTCCTCGACCCGCTCGTACCAGGCCTGCTGGCGCGCCCCGGGCCATTCGGTGCGGGCCTGCCGCGACAGCTCCACGATCGCGGCGGCGTGCCGGGCGGCCAGCTGCTCGGTCTCGCCCAGTTCCCGCAGCCACATCCGGCCGTATTCGCGGATGCTGTCCAGCAGCCGGTAGCGGCCCCCCTCGACGGTGACGACCGACTTGTTCACCAGGCCGGCCAGGCAGGAGCGCAGCTCCTCGGGGGTCAAGGGGCCACCGTTGCAGACCTGTTCGGCGAGTCCGCCGTCGAACCCTGCGGGGAAGACGGTCAGCCGGGCCCACAGCAGGCGCTCGGTGGGGCGGCACAGCTCGTGGCTCCACCCCACGGCCGTCCGCACGGCGCTGTGCCGTGCGGGGCGCCGGAGTTCCTCGCCGGGGCCGGACGACCCGGGCCCGGACCGTCCGGCAGCGGCGCCGCCCGGCGTGCTTCCGCCCGGCGTGCTGCCGCCCGGCGTGCTTCCGCCCGGCGTGCTGCCGCCCGGCGTGCTGCCGCTCCATGGCCCGGAACCGGCGCTCGGCGGCCCGGAGTCGGAGCGCCCCGAGTCGGACGGTCCGGGTCCGGACCCTCTCGGCCCGGAGCGGCCGGGAGGGTCGAGCAGATCCAGCCCGGAGCGGATCCGGTCCGAGGTCTCGGCCAGCGTGTGGTGGCGCAACTGTGCCGCCGCCAGTTCCAGGGCGAGCGGCACGCCGTCCAGCCGGGCGCACAGCCCCGCGGCCAGCCGTTGCTCGGAGACCTCGCGCAGCGGTCTGCCGACCGCCTCGGCGCGCTGTCGGAAGAGGGCGACGGCCTCGGTACCGGGCGCCAGCGGCGGTACGGGCAGCACGGCCTCCCGGATGGCGCCCAGCGGCTCCCTGCTGGTGGTCAGCACGGTCAGATGCGGGCAGGCGGTCAGCAGTTCGCCGACCAGATGGCGGCAGGACGGGACGAGGTGTTCGCACGAGTCGAGGACGAGCAGCACCGCGCGGTCGGCCACCCAGCCGCACAGGGCGTCCAGCGGCATCCGGGGAGTGTGGTCGGAGAGGCCGAGCGCGTCGGCCACGGTGGCGGCCAGGAGTTCGTCGCTCCGCAGCGGCCACAGGTCGGCCCAGTAGATGCTCCCGGCTCCGGGAGGGGCGGTGCCCAGCGCGTGCAGGGCGAGCCGGGACTTCCCCACTCCGGCGCCGCCGACGAGGGTCACCAGTCGCTGCTCCCTGAGCGCTTCGGCCAGCCGCGCCAGTTCGGCGGCCCTGCCGACGAAGGACGTGGTCTCCTCGGGGATGTTCTGCTGCACGGGGCCAGTCTTCCTGCCGACCGGCCGGTAGTCCGCCACTTCGGACATTCTCCCGGATGCGGAGGACTCGTGGGGGTGAAGCGTCAACTCGCAAGCAGAATTGGGTTTTTACACTCGTTCGAGTGACGATGCAGGGGTGGCGCAGCGCCACCCCCAAGGGCCCTGCCTATGCTTACGGGCCGATTTCCTGGACTCCTACGGTCACAAGGTCATACGTGAGGGCACCGATGGCACCGCACCCGGACGCGAGCGGCAGCAGGCTGTCCTCCACCGCACCAGAGCAGCCCTGGGCCACCGCCGAACAGCCCTGCGCGTACGGGGCCGACACCCCCGGCGAGGGCGAGGGGGCTCCGGCGGGCACGGTGCTGACCCGCGACGAGCGCGGCCGCAGCGTGGTGGAACTGCACGGGGAGATCGACCTGGCCGTGGTGCTGGCCACCACGCCCCGGCTCTACGCGCTCACCGCCGCTCCCGCCCCGCAGCTCGTCGCCGATCTGCGGGCGGTCACCTTCATCGACTGCAGCGGACTGGCCCTCCTCGTGGACATCCGTGCCCGGGCGCTGGCCAGCGGCGGCGCCTTCACCCTGGTGTGCGCCGACCCGCGAGTCCTGCGGCTGCTGCGGATCACCGGCCTGGAGGACGTCCTGGTCCCCGTGCCGGCACCGCAGGCGCTGCCGGAGCAGCCGGACCGGAACGCCGCGAACGCCGCGAACACAGCGAACACAGCGAACACTGCCGACGACGGGGCGGACGGTGCGAACGGTGCGGGCCGCGCGGACGGCCCGAGCAGCGCGGACGGTGCGGGCAGCGCGGACGGTGCGGACGCGGGCGGAGGACGGGAGAGCTGACTCCCCCCGCCCCTCACCCGACCGGAGTACCCGTGTGCCCGGCGGCGACGTTTGCACCGCAAGGGGGCCGCGCCGCCAAGGCGCCCGCGCCACAGCCGCTCCGCGCGCCGACGGGCGGTGTCGGCGAGCGGTGTCGGCGAGACCCGCGCCCGGCGAGCCGTGTCGGCGGGGTACCGCGCCGTCGGCAGCCCGCCGTCGGCAGCCCGCGCCGTCGACGGTCCGCGCAGCCGAGGGGCGGCGCCACCGACGGTCGCGGCGCCGGCCCTCGGAGGCGGGCTACTGCTTGTCGCGGCCCTCGGACTCCGCGTCGTCCTGCTTGGCCCGGACCTCCGGGTCCAGCTCGCTCCCGTCGCTCCTGCTGCTCTCGGCGGGAGAGCCGTTCACGCGGGAGAGCGAGCTGCGGTCGCCGACCTCGGTCGCGGCCGGCGGCTCCACCAGCCAGTCCGGGTTCGCCTGCCGGTCCCACCAGCGCCAGGCGGCATAGGCGCCGCCCGCCAGCAGCCCGATCAGACCGGCGCGCCGCACGAACCGGCCGGCACGCGAGCGCCTGTGGCGGCGACGGGTGAGCTTCTCGATCTCCTCGACCGTCACCTGGCCGCGCAGCGCGGCCACCGCGGCAGCCCCGCGCTGCGCCGCTTCCTCGCGGGCGGGCCCGGCGGCGGCGCGGGCCTCCGTCATCGCCGTCTCCAGGCGCGGCCCCGCGTAGGCGGCCGCCCGGCGGGCCGCCTCCCTGGTGTGCTCGGCCGCGCGCCCCGCGGTCCTGTCGACCTCGGGAGGGAGGGCGTCCAGAGCCTGTGCGACCCGGGGTCCGACGTAGTGCTCGTATCCTTCGCGGGCGGAGTGGCGAGCCTGCTCGGCGGCCTTGGAGACCTTCGGCCCGAGCCGCGCACTCGCCTCATGGGCATAGCGCGCCGCGGTGTCCTTGGCTTGGCCCGCGTGGGGCTTCACCACTTCCGCGGCGTGGCGCACGCTCTCCTTGGCCGTGCCGGTCGCAGCGCGCACGCTCTTCTTGGCGGTCACGGTTCCTCCTCCTCGGTGGCTCATGACTCACGTGGCAGTCTCTCCGACAACGGAGGACAGGAAGTCGTTTTCCACCTGTTTCGAAGATCATGCCTGCCTGTGCGCCGACCCGCTCCCTCGGTCGGGCATCCGGGTCAGCCACCGTTCCCCGGCGTCCGTGGGAGGATCGGGGCGAGACAATGCAGGCAGATGGAAGGTAGACCGTGGCCGAGCAACTCCACGCCACCCTGAAGACCAACCACGGCGACATCCGCGTTCAGCTCTTCCCGAACCATGCGCCCAAGACGGTCAAGAACTTCGTCGAGCTCGCCGAGGGCTCCCGCGAATGGACGCATCCGGAGACGGGTGAGAAGACCACAGCGAAGCTGTACGACGGCACCGTGTTCCACCGTGTGATCAGCGGCTTCATGATCCAGGGCGGGGACCCGCTGGGCAACGGCACCGGCGGCCCCGGATACGAGTTCGGCGACGAGATCCACCCCGACCTCGCCTTCACCAAGCCGTACCTGCTGGCCATGGCCAACGCGGGCCCGGGCACCAACGGCTCGCAGTTCTTCGTCACCGTCGGTGCCACGACCTGGCTGACGGGCAAGCACACCATCTTCGGCGAGGTCGCGGACCAGGCCGGCCGGGAGGTCGTGGACAAGATCAGCGGTACGCAGACCAACCCCCGCACGGACCGTCCGCTGCAGGACGTCGTGCTGGAGTCCGTCGTCATCGAGCGGCAGTAACCGCGGCAGGCGACAGCGGCCGGCAGTCGGCACCCGCAGGCGGGCCGGCGGCGCCGGCGGCAGCGGGAACCACACGCCCCACCCGTCCGTATGTCAGGGCGGGTGGGGCTGGTGCGTACGGGACACTGGAGGGGTGAGCGTGGAGCAGGACGGACAACCCGGGGGTGGGGCCGCACAGCCGGCGCCGAAGTACTGCTACCGGCATCCCGACCGGGAGACGGGCATCTCGTGCACGCGCTGCGAGCGACCCATCTGCCCGGAATGCATGGTGGCGGCCTCCGTCGGATTCCAGTGCCCCGAGTGCGTCCGGTCGGGATCCGGGACCGGACACCGGCCGGGTGCCGATCGGCCCAGGACAGTGGCGGGCGGGCGCGTCACGGGGGATCCCCGGCTGGTCACCAAGGTGCTGCTGGGCCTCAACGTGGCCGTCTTCATCGCGGTGCTCGCGGGCGGCGACCGGCTGCTGGACGAACTGCTGCTGTTCGGGCGGGCGGTCACCGAGCCGTACGGCCCGGTGGAGGGCGTCGCGGAAGGGCAGTGGTACCGGCTGCTGACCTCGATGTTCCTGCACCAGGAGATCTGGCACATCGCGATGAACATGCTCGGCCTGTGGTTCCTGGGCCCGCCGCTGGAGGCGGCGCTGGGCCGGTTGCGCTTCGCAGGGCTGTATCTGCTCTCCGGACTGGGCGGCGGAGCGCTCACCTTTCTGCTGGCTGTGCCGCAGCAGGCGTCGCTGGGCGCCTCCGGCGCGATCTTCGGCCTGTTCGGCGCGATGGCCGTGCTGATGCGGCGGATGCGCTACGACATGCGGCCGATCCTGATCCTGCTGGCCATCAACCTGGTCTTCACCTTCACCTGGAAGAACATCGCCTGGGAGGCGCACGTCGGCGGCCTGGTCACGGGGGTGCTGCTGGCCTACGCGATGGTGCACGCGCCGCGTGAACGGCGGACCCTGGTGCAGGCCGGCGCCTTCGTGCTGCTGCTGGCGGTGGTCGTGGTGCTGCTGGTGGTGCGGACACTCCAGCTGACCTGACCTGACCTGACCTGACCTGACCTGACCTGACCTGACCTGACCTGACCTGACCTGACCTGACCTGACCTGACCTGAGCCGGCCCGGGTCGGCCCGGGCCGGGCGATGCTTGGTGGCCCGGCCGGCCGGCTGGGCCGAGGCAGCGGGACGCGGCGCCGGGCGCTCTTCGTGCGGGTGCCGCGGGTGCCGCGGGTGCTGCTCGCCGCGCCCGTGAGGTCGGTCACTCCCGGGCGCCACCGGCGGACCGTCCGGCCGGGGGGAGCGGGGACGGCGGAGGCGGCGGGGCACCGGTGGGGTCGGATGCCGGTTCGCCGGTCGGTCCCGGCCTCCGGTGGACAACCGGGGACCGGGACCTTCGTACGGTGCTCGAAAGTGGGCTCGACCCCCGGTTGTCCACAGCGGGTGCGGAATCTTGTGCACGGTGTGGTCCACCCGGGGGCGTCTTCGCTCAGGTGTGCGCATCCCTTGCTATTGCAGGGGCGACCTGGGCTCTTCCTGCCGCCCGTGCAGTCACATCGGCGTCAACACCCAGAAAGTTATCCACAGATCTTGTGAGTTATCCAAGGCTGTGGATCAGCCTGTGGATAACTCTTATTTCCACTGGGTGGAGACGACGAAGCCGGTCGCGATGAAGCCGAAGCCCACCACGATGTTCCAGTTGCCCAGCGACTCGACCGGAAGCGAGTTGTTGGTGACGTAGAACACCACGATCCAGGCGAGGCCGATGCCGAACAGCGCCAGCATCAGCGGTGCCACCCAGCGGCGTCCGCCACCACGCAGGTCGATGGTGGTGGCCTTCTTCTCCGGCGGGGGCGTGAAGTCCGCTTTCTTTCGGGTACGTGACTTCGGCACGAGAGACTCTCCTGTCGATGCTCTGCTGACCGCCGTACGGCCCATAGGGACGGTGGTCCGTTAGCGTAGTGCTTTCCCAGGGCGGAGGGAGACAAGGGTACGGTGACCAGATCGTTGATACGGCCTGCACGGCTGGCTGCCATAGGTGTCTTCGCCCTCGCGGGCCTCATCTTCTGGGTCAGCTTCAACACGGCGCAAGGGACGAACATCCGCAGCGACAGTTCGATGCTGCGGCTCTCCGACCTCATCCAGGAGCGCAGCAGGCAGAACGCGGAGCTGGACCGCCAGGCGGCCGGGCTCCGCCGCCAGGTCGACAAGCTCGCCCGCCGCGACGACGGCAGCACCCGCGACCAGGATCGCAGACTCGACGACCTGGAGAAGCGCGCGGGACTCAAGAAGCTGTCCGGCCAGGGGCTGACCGTCACCCTGGACGACGCCCCCAGCAACGCCACGGCCAAGGTCCCCGGCCTCCCCGACCCCGAACCCAACGACCTGGTCATCCACCAGCAGGACCTGCAGGCGGTCGTCAACGCCCTGTGGCAGGGCGGCGCCAAGGGCATCAAGGTGATGGACCAGCGGCTCATCTCCACCAGCGCAGTGCGCTGCGTCGGCAACACCCTCATCCTGCAGGGCCGCGTCTACTCCCCGCCCTACAAGGTCAGCGCCGTCGGGGACCGGGAGAAGCTGCGCACCGCGCTCGACGAGGCTCCCGCGATCCGCAACTACCTCGAGTACGTGGACGCCTACGGCCTCGGCTGGAAAGTCGAGGAGCACAAGGCGATGACTCTTCCCGGCTACTCCGGCACAGTGGATCTCCAGCAGGCCGAGCCCGTGCGGTGAGCGTGCCCGCACCGGGCCCGTCCGGGGTCGAGCACGTCCACGCCGAACAAGTCCGCGGCGCAGCCGTCCGCGGCCCTGACGTTCGCGGCGGACGGGAAGTGGGGCAGCGGTGCGGGACGGAGCGGCGTCGGGTACGGACGGAGCGGCGTTACGGGCGGCCGTACGCGGACTGAGCGAGCTGTGCATCACCGTCGGGGTGCTGATCGTGCTCTTCGTCGTCCACCTCCTGTACTGGACCGGGATGCGCGCCGACCGGGCCGCGGACGACGAGATCGCCAGGCTCCGGAAGCAGTGGTCGGCCCAACCCGCGCCCGGCGGCTCCCCCGGCCCCGGCCCCGGCCCCGGCCCCGGCCCCGGCCCCGGTGCCGAGTCAGGCAGCCCGCGGGACCCGGCCTCCGGAGGTGTCGGCGAGCGGCGGCAGCAGGAGGGCGGGAGTCCGGCGGGCACCCGCGGCGGCGGCCCGGCGCACGCCGGTCACGAGGATGGCGAGGGGTTCGCCGTGATGTACGTCCCGCGGTTCGGCCGCGACTGGTCCCGGCCCGTCCTGGAGAACACCCGCCCGGGCACGCTGCGCAAGGGGCTCGGCCACTACACCCGCACCGCGGACCTCGGCGAGCGGGGCAACTTCGCCGTCGCCGGGCACCGCCGCACCTACGGTGACCCGTTCAAGGACTTCCCCGAGCTGCGCCCCGGCGACCACGTGTTCGTCACGAACGGCGACACCTGGTACACCTACACGCTCACCCGGCGCCCCTACCGCACGCTTCCCGGCGACACCGGAGTGCTCGACCCGGTGCCCGCTCCCGTCGATCCGGCGGCCGCCCCCTTCGACCGCCCCGGCCGCTATCTCACCCTCACCACCTGCGATCCGGAGTGGGGCAGCAGCCACCGGCTGATCGCCTGGGCGCGGCTGGACGCCACCCGGCCGGCGAGCGCGGGGAAGCCGGACGCGCTCACGCGCTGAGGCCGTACTCTGACGCCGTACTCTTGGGTGGGCCGAACGGCATGCGTGCCCGACGGGCGCGGGAGGAGAGAGGACGGCATCGCGGGATGTACGGCTGGATCTGGCGGCATCTGCCGGGCAACGTGTATGTACGCGCACTGATTTCGGCGGTACTGGTGACCGGGGTCGTCTTTCTGCTGTTCCAGTACGTCTTCCCGTGGGCGGAGCCGCTGCTGCCCTTCAACGACGTGACCGTGGACGGTGCCGCCGGCCGGGCCGCCGGGATCGCGGGCACGGTCGTGGGAGGCACGCCGTGAGCGCCCGGATCCTGGTCGTGGACAACTACGACAGCTTCGTCTTCAACCTCGTCCAGTACCTCTACCAGCTCGGCGCCACCTGCGAGGTGGTCCGCAACGACGAGGTCGAGCCGGAGCACGCCGAGGCGGGCTTCGACGGCGTACTCCTCTCCCCCGGACCGGGCGCGCCCGAGGAGGCCGGAGTCTGCATCGGTATGGTGCGGCACTGCGCGGCCCGCGGGATCCCCGTCTTCGGGGTCTGCCTGGGCATGCAGTCGATGGCCGTCGCCTACGGCGGCGTCGTCGGCCGGGCCCCGGAGCTGCTGCACGGGAAGACCTCCGCCGTCTCGCACGAGGGCGCGGGCGTGTTCGCCGGACTGCCCTCGCCCTTCACCGCGACGCGCTACCACTCGCTGGCCGTCCGCGGCGCGCTCCCGGACGCGCTGGAGGTCACGGCCTGGACGGCGCCGGGCGGCGCGGACGCCGCCGCCCCCGCTCGGGAGGGCGGCGCCGGCGGGGCCGGTCTGGTGATGGGGCTGCGCCACCGGGAGCTGCCCGTCGAGGGGGTCCAGTTCCACCCCGAGTCGGTCCTCACCGACGGCGGTCACCGGATGCTGGCCAACTGGCTGGTGCGCTGCGGTGACACCGGCGCCGTGGAGCGCTCCGCGGGGCTGGAGGTGCCGCGCGGCGCCGGTCTGGGGACGGTCACCGGGTGACGCCGGGCCATCGCGGTGGCGAGGAGGCGGACGGTCACCGGTACGGGTCCGGGAACGACCCCGAGTACGACCGCTACCGTGCGGCCGTCGACGCCCTCGCGGATCCGCTCAACGACCCGCTCCCGGGCCAGCGTCCGCCCGAGCCGGAGCCGCCCCGCTCGCAGTCGGAGCCGCCCCGCTCGCAGCCGGAGCCGCCCCGCTCGCAGCCGGGGCCGGAGCGCTCGCAGCCGGGGCCGGAGCGTCACCCGCACGCGCGGCCGGAGCCGCCGCCGTCCGGGCCCCAGGGGGCGCCCGGGCCGCGGGCACGTCACGGGGAGGCGCAGTGGCCGCCGGGGCCGCAGACGGCGGCTGGAAGCCCGTACGCGGCCGACGCGGGCCAGGAGGCCGCCTGGTACGCGGGAGCGCCGTACGAGCCGTACACGGGGTCCGCACAGCCGCAGTCCCCGCAGCGGTCGCAGTCCCCGCCGCAGCGGCCGCAGCCGCCTGTGGGGCAGATGCCGGCGGGGCAGCAGACGCCGACGGCCGAGCCCGAGCCGCGGTTCGTCCGGGGGCCCGTCCCGCCTGCGGGGCCGGAGAGCGGCCCGAGCGGCCGCGGACCGCAGGGGAGCACTCCGTTCGAGTCCGAGCCGGGACCGGTCCAGGGGCACCAGGCGCAGGTACCTCAGGGGCCGGGGCCGGAGCAGCCGGGGGCTCGGGAGCGCCGGACACGGCGGCAGCAGGCCCCGCCGCGCCAAGACGGTCGACAGCAGGGCGGCCGGTACGAGGGCGGAGGGCAGCAGGACCAGGACGACCGCAGCACCGTGGGGCTGCGTCGTCCGCGCGCCGAGGAGTTCCCTCCCCGGTCGCGCACGGAGCGCCCGCCGGGACCGACCCGGCTGGAGGCCCGCAAGGCCGCCCGCGCGCTGCGGCCGGGCCCCGGCATGATCGCCAGCCGGGCCATCGGCGAGGTGTTCATCACCTGCGGTGTGCTGATGCTGCTGTTCGTCGCCTACCAGCTGTGGTGGACCAACGTCCGTGCCGACCAGCAGGCGAACGGTGCCACCGACAAGCTCCAGCAGCAGTGGGACGAGCGCGATCCCGAGGACGGTGTCGACCCCGAACGCAAAGCCGGTGCCTTCAAGCCCGGTGAGGGCTTCGCGATCATCCATATCCCGAAGATCGACATCACCCGGCCCGTCGCCCAGGGCGTCTCCAAGGAGAAGGTGCTGGACAAGGGCATGGTCGGCCACTACGACAAGAAGCCCCTCAAGACCGCCATGCCCTGGGATGAGAAGGGCAACTTCGCCCTCGCGGGGCATCGCAACACCCACGGTGAACCGTTCCGCTACATCAACAAGTTGCAGACGGGCGACGAGGTCGTGGTCGAGACCCGGTCGAAGTACTACACGTACAAGGTGACGCGGCAGCTTCCGTCCACCTCCCCGTCCGATACGGGGGTGATCGACCCGGTTCCGCCCAAGTCGGGTTTCTCGGAGCCCGGTCGCTACATCACGCTCACCACCTGCACACCGGAATTCACATCCAAGTACCGTCTGATCGTCTGGGGCAAAATGGTGGACGAACGTCCGCGCAGCAAGGGCAAGCCGGACGCGCTCGTCGACTGACACCCGGCGGGCGGAGCCCGGTGTGGTGACCAGCGAGACGGCGGCGGAGGCGGCAGCAGGTGAGCAAGGGCAAGCGGGACACCGCCCGAACGACGGAAACCCCGGACCCGGCCGACGAGACCGCCGCCGCGGAAGGCACGGAGCCCGCGGAGCACAACGCCTCCGCGGAGGGTGCGGAGCCCGCGGGGGGCGGGAAATCCGCGGAGTCCAACATCCCCGCGGATGCCGACGACTCCGCGGAGCCTGGTGACTCCGCGGAGACCGAGAAGTCCGCGGAGCCGGTCACCCCCGCGGAGAGTGCGGAGCCCGCGGAGTCCGACGACTCCGCCGAGCCCGAGCGCTCCGCCGAGCCCAGCGATTCCGCGGCGAATCCGCGCCGCGGGGCGATGGCGCTGGCCGTCGCGGTGTTCGGCGAACTGCTCATCACCGCCGGGCTGGTGCTCGCGCTGTTCGTCGTCTACTCGCTGTGGTGGACGAACGTGCTCGCCGACCGGCAGGCCGCGAAGGAGAGCAACCGGGTGCGCGAGCACTGGGCGGCCGACCGCGGCCCCGGCGCTCTCGACACCCGGGACGGCATCGGCTTCCTGCACGTGCCGTCGATGTCCTCGGACGACATCCTGGTCAAGAAGGGCACCGACCCGAAGGAGCTGAACCAGGGCATCGCGGGTTACTACACCAAGCCCGTCAAGTCCGGGCTGCCGCAGGACCAGTCGGGCAACTTCGCGCTCGCCGCGCACCGCGACGGGCACGGGGCCAAGTTCCACAACATCGACAAGATAGAAGAGGGCGACGCGGTCGTCTTCGAGACCAAGAACACCTGGTTCGTGTACAAGGTGTTCGCGACGCTGCCGCAGACCTCGAAGTACAACGTCGACGTGGTGGACCCGATCCCGAAGGAGTCGGGCAAGAAGCAGCGCGGCCGCTACATCACCCTCACCACCTGCACGCCCGTCTACACGTCCAAGTACCGCTACGTGGTGTGGGGCGAACTCGTGCGCACCGAGGACGTCGACGAGGACCGCACACCCCCGGCCGAACTCCGCTGAGCCGGGCTCACCCCACCTGGCGAACCCGCGGGACCCACCCCTTCCGCAGGCCCGCACACCCCCTGCGGAAGGCGCCCCTCGGTGAAACGCGCTCGGCTCCGCGACACCACACGCCACACGCCACGCGCGCGAACGGCGGGCGCCGTCCGGAGCCGGTACTACCGGCTCGCGGTCGCGCCCGCCGTCGAAGCGGGTCCGCGCAGCCCGGAGGGCTGTCGGCCGGCCCGGTCCGGTGCGGACCGGGTCAGTCGGAACCCCATCCGCCGCCGAAGAAGCCGTCGTCGCCACCGCCGTTGCCGTCGCCCGGACCGCCGGGCCGCGTCACGATGTTGACCTTGTCGCCCTTCTTGCCCTGGGTGTTGGGCGGCGGGTTGGTGGTCAGGACGATGGACTTGCCGTCCTGCGGGCCCTGGATGTTGCCGATCTGGAAGCCGGCTTCCTGGAGCGCCTTCTTGGCGTCCTTGAGCTTCTGGTTGGTGACGTCCGGCACGGTGGCGGGCTGGTCGGCGGGGGCCTTGGCGACGGTCAGCGTGATGGTGCTGCCCTCCGGCTGCTTGCCGGTGCCCGGGTCCTGCTTGAGCACGGTGCCGGCCGGCTTGTCCCCGTTCTCCTGCTCGGTCTTGGAGACCTTGAAGCCGAGCGCTTCGAGCTGGCTCTTGGCCTGGTCGAAGGGTTTGTCGACGACGTTGGGCACGGTCGGCCGGGACTCGGTGGCCACGGTCAGCGTGACCTTGGAGCCCTTCTTGGCCTTCTGGCCGACGCCGGGGTCCTGGCTGAGCACGGTCCCGGCCTGCTGGTCCTCGGACTCCTGCTGCTTCTTGACGACCTTGAAGCCCGCCTCGTTGAGCTTCTGCTTGGCGTCCGCGTAGACGTCGCCGGTGACGTCGGGCACGCTGCGGGGGGCCTCGTCCCGCGGTCCCTTGGACATGATCAGGCTGACGGTGCTGTCGGGTTCGACGCTCTCGCCGATGCCCGGGTCCGTCTTGCAGACGGTGTCCTTCTTCTCGTCGCAGTAGACGCTGTCGCCCTTGGTGGCCTTGAGCCCGGAGTTGCCGAGCTGCTCCTCGGCCTCGGATGCGGAGAGCCCGGTGACGTTGGGGACGTCGACATCGTTGCTCGGCGAGTCGAGCAGCGCCTTGCCGACGAAGATCGCGCCGACCAGCACCAGGATCACGGCGAGCGCCAGCAGGATCGTCGAGAGCGGGTTCTTGCCCTTGCGGCGGCTGCGCTGCTCGTCGTAGAAGCCGCCGTCGTCCGAGCGCATCGGCGGCAGCATGGAGGTCTGCGGCTCCTGGGCGCGCAGCGCCGCGGTGGGCTGGTCCTCGGGGTAGCCGCCCGCGCCCATGGCCGCGGCGGCGACGGGCTGGCCGTCCAGGCACGCCTCGATGTCGGCGCGCATCTCATCGGCGCTCTGGTACCGGTAGTCCGGGTCCTTGACGAGCGCTTTCATCACGAT
This sequence comes from Streptomyces sp. NPDC006925, assembly GCF_042869575.1. Lineage (NCBI taxonomy): Bacteria > Bacillati > Actinomycetota > Actinomycetes > Kitasatosporales > Streptomycetaceae > Streptomyces > Streptomyces sp. NPDC006925. Next base: position 201,797 of record NZ_JBIAGB010000010.1, read on the forward strand.
CGCGTCCATGGCGGGTGCGATCTCGGGGTCGAAGGCGCTGGGCGGCTGCGGCTCCTCGCGGACGTGCTGGTAGGCGACGGCGACCGGGGAGTCGCCGACGAACGGCGGCCGGACGGTCAGCAGCTCGTACAGCAGGCAGCCGGTGGAGTACAGGTCGGAGCGGGAGTCGACGGTCTCGCCCTTGGCCTGCTCGGGGGAGAGGTACTGCGCCGTGCCGATCACGGCGGCCGTCTGCGTCATGGTCATGCCGGAGTCGCCCATGGCGCGCGCGATGCCGAAGTCCATGACCTTCACCTGGCCGGTGCGGGTCAGCATGACGTTGGCGGGCTTGATGTCGCGGTGGACGATGCCGTTGCGGTGGCTGTACTCCAGGGCCTGGAGGATGCCCACGCACATCTCCATGGACCGCTCGGGCAGCAGCTTGCGCCCGGAGTGCAGCAGTTCACGCAGCGTGGAGCCGTCCACGTACTCCATGACGATGTACGGGATGGAGACGCCGTCGACGTAGTCCTCGCCCGTGTCGTAGACCGCGACGATCGCCGGGTGGTTGAGCGAGGCGGCCGACTGGGCTTCGCGGCGGAAGCGGGCCTGGAACGACGGATCGCGGGCGAGGTCGACGCGGAGCGTCTTGACCGCGACCGTGCGGCCCAGCCGGGTGTCCTGGGCGACGTAGACCTCGGCCATGCCTCCGCGGCCGAGCACCGAGCCCAGCTCGTACCGGCCGCCTAGGCGACGCGGCTCTTCCATAGTCTCCAGCCCTCTCCGGTCTTCCGTGCCACCGGGCGTGGTGCTCCCCCAGCCTCCGGCTGGGAGGTACCCCCACGCTTGCGACACGGCGGTGTGCTGCTCGGCATACGGTACCCGCCACAGGGTGCGCGCCCGGTGCGGCCGTGGTGACCGGCCTCACCCGATGCTGCCGACGTGTGTCAGTGCTTGCCGTCGAGGACGGCCTCCATCACGCCCTTGGCGATCGGGGCCGCCAGCTTGCCGCCCGCGATGTCGCTGCGGAGTGTGTCGGAACTCTCCACCACGACGGCGACCGCGACGGGAGATCCGTCACTGGTCTTCGCGTACGAGATGAACCACGCGTACGGGTTGTCCTTGTTGTTCTCGCCGTGCTGCGCGGTACCGGTCTTGCCGCCCACCGTGACGCCTGGGATCTTGCCCGAGGTTCCGGTGCCCTTCTCCACGACCGTCTCCATGGCCGACTGGAGCTTCTGCGCGTTCTCCGGCGAGACCGGCCGGCTCAGCTCCTCCGGCTTGGTCTGCTCGACCACGTTGAGGTTCGGCGCGACGAGCTGATCGACCATGTAGGGCTTCATCAGCTTGCCGTCGTTGGCGACGGCCGAGGCGACCATGGCCATCTGCAGCGGGGTGGCGCGGTTGGATGCCTGGCCGATACCCGCCATCGCGTTCTGCGGACGGTTGTCCTTGGGGTAGATGCTCTTCGCGGGCCGCACCGGAGTGTCCAGGTCGGGGTCCAGGGTGCCGCCCTTGACGTCCTTCTCGAAGCCGAACTTCTCGGCTTCCTCGATCATCTTGTCGTTGCCCAGCTGGTCGCTCATCTTCGCGAAGACGGTGTTGCACGACCACTGGAGCGCGACCCGGATCGAGGCGTTCTTGCACGCCGGGTTGTTGCCCTCGTTGCCCAGGTCGGTGGACGAGCTCGGCAGCCGGTAGGGGTCCTCGGAGTCCGTCTTGGAGTCGATGTCGTAGTCACCGCTCTCCAGCCCCGCCGCCGCGGTGACGACCTTGAAGGTGGAGCCGGGCGGGTACGTCTGCCGCAGCGCCCGGTTGAGCATCGGCTGGTCCTCGTCGTCGTCCAGCTTCTTGAACTTCTCCCCGTCCTCGCCGCTGACGCCCGCGAAGGTGGACGGGTCGTAGGAGGGCTTGTTGGCCAGCGCGAGGATGGCGCCGGTCTTCGGGTTGATCGCCGCGACGGCGCCCTTCTTGTCGCCGAGCCCGTCGTAGGCCGCCTTCTGCGCCTTGGCGTTCAGCGTCGTGACGACGTTGCCGCCCTTCTGCGACTTCCCGGTGATCATGTCGATGGTGCGGTTGAAGAACAGCCTGTCGTCGTCGCCCGTCAGGAACGAGTCGTAGAGCTTCTCCAGCTGGTTGGCACCGATCCGCTGGGAGGCGTACCCCGTGACCGGCGACCACAGCTTGCCGTTCTTGTAGGTGCGCTTGTACTTGAAGTCGGTGCCGTTGACGACCGTCGAGCCGGTGACCGCTTTGCCGTCCACGATGATGTTGCCGCGGGGCTGGGCGTAGCGCGCGATGTCCACGCGCCGGTTCTTCGGGTCGGTCTTGAGTTCGTCCGCCTGCACGAACTGCAGCCAGTTGGTCCGTACGAGCAGGGCCAGGACCAGCAGACCGCAGAAGATCGCGATGCGGCGCAGGGGCTTGTTCACGGTCGGACCACCTGGGTCATCTCGGCGTCGGGTGACGGTGCGGGTGCGGGCGCCGGGCGCCGGGCGGTGTCGCTGATCCTGATCAGGATGCCGATCAGCGCCCAGTTGGCGAGCACCGAGGAGCCGCCGGAGGCCAGGAACGGCATCGTCATACCGGTCAGCGGGATCAGGCCCATCACGCCGCCCGCGACGACGAAGACCTGGAGCCCGAAGGCGCCGGAGAGGCCGACGGCGAGCAGCTTGCCGAACGGGTCGCGGGCGGCGAGCGAGATGCGCACGCCGCGCTCGACGATCAGCCCGTAGATGATCAGGACCGCCATCATGCCGGTCAGCCCGAGTTCCTCGCCGACCGTGGCGAGGATGAAGTCGGAGTTGGCGGCGAAGCCGATCAGGTCCGAGTTGCCCTGGCCCCAGCCGGTGCCCAGCACCCCGCCCGAGCCGAAGGCCCACAGCGACTGGGCGATCTGGTCGCTGCCGGTGCTCTCGATGGTCTCCTTGGCGAAGGGGTGCAGCCACGCCTGGACGCGGTCCTGCACGTGCGGCTCGAACGTGGCCACGACCGTGGCGCCGCCGGCCGACAGCAGCAGGCCGAAGACGATCCAGCTGGTGCGCTCGGTGGCGACGTACAGCATGATCACGAAGAGGCCGAAGAAGAGCAGCGAGGTGCCCAGGTCGGTCTCGAAGACCAGGATCATCAGGCTCAGCGCCCAGATGACGAGGATCGGGCCGAGGTCCCGGCCGCGCGGCAGGTACAGCCCCATGAAGCGGCGGGAGGCGAGGGCCAGCGCGTCCCGTTTGACCATCAGGTAGCCCGCGAAGAACACCGCGATGATGATCTTCACGAATTCACCCGGCTGCAGGTTGATGAAGCCCAGCTTCACCCAGATCCGGGCGCCGTTGACCGGCGGGAAGAACACCGGAAGCACCAGCAGCACCAGGCCGACGGCCATGGAGATGTAGGTGTAGCGCTGCAGGACACGGTGGTCCTTCAGCAGCAGCAGGATCGCCACGAACAGCGCCAGCCCGATCGCGGAGTACATCAGCTGCTTGGGCGCGTCCGGGCTGAAGCTGCCGAAGAGGCTCTCGGCGCGCTGGCGCAGCCGCTCGGACTGGTCCAGCCGCCAGATCAGCACCAGCCCGAGCCCGTTGAGCAGCGTGGCCAGTGGCAGCAGCAGCGGGTCCGCGTAGGGCGCGTACCGGCGCACCACCAGGTGGCCGACCCCCGCCAGCAGCACCATCCCGAAGCCGTAGCCGAGCATGCCGGAGGGCAGTTCGTCGTTGATCGCCAGCCCGACGTTGGCGTACGCGAAGACGGGGACGAGCACCGCGAAGACGAGCATCGCCAGCTCGGTGTTGCGGCGGCTGGGCAGTCCGCCCGAGGACACGGTGGTGTTGCTGCCCGTGTTGGTGAGGTTGCTCATGCCTGTGCCGCCCCCTACGGCCCGGTGCACTGCTTGGCCAGCTCCTGCTGCTTCTCCGAAAGCTCGGGGCTCGGTGAGGGAGTGCTGGAGGCGGCGTCAGTGGTGTCGTTGGTGGAGCCGGAGGTGAAGGCGGTGTGCGCGACGGTGCCCACACCGTTGCCGGCGTCGCCGACACCCGCGGTACCCGTGCCGGTGCCGCCGGTGGTCGCGTCGCCGGGTGCGTTCTGCTCGTCCTTGCGCTTCTTCTCGGAGTCGTTCGCCCCGTCGCCGGAGTCCTTGCTCTTGTCGCCCTTGTCCTTGTCCCCGGAGTCCCCGGGCTTCTTCTTCTGCTCGGCGACGATCTTGCAGACTTCGGACTGCGCACTCAGCTCGTCCAGCTTGGCGCGGGCCTCGTCGCGGCTGTTCATCGCGATCGTCTCGCGGAGTTCCTTGCGCTGGAAACCGGCGAGGTACTTGAGTTCGATCTCGGGGTGGTCCTGGTCGACGTTGTGCAGCTTGACGCCGGCCAGCTCCTGGTTGATGCCCCGGTAGAGGGCGACATGGTCCTCGTTGGCGCCGACGTAGTACTGCGTCTGCGTCCACCGGTAGCCGCCGTACAGGCCGCCGCCCGCGACGGCCAGCGCCAGCGCGATCCACAGCGAGCGCTTGAGCCAGCGGCCCTTGCGCTTGCCGGGCTTGGCGAAATCCTCGTCGGTGTAGGGGCCGAACTCGCCGGCCGGCGGGGCCGGGTCGGCGTTCGGCGGACCGAAGCCCTCGGGGGCCGCGGAGCCGCCCTGCGGGGGCACTCCCCCACCGCGTCCGAGTTCCGCCGCCCGTGCCGCGGGGGTGCTGCGTGCCGCGCTGTCGCCGCCCGGTGCCTGCTGGCTCTCGGCGACGGCGCCCACGATGACGGGGGTGTCGTTCAGCCGCCCGTGCACGGTGTCCTCGGGGCTGAGCGCGTCCACGTCCAGCACGTCGGCGACGATGCAGGTGATGTTGTCGGGCCCGCCGCCGCGCAGCGCGAGCTGGATCAGCTCCTGCACGGTGTCCTGCGGGCCGTGGTAACCGGCCAGGGTCTCCTCGATGGTCTGGTGCGAGACCACCGCCGAGAGCCCGTCCGAGCACAGCAGGTAGCGGTCGCCGGCCCGCACCTCGCGGATCGAGAGGTCCGGCTCCACATGGTCGCCGCTGCCCAGGGCCCGCATCAGCAGCGAGCGCTGCGGGTGCGTGGTGGCCTCCTCCTCGGTGATCCGGCCCTCGTCCACCAGCCGTTGCACCCAGGTGTGGTCCTGGGTGATCTGGGTGAGCTGGCCGTCCCGCAGCAGGTAGGCGCGGGAGTCGCCGACGTGCACCAGGCCGAGCCGCCGGCCCGTCCACAGCAGCGCGGTCAGTGTGGTGCCCATGCCTTCGAGCTGCGGGTCCTCCTCGACCATGACGCGCAACTGGTCGTTGGCGCGCTGCACCGTCGTCCCGAGGGAGGTGAGGATGTCCGAGCCGGGAATGTCCTCGTCGAGCTGGACCATGGCGGAGATCACCTCGGAGGAGGCGACCTCCCCGGCGGCCTGGCCGCCCATGCCGTCGGCGACCGCGAGGAGCCGCGGACCGGCGTAGCCCGAGTCCTCGTTGTGCTCGCGGATCATGCCGTCGTGTGATCCGGCGGCGAAGTGCAGTGACAGGCTCATGCGCACCTCGCCCGTCGGCTCCGGGTACATCCGCACGGTGCCCACCCTCCGGTCGTCATGTCGGTACTACTTCCGCAGCTCGATGACCGTCTTGCCGATACGGATCGGCGCTTCGAGCGGGATCGGCGTCGGTGTGGTGAGCCGGGTCCGGTCGAGATACGTGCCGTTGGTCGACCCGAGGTCCTCGACGATCCACTTGCCGTCACGGTCCGGGTAGATCCTGGCATGCCGGCTGGACGCGTAGTCGTCGTCCAGCACGATCGTGGAGTCGTGTGCGCGGCCCAGGGTGATGGTCTGCCCCTGGAGGGCCACGGTGGTGCCGGTGAGCGACCCCTCGGTGACGACCAGTTTGCTGGGGGCGTTCCGGCCGCGCCCGCGCCTGCCGCCGCCGCCCTGCGGGGCCTGCTGCGGCTGGGGGCGCTGCGCGGGGCGCTGGGCCTCGGCGCGCCGGGCGGTGCGCTGCGTCACCCTGGTGCCGAACAGGTCGCTCCTGATGACCTGGATGGACACGATGACGAACAGCCACAGTACGGCGAGAAACCCCAACCGCATGACCGTGAGGGTCAGCTCTGACATTGCCCCCGCTTCACCCTTCGGCTTGCCGGTAAATGATCGTGGTACTGCCCACGACGACGCGTGAGCCGTCGCGGAGCGTAGCGCGCGTGGTGTGCTGTCCGTCCACCACGATCCCGTTCGTGGAGCCCAGATCCTGGATCGAGGAGGGGGTTCCGGCCCGGATCTCGCAGTGCCGGCGGGAGACTCCGGGGTCGTCGATCCGTACGTCGGCCTCCGTGCTGCGGCCGAGCACCAGGGTCGGGCCGGAGATCTGGTGGCGGTTGCCGTTGATCTCGACCCAGCGCCGCGTCTCGGTACCCGGCAGCGGTCCGGCCGAGCCGGAGGGGCCCGGCGCGTAGGACGGCGGGGAGGCGGGCACGGGCGGCGCCGCAGCGGGGCGCGGCGGGAATCCGCCGTCGGCGCCTGCGGCCGGGGCCGCGCCGCCGTGCTGCGGGGCCTGCTGGGAGGTGCTGGAGGCGAGGGTGCGGCTGCGCACCCGGTAGAGGCCGGTGTCGAGATCGTCGGCCTTCTCCAGATGGACCTTGATCGGTCCCATGAACGTGTAGCGCTGCTGCTTGGCGTAATCCCGCACCATGCTGGCGAGTTCGTCCCCGAGCTGGCCCGAGTAGGGGCTGAGCCGCTCGTAGTCGGGCGGGCTGAGTTCCACGACGAAGTCGTTGGGGACGACCGTGCGCTCGCGATTCCAGATCGTTGCGTTGTTGTCGCACTCGCGCTGGAGGGCGCCCGCGATCTCCACAGGCTGCACCTCGGATTTGAACACCTTCGCGAAGGTGCCGTTCACGAGTCCTTCGAGCCGCTGCTCGAACCGCTTCAGTACTCCCACGACGCACCTCCTTCCCAGCTGTTCTCCGGCCTAGTGCCCGCTATGTCCCTGGCGCCTGTCTCGATGTCTCCGTCCCAGTGTCCCCGGCTTTCGGGCACGACGCTTCCGCGGTACTGCTTACTGATCGTATCCACGCGCGGAGGGAACGACTGGTTCCCCATTGGGGCCCGGTGCTCAAGTGTTGCCCCTCACAGTGATCCGCGCGTGCCCCCGCCCGCAGTCGCCGGTACCGCCCTACACCTTTGCATGGATAGTAGAGCGCCCGCGCTGGGTACCGCACCGAGTGTCCGGCCGCGTCCGGTGACCCCGCGGGCGGTGTCCGGCGGAAGGCTGCGAGGTGGCGGGGTGGAATACGGATGTGAGTCCACCCCCGGCAGCGTGCTAATCTTCTGGATGTCGGCAGGCGCCCGCACCGGGCGAGCCGGCAACACCCAATGCGCGGGTGGCGGAATAGGCAGACGCGCTGGATTCAGGTTCCAGTGTCCGAAAGGACGTGGGGGTTCAACTCCCCCCTCGCGCACAGCGACGAAGGCCCTCACCGGGTTCCGGTGGGGGCCTTCGTCATGTCCTGCGGGATGCGCGGGTCCGCGGCTTCCGCCACTCCGCGGCTTCCGCTTCTCCGCCGACTTCCGCTTCTCCGCGGTGTCCCGTGCTTCCGCGGTGTGCCCGTGACCCGGCCCCGGAGCCGGGCTCGGGGCCGGGCCCGGGGGCCGGGGGCCGGGTCGGGGCGGCAGCGCCGGGTCCGGCGGCCGTCGCTCAGGCGGCGAGCCGGGCCGCCAGTTCCTTGCCGCGGCTCTCGGCGGCCTCGTGCGCCCGGGCGCGGGAGGCCCTGGACGGCTCGACGAGGTGCTCCATGCCCGGCGTCGTCTCGGCCAGCGTGAGCTCCGGCACGATGAACTCGACGTCCAGTCCGAAGCCCTCGGGGCCCAGCACCGTCTCCAGGTAGGGCAGGACGAACTCGAAGTTCTCGCGCGGGGTGCCGGGGCCGTAGCCGCCGCCCCGGCTGGCGACCACGGTCGCGGGCTTCCCGGCAGCCGTCCGGGTCTCGGCGGCGGTGGTGCGCCCCATCAGGATCACATGGTCCAGCCATGCCTTGAGAGTCGAGGGGATCGCGTAGTTGTACATCGGGGCGCCGATCAGCACGGCGTCCGCCGCCTCCAGTTCCGAGATCAGCTGCTCGCGCAGTGCGAAGGCTGCGGCCTGCTCGGCGGTGCGGTCCGCGGGGGCCGTGAAGCCCGCGCCGGCGCCGAGGCTCTCCAGGTGCGGGACCGGTTCCGCGTTCAGGTCGCGGTAGATCACCTGGCCGTCCGGGTGCTGGGCCTGCCACGCCTCGCGGAAGGAGGCGGTGACGGAGCGGGAGACCGAGGCGCCGTCGGGGAAGACCGAGGCGTCGAGGTGCAGGAGGGTAGCCATGGGAAGCTCCTAGTGATTCGTAAGCTGTCCAACTTTCCGATGTAGCTAGATATAACATAGGTACTTACTTTTCTGCATCCACTTGCGGTGACGCAGTACCCTGGAGTCATGTCAGAGCTTGGAGAGGTGCGCGATCAGTCACAGGAGTGCGCCACGGCCGCGGTCTGCACCGAGCCGGAGAGCGCCGTCACCCGCGTCTTCCATGTGCTCGGCAAGCGCTGGACGGGGCTGATCCTGGCCGCCCTGATGAGCGGCCCGGGCCACTTCGCCGAGCTGCGCCGCGCCGTTCCGGGCATCAGCGAGCGGATGCTCTCCGACCGGCTGACCGAGCTGGCGACGCTCGGCCTGGTGTTCCGCTCCGTCGAGGAGGGCCCGCCGCTGCGGGTCAGCTACCGCCTCACCGACTCCGGGCACGCACTGAGGCCCGCCATGGTCGAACTCACCCGCTGGGCCGACGGCCACCTCCCGGAGTCCGCGGGGACCTGTCCGGAGGCGTTCCGGCGCTGAGCAGGGAAGCTCCCTGCGGCCCCTGCGGCCCGTCCGGCCCGTCCGGCCCGAGGCGGAGGCGCTCCCAGCCTCCGAGGCGGGCTTTCCGGGCCCCGAGGGCCGGCCTTCCGGCTCCGGTCGGACGGCGCTCCCGTCCCCGAAGCGCGGGTTTCTGCCCCGAGGCGGTGGCCTTCCGGCCCCCGGGGCGGCGCGCGGCGGTCGTAGGGTGGTCCCGATGAACCCCAACTCCCCCGCCCAGGCGAGCGAAGATCCCCCCGCGAGCGGCGCCCAGGAGCCCCCTGCCTCGGGGGTGGAGGCTCCGGAGGCGAACCGGCCTCCGGGGGCGAGCGCGGAGCCCGGCACCGAGCGCCTGGAGAAGGCGGTACGGGCCGCGGAGGCCGCGCTGATCGAGTACGAGATCGCGGTCGAGACGTTCCGCGTCGAGGTGGAGAACTTCTCCCGGCTGCACCACCAGCGGCTGGGCCCCGTCTACGCGCGGCTCGACGAGCTGGAGGCGCAGATCGCGGAGACGATCGCGGCCCGCACCGGCGATCCCGAGGACATCCGGAAGGCCGACGCGGCACGCGGCGCCGTCCTGCCCATGCCCCAGGTCGAGGAGCTCTTCTTCGGCTGGATCGACTCGACCGGCATGCTCCCCGAGGCCCAGGCGATGCTCAACGAGCAGCCCGTCAGCCCACCGGGCCGGGTGCGACCCAGCGAGGACGCCCGCAAGGCGTACCGGGACCTGGTGCGCAAGGCCCACCCCGACCTCGCGCAGGACGACGCCGAGCGCGAGCGGCGCGAGGCGTTCCTCGTGCGGGTGAACAAGGCGTACGCGGACGGTGACGCGCCCGCGCTCGCCGCGCTCGCCGAGGAGTGGGAGGCGGGCCCGCTGCCCGGTCCCGTGGCCGAACTGCTGCGCAGCGAGGAACTGTACGCCCGGCTGGAGTGGCTGGCGCGGCGCAAGGAGATGCTCGCCGAGATGGCCGCGGAGCTGGAGGAGAGCGCGATCGGGGCCATGCTGAAGCTGGCGCCCGACGACCCCGACGCGCTGCTGGACGAGATCGCCGAGCAATTGCTCGGACAGGTGGCCGAGCGCGAGCAGGAGCTCGCCCGGCTGAGAGAGGGAGAGCAGGAATGAACCCCGTTCCCGGGCAGGTACCGCAGACCGACGCCGCCTCCGTGCCGGCCGACGCGCTGCTGCTGGACGTCCGCGAGGACGACGAATGGGCCGCCGGACGCGCTCCCGGCGCGCTGCACATCCCGATGAGCGAGTTCGTCGCCCGGCAGGGCGAGCTGACCGAACGCCTCGGCGACGGCGGTCCGGTGTACGTCGTCTGCCGGGTCGGCGGCCGCTCGGCCCAGGTTGCGGGCTACCTCTCCCAGCAGGGCGTGGACGCGGTCAACGTCGACGGCGGGATGCTGGCCTGGCAGAGCGCGGGCCGCCCGCTGGAGGGCGACGGGGACCCGGCGTTCGTGCAGTGACGACCCGCCGGTGACCCCCTCCGCCGGGTGCCCCCCGGGGTCCCCGGGGACCCCTCCGGGGGCGGGGGTCCTCTCGCCGGGTGGCCCGGCGCCGGACGGCCTTCGGGGCTGCGCCGGGTGCGCCCTTCGGCTGCCCGCCGTGCGCCCCTTCCTCGGCTCGGTTCGGTGGATCCTTCGGTGCGGCCCGGTGCCCTTCCGCCGGTGCCCGGTCGTCCGCCCCGCCTGTGACGGCAGCCGCGGTCGGTGCGGGACGAGCGTGCCCGCGCGGCTCAGCGAAATGGGCGGAAGGTGTGTCCCCTGCGGGGCGGGCGGGCGCGGAACTCAGCGGACGGCCAGCAGGTCGGCGAGGGCCGCCTCGTGGGCTGCCGCCGGGCCGTAGGCGAGCTCCCACTGCTTGGCCCAGGCGTGGAAGCGGTGCAGTGGGTACTCGGTGTCGGCGCCCATGCCGCCGTGCAGATGCTGCGCCGTCTGCACCACCCTGCGCACGCCGTCGGACGCCCACATCTTCGCCACGGCCACATCGGCCGGATCCAGCCGCCAGGCGGCCTGCCAGAGTGTCGCCTCCATGGCGCGCAGGTCGATGTACCGGTCGGCCGCCTGGACGGCCACCGCCTGGAACGTGGCGACGGGGAACCCGAACTGTTCGCGCCGGCCGACATAGTCGCTGGTCATCTCCAGCACCCGGCTGCCCAGGCCGAGCGCCAGCGCGCAGGTGCCGGTGGTCAGCAGCCGGTGCAGCCGGTCCGTCGCACCGGGTGCGTCGAGGACGTCGCGGGCCGCCACCCGCGCCCCGTCCAGCCGCACCTCGGCATACCGCTCGCCGTTGGTGGACGCCTGCGCGGCGAGGGCGACCCCGGCGGTGCCCTCGGGCGGGACGAACGCCAGCAGCGTGCGCCCCTCGGCCGTGTGCGCCGGTACGACGACGAGGTCGGCCGTCTCCGCCCACGGCACGGCCGTCTGGACCCCGTCCAGGACCCAGCCGCCCTCATTCCCCTTGCCGTCCTTTGCCGGGGTCGCCCGTACCGCGCGCTCGGCCGGCTCATGGCCCGTGCTCCCCTGCCCTGCGACGCTGAGCGCCGACCCGCCCGCCACGACCCGCGGCAGCAGCGCGGCCTGCTGCTCCGCCGAGCCGTGGGCGGCCAGGATCCAGGCGGCGGCGCAGGTCTCCAGCAGCGGCACGCGTGCCAGTACCCGGCCCGCCTCGCGCAGCACCAGGCACAACGCCACCGGGTCCAGGGCCAGCCCGCCGTGTGCTTCGGGCACGGTGAGCCCGAGCAGGTCGGCCCGCGCCAGCCGCTGCCACAGCTTCCGGTCGAAGTCCTCGGCGACCGCGCCGGGAGACAGGGCGGGACTGCCCACGGTGTCCGGGGCAACCGCCGAGAAGACACCCCGGGCGGCTTCCTGGGCGGCCTGCTGTTCTTCGCTGAAGGTGAAGTCCATCGCGCTCTCCCCGGGTTGCCCTCCCGACTGAACTGACGCTGCGTCAGGTTAGAGGTCGGGACGGAACCACGCCAGAGGGCCGGGCAGCCCGGAGGACCGGACCGAGCCGTGTCGCGCTCCGAACAGCGCTCTGGATGGCGCTCTGGATGGCGGGCCGGGCAGCGGCTGGAGCGGTGCGCCGCGAAGCGGCCCGGGTGGCGGCCGGAGCCGGGGCGGCGGCACGCCGTACGGCGCGGCCGACCGGCGAGTACCGCATCGCGCCGGGCGAACCCCGCGCGGTCCGGCGGCGGTCCGGGGCGAAGGCGCTACCCGTCGAAGTCCACCTCCACCTCCTCCGTGAGGGGGTGGGACTGGCAGGCCAGGACGTAGCCGACCGACAACTCCTCCTCCTCCAAGGCGAAGTTGCGGTCCATATGCACCTCACCGCCCAGCAGCCGGGCGCGGCAGGTGCCGCAGACCCCGCCCTTGCAGGCGTACGGGGCATCGGTCCGGTTCCGCAGCACCGCCTCCAGCAGGGTCTCGCCCTCCCGCACCGGCCAACTGCCGCTGCGTCCGGCGAGGGTGGCACGCACCGTGGCGGATCCTGGCACCGTCCGAGTGGGCGGTGGTGGAGCCGCGGCGGCCGCCTCCGCGTGAAAGATTTCCTGGTGGACGCGGTTCGCGGGTACTTCCAGCGTCCGCAGCGCCCTGGCCGCGTCCTCCACCAGCCCCAGCGGGCCGCACAGGAACCAGCCGTCCGTCTCCCGCACTCCGGGGGCGGACAGCAGCGCGGGCAGCAACGCGGTCAACCGCTCCTCGTCCAGCCGCCCGGAGGGCAGTCCGCTCTGCTGCTCCTCGCGGGAGAGCGCCGTCACCAGATGGAAGCGCCCGGGGTAGCGGTCCTTGAGGTCGGCCACCTCTTCCAGGAACATCGTGGAGTCCGTGCTGCGGTCGCTGCGTATCAGGCAGAAGCGGGCCTCCGGCTCGCGTGCCAGCAGCGTGCCGGCGATGGACAGCACCGGAGTGATGCCGCTGCCGCCCACCACGGCGGCGAACCGGCCCGCACGGGGCTCGAGCACGAACCGGCCCATCGGCGGCAGCGCCTCGACGGTCCCGCCCGCGGTCAACTCCTTGAGCGCGTACGTCGAGAACTCGCCGCCCTCCACCAGCCGGATACCCACCCGGAGCGTCTCGGGCCGGGGCGTCGCCGGGTCGCACAGCGAGTAGGTGCGGCGGATCTCCTCGCCCCGCTCGTTCATCCGCCGCAGAGTGAGGTGCTGGCCCGGGGTGTAGCCGAAGGTCTCCCGCAGTTCGGGCGGCACCTCGAGGGTGAGTGCGGCCGCGTCGTCGGTCAGCGCCTCGACCGAGCGGACACGCAGCGGGTGGAAGGCGGGCACCCTCACACCTCCTTGAAGTGGTCGAACGGCTCCTGGCATGCGGTGCAGCGCCGCAGCGCCTTGCAGGCCGTGGACGAGAACCGGCTGAGCAGTTCGGTCTCCGCCGCGCCGCAGTGCGGGCAGCGGACCGGCTCCGGGGCGGGGGGCCGGGTGTGCTCCGCCGGGTGCCGGGTGGGGGAGAGGCCGACCAGGACCGGCCCCGGGTCGGCGGCGCGAGCCCCGGCGCGCGGCGGGGCGACTCCGTGCTCGGCGAGCTTGCGGCGGCCCTCAGCGCTGATGTCGTCACTCGACCAGGGCGGCACCAGCACTGTGCGGACCTCGACCTGTGCGGCACCGGCGGCCCGCAGCACCTGTTCGATGTCCGCGGCCATCGACTCGACCGCCGGGCAGCCGGTGTAGGTCGGGGTCAGCTCGACCAGTACGTGCCCCGGCTCCGGCTCCTCCACCCGGCGCAGCACGCCCAGTTCGGCGAGGGTGATCACCGGCAGCTCCGGATCGGGTACCGCTCCGGCCAGCGCGGCGAAGGAGTCCGACCGGGCCGACGCGGTCACCATGTCGCCCCCGGATGGCTGCGGTGCAGATGCTGCATCTCGGCCAGCAGCAGTCCGAACGGCTCGGTGTGCAGCCCCTGGCGCCCCGCACCGGCCGACCAGGCACCCTCGCTCGGGCCCTCCGGGACGGTGAGTCCGGCGCGGGCGAAGACGTCACCGATGGAGGCGTGCCACTCCTCCGCCAGCGCCGGCCAGTCCACCTCCAGCCCTTCGACGGGCTGGAGGAGTTCGCCCGTGTACTGCCACAGCCTGTCGGCGGCGCGCTGGGTGCGGGTGCGGCTCTCCTCGGTGCCGTCGCCCAGCCGCAGGGTCCACTGCTCCGCGTGGTCGCGGTGGTAGGCCGTCTCGCGGACGGCCTTGGCCGCCAGCGGAAGCACCGGGGACAGCCGGGCGAAGAGCGGCTGCTGGTAGGTGGAGAAGAAGAGCTGCCGGACGATGGTGTGGGCGAAGTCCCCGTTGGGCTGCTCGGTCAACTGGCAGTTCCGGAAGGCGCGTTCCTCCCGGAGGAAGGCGATCTCGTCCTCGCTGCCCAGGATGTCGGAGAGCCCGGCGTAGAGGGCGCGTGCCTGGCCCAGCAGGTCCAGCGCGATGTTGGCCAGCGCCACCTCCTCCTCCAGGACCGGGGCGTGTCCGGCCCACTCGCCGAGGCGGTGGGAGAGGATCAGCGCGTCGTCGCCCAGTGGGAGGGTGGCCAGGGCCGGGGGCGCGGGGGCGGTCACAGGTTCCGCACCCCCTCGGGCACCTCGTAGAAGGTCGGATGGCGGTAGGGCTTGTCGGCGGCGGGTGCGAAGAAGGGGTCCTTCTCGTCGGGCGAGGACGCGGTGATCTCGTGGGAGGGGACCACCCACAGGGAGACGCCCTCGGAGCGGCGGGTGAACAGGTCCCGCGCGTTGCGGAGCGCCATCTGGGCGTCCGGGGCGTGCAGGCTGCCCGCGTGGGTGTGCGAGAGGCCGCGCCTGCTGCGGACGAAGACCTCCCACAGGGGCCATTCGACGCTCATGCTCGGCTCCTCGTACTGCGGGTGGCGGACGGTGCGCTCGCGCCGCCCGATGCGGTGTCCGGCTGTGCCGGGCCGGTGGCCGACTGCTCGATCCGGTGGTCGGCCCGGTCCGCTGCGGCGACCTCTCCGGCATGTTCGGCCGAGTGCTCCGCGGTGTTCCTGGCGGCGTGTGCCGCTGCTGCCTCCCGGACCCAGGCGCCGTTCTCGTGCGCCGCTCGGCGGCGGTGGAGTCGCTGCTCGTTGCAGGGGCCGTTGCCCTTGAGCACCTCGCGGAACTCCTGCCAGTCGATGGCGCCGAAGTCCCAGTGACCGCGCTCCTCGTTCCAGCGCAGTGCGGGGTCGGGCAGGGTCACGCCCAGCGCCTCGGCCTGGGGCACGCAGATGTCCACGAAGCGCTGCCGCAGCTCGTCGTTGGAGTGCCGCTTGATCTTCCAGGCCATGGACTGCGTGCTGTGCGACGACTCGTCGTCCGGCGGGCCGAACATCATCAGCGAGGGCCACCACCAGCGGTCCACCGCGTCCTGCGCCATCGCACGCTGGGCCTCGGTGCCGCGGGTCAGGGCCAGCAGCAGTTCGTAGCCCTGGCGCTGGTGGAAGGACTCCTCCTTGCAGATGCGCACCATGGCACGGGCGTAGGGGCCGTACGAGCAGCGGCACAGCGGTACCTGGTTGGTGATGGCCGCGCCGTCCACCAGCCAGCCGATGGCGCCGACGTCCGCCCAGGTGAGCGTGGGGTAGTTGAAGATCGAGGAGTACTTCTGGCGGCCCGCGTGCAGTTTGTCGAGCAGTTCGTCGCGGCTCGTGCCCAGGGTCTCGGCGGCGCCGTAGAGGTACAGGCCGTGGCCCGCCTCGTCCTGCACCTTGGCCATCAGGATCGCCTTGCGGCGCAGCGAGGGGGCGCGGGTGATCCAGTTGGCCTCCGGCTGCATGCCGATGATCTCGGAGTGTGCGTGCTGGGCGATCTGGCGCACGAGGGTGGAGCGGTAGGTGTCCGGCATCCAGTCCCGCGGCTCGATGCGCTCGTCGGCGTCGACCGCGGCGTCGAAGGCGGCCTGCGCTGCCTGTGCTGCCTCGGCCTCCGACTCGGGACCGGAGCCGTCCGGCTGCCCGTCCGCTTCCGCCGCGTGGCCGCGCGGCGGCGATGTCACCGGTGTCATAGAGCCCCCTGATCCCTCGGTTTCCAGCCGACCGACCGATCGTTCGGTTCAAGGATGAGTCCGGGTTCCGGGGCTGTCAAGAGCGAATGCCGCCGACCGGCGGGGCCGAGCGGCTCCGCCCCAGTACCCTCTGAGAGTCTCTGAGGCGGACCAGCCCGGTCATGGGCATGAAAAACATGGGGAGCAGGGGTAGGGCATGGAGCCAGCGGCGCACCAGGCGCCCGGGGGGGAAGGCATGCGCGGGATCGCCGCGCTCTCGCTGCCCGCGCGGATCTTCGTCGCGATAGCCGTGGCCGTCGTCACGGTCGGAATCGCGTTCCACGTGACGATGGTCTTCCTGCAGACAGCCCCGGACAACACGATCAGCAAGCGGCACGGGGAACTCGTCGACTCCTACGTCTACCCGGAGTTCGAGCGCAACTGGAAACTGTTCGCGCCCAATCCCCTCCAGCAGAACGTCGCCGTGCACGCCCGCGCCACCGTCGCCAGGGACGGCACCACGGAGACCACCGGATGGGTCGACCTGAGCGCCATGGACGGCGCGGCCATCCACGGCAACCCGACCCCCAGCCACACCCAGCAGAACGAACTCCGCCGCGCCTGGGAGTTCTACGTCGACAACCACGACGAGAAGGGCAAGCCCGTCGGGCTCCGCGGCGCGCTCTCCGAGCAGTACGTCAAGCGCATCGTGATGCGGCGCTTCGGCCCCGAACTCAACGGCGGCAGCGTCGAGCGCATCCAGGTGCGCTCCGCCGTCACCCCGGTCGCCCCGCCCGACTGGAGTGACGAGCGCACCGAGGTGAAGACGAGGTACACCGTGCAGCCCTGGTGGCATGTCACCAGCGCCGACCTGCCGGGAGGCGGCAAGTGAGCGACCAGGGACAGTACATGGGGGTGCACGGCCTGCGCGTGCGGATCGAGCGGTGCGTCTCGCGCGGTCTGACCCGGATCACCGCGCAGGCGCTCGGCCCCTACCAGACGGCGATCGTCCGGATCGGGTTCGGCGCGGCGTGGTTCCTCTTCCTGCTGCGCGAGTGGCCGCACCGACAGGAGCTCTACGGGCCCGACAGCCCGTGGTCGTGGGGGCTGGCGGAGCGGCTCATCGAGACCAACGACGCCTTCTCGGTCCTGATGTGGTCCAGCAGCGACAACTGGTTCCAACTCGTCTACGTCGTCGCCCTGGCCGCGGCCGCCGCCGTGCTGCTCGGCTGGCACACCCGGGCCGCGACCGTGCTGTTCATGGTCGGGGTGCTCTCGCTGCAGAACCGCAGCGTCTTCATGGGGGACGGCGGCGACAACGTCATCCACCTGATGTCGATGTACCTCGTCTTCACCCGCTGCGCGCAGGTGTGGTCCCTGGACGCCCGGCGCGCGGCCCGCGCCCGGCGGCGCCGGGAGGCCGCCGCGGACCACCGGCGGGACCTCCGGGCCGCGGAGCCGGGGGCGGACGCGGGGGCGCCGGCCGGTGAGCGGCCGGCCGGTGACCTGTCGGCCGGCGCGTCGTCGTTCGGTGAGGCCGCCGGTGCCGCTGCCGGGGGCAGCACCGCTGTCGAGGCAGCGTTGCGCTCCGACGCGAATGCGAATGCGAATGCGAATGCGAATGCGGGGGCGGGTGCGGTTCCGGTTTCCGGAGCGGCGTCCCGTACCGGGGCGCGTCCGGCCGGGGCCGACGTCGGGGCCGACGCCGGGGTCGGCGGCGTGGTGCTGTGGACCGTGTTCGGCGCGGTGCTGCTGGGCAGCACCGTCGCAGGTGGGTTCACCGTCGGCTGGGCCCTCTTCTACTGGGGGCTGTGGGCCTTGCACGGTCTGTGGTGGTCCGTCCAGCGGGCCGCCGCACGCGGCGGTGCGGCGGTACGCGAGATGCGCGACGTGTGCGACATCCTCGCCAACCTGGTGCACAACGGCGTGCTGCTCGTCATCATGATCGAGGTCTGCCTGGTCTACTCGACGGCCGGCTGGTTCAAGATCCAGGGCACTCGCTGGCAGGACGGTACGGCCGTCTACTACCCGATGAACCTGGACTACTTCACGCCCTGGCCCGATCTGAGCCACCTGCTGGCGGCCAACGGTGTCATGGTCTTCCTGGTCACCTACGGCACCGTCGCCACCCAGGTCGCCTTCCCGTTCACCCTCCTCAACCGGCGCGCGAAGAATGTCCTGCTGGCCTTCATGATCGCGGAGCACCTCAGTATCGCCGTGCTGCTCGGGCTGCCGTTCTTCTCGCTGGCGATGATCGCGGCCGACGCCGTCTTCCTGCCGACCGTCTTCCTGATCTGGCTCGGCCGCAGCACGACCGCGCTGGGCGGCCGAGCACGGGACCTGCTGCCGGGCCGCGGCCGCCGAGCGCCCCAGCCGGATCCGGAACCCGCGGCGGAGGCCCCGAAGGTGTCCGTCTGAGGGCCGTCCACGGGTCCCGGGCCACAGGCCCGGGGGCGCCGCCTGCCGGAGTCCGGCGGTCCGGGCGCGTGGTCCGGGGCGCCGCGTAGGGTGGACCGGATGACGGCAGAGACGGCTGAGAGCCGGTGGGCGCGCCACGCGGCCGACGGCGTGCTGCTGGACGGGTTCCACGCGCTCAAACACGCGCTGCGGTTCGGTGCGCGGGTGCCGGTCGCGCTCGCCACCGACCGCCGCTCCGCGCTCGCCCTCGCCGAGGAGCTCGCCCCCGATCTGACCGGCACGCTCGACGCACTGCTGTGGGAGGTGCCCGGTGCGACGCTGACCGCTCTGGTGCCCCGCGCGCACCCCACCGGTGTGGCGGCGCTCGCGCTCCGGGACCCGGCGGCCGTCGCGCCGGGGGACGGGGCGGCGCCGTTCGTCGTCCTCGACAACCCGCGCAACCTCGGCAACGTGGGCGCGGTCGTACGGCTGGCGGCGGGCGCGGGGGCCGGCGGGGTGCTCACCACCGGCGACCTCGACCCCTGGCATCCCGCCGCGGTACGGGCGGGGGCCGGACTGCACTTCGCCACCCAGGTCGCGCGGCGCCAGGTGACCGAACTCCCGGACGGTCCGCTGTTCGCCTTCGACCCGGAGGGCGCCGATCTGCGCTCCGTGGCCGTGCCCGACGGGGCGATGCTGGCCTTCGGCTCGGAGCGGCACGGTCTCTCGGCCGGGATGCGCGCCCGCGCCGACCGCCTGGTGGCGCTTCCGATGCGCCCGCAGGTCTCCAGCTACAACCTGGCCACCAGTGTGGCGATGGCGCTCTACCACTGGATGGCCGCACCGCGCTGACGGCACCGAACTGACCGACGGCCGTACGGCGCTGACCGGCGGACCACGCCGACGGGACCGGCCCGCGCGAGGCGGAACCGGCCCTGTCGGCCTCGACTCCGTGAGCCCTGCGGGCCCGGTCGGCGCGCTCCAACCCGGCTACAGGTAGGGGCCGCCCGTGCGGTGCTGCGCCTCGCTGGGCTGTCCCGCGGCCTCCTCGGGCAGCACACCGGGCGGCAGCGCCCGGCGCATCTGCTCCAACTGCGCACGCGCCGCCATCTGCTGGGCGAACAGCGCGGTCTGGATGCCGTGGAAGAGTCCCTCCAGCCAGCCCACCAACTGAGCCTGCGCGATGCGCAGCTCGGCGTCGGTGGGGGTGGACTCCTCCGTGAACGGGAGGGAGAGCCGCTCCAGCTCCTCGATCAGCTCGGGCGCGAGCCCGTCCTCCAGCTCCTTGATCGAGCTGGTGTGGATCTCCTTGAGCCGCGCCCTGCTGGCCTCGTCCAGCGGCGCCGCCTTCACCTCTTCCAGAAGCTGCTTGATCATGCTGCCGATCCGCATGACCTTCGCGGGTTGTTCCACCATCTCCGTCAGGGGGACCTCAGCCTGCTCATCGCCCTCGCCGTCGCCGCCCTTGGGGCTGGGACTGCCGAGAGCCATCCCGTCCGGGCCCACGACCAGCACCTGGGGGCTCTCCTGCGACTTCTCGTTGCTCGGCTGCGTCATGCCCCCCATTCTGCATCCGCGGGGACACCGACGCCGAGCGAGGGCGGGAACGTCCCGGATCCGACCGCACCGCCCGGGTCCCGCCGCCGGCGGCACCTTCCGGTGGTGCCGTCTCCGGTACGCGTGCCCAGGTCAGCCGCCGCGCCGAACGCGCAGGGCCAGGAACGCGAGTCCCAGGCCCATCAGCGTCAGACCGGTGCCGAGCGGCAGGACGGGCAGCACCTGTCCGGACGGCTGCGCGGCGAGCCGGTCGCGCCGCCCCTCGTCGCTCTGGGGGGCGGGGTCGTCCGGCGCGTACAGGTCGTGCTTGCCGATGGCCTGGCCGGACGGAGGGGGAGCGGTGACGTTCCCGAAGGAGGCGGGGGGCCGCAGCGCGGCCCGGTGGTTCGGCGGGTTGATCCGGTTCTCCTGCTGCCGCTGCTGCCGCTGCTGCCGCTGCTGCCGCTGCTGCCGCGGGTCGCCCTCTCCGTGCCCGGGTGGCTTTTCCTGGTGGCGTTCCCTGGAGTCCCGCTCCCGGTGTGCCGTGCGCTGCCTGGCCGCGTCCCGCCGGTGCTCCTCCCGCTTCGCCGCGCGCTTCTCCTGATCCTCCTCCCGCTTCGCCGCGCGCTTCTCCTGTTCCTCCGCGCGCGCTCCGCCGGGCTGCTCCTCCCGCGGGTGCGGTTGCCGCTGCTCTCCCCCGTGCTGTCGGGCCCTGCGCTCGTCCTGCGGTACCTGCCCGTCCTCTTCGGCGCGCCGCGTCTCGTCGCTTCTGTCTTCTTCGACGCGCCTTTCGGCCGCGCCGCTGTCCCACCGCACCGGGTGCCCCGTCCTGTCGGCGGGCGTCCGGGCGTACGGGTGGGCGGGGAACGAGGAGGCCGCGTCGGACAGCCCCGGGGGCGGGCCGGGGGCGCCGGGCAGCGGGGACGGGGTTTCCGCACCGGGAAGGCGCGGAGGTTCGGGCGACTGCGGGAACCGGGGCAGCTTCGGAAGGTCCGGCAGCCGCGGCATTCGGGGAGCCTGCGGGCGGGGCGCCCAGGTGCGCGGTGGCGCGGCGGGAGGCAGCAGGCTGGGTGCCGCACCGGAGGCGGCCGCACCCGGAGTGCCACCGGAGGCGGCGGTAACGGGAGCGGGGCCGCTGGGCGTGCCCGCGGACGGGGGAGCGACGGGGGCCGAGGCGGCCCCGGGCGCGGTGCGGTCCCCACCGGGGACCGCGGGCTCCCCCGCGGCGGCGACTGGCGCGGGGAGCGCCAGGAATGCGCAGGTCAGCAAGGTGACCGCGCTGCTCCGTCGCTGAGTGTGCCGCACGAACGTGACCCCTCCGCACTGGATGGTCCGCAGACCATCCCAGCGTCACATGAAGGGATAAGATCGGCATTTCGGGCAGAGGGAACGGGTGACGGCTCGCACCGTGACCGGACTCGCGCGGTACCGGCCCGGCCCCGGACCGTTGCGGTACCGGCCCGGCCCCGGACCGTTGCGGTACCGGGTTCGCGCCGTACGGGGCGGGGAGGGTGTCCGCGCCGTACGGCCCACGCCCTGCTTCCGCGCGCCCCGCCCCACGCACCGGGGCGCGGGGCGGGGCGCCATCGGCGGGCGCGCACCTCAGTCTGCGGTGACCAGCAGGATCTTGCCGACGTGGCCGCTCTCGTCCAGGAGCTGGTGGGCGCGGGCGGCTTCGCGCATCGGCACCGTGCTGTCCACGACGGGGCGCACCCGGCCGTCCGAGAGCAGGGGCCACACGTGCTCGCGTACGGCGGCCACGATGGCCGCCTTCTCGGCCGCCGGGCGGGCCCGCAGCGACGTGGCCGTCACGGCGCCGCGCTTGGCCAGCAGCGCGCCCAGGTTCAGCTCCCCCTTGATGCCGCCCTGCATGCCGATGACGGCCAGCCGGCCGTTCACCGCGAGGGCCTTGACGTTGCGCTCGAGGTATTTGGCGCCCATGTTGTCCAGGATCACGTCGGCGCCCGCGCCGTCGGTGGCCGCGCGCAACTCCTCGACGAAGTCCTGCTCGCGGTAGTTGATCAGGATGTCGGCCCCCAGCTCGGCGCACCGCCGCAGCTTCTCCGCCGTGCCCGCCGTCACCGCGACCCGGGCACCCACCGACTTGGCGAGCTGGATGGCCATCGTGCCGATGCCGCTGGAGCCGCCGTGCACCAACAGGGTCTCGCCCGGGCGCAGGTGCGCCACCATGAAGACGTTCGACCAGACCGTGCAGGTGACCTCCGGCAGACCGGCCGCCGCCGTGACGTCGACTCCTCCGGGTACGGGCAGGAGCTGTCCGGACGGCACCACGACCCGCTCGGCGTAGCCGCCGCCGCCGAGCAGCGCGCACACCTGGTCGCCGACCGACCAGCCGGACACTCCGGGGCCGAGGGCCGCGATGCGTCCCGCGCACTCCAGACCGGGGTAGGGGCTGGTGCCGGGCGGCGGATCGTAGAAGCCCTGGCGCTGCAGGACGTCCGCGCGGTTGACGGCGCTCGCCGCGACATCGACGAGGACTTCGCCCTCCCCGGGCTCCGGGTCCGGGACCTCCGCCCAGACCAGGGCCTCGGGGCCGCCGGGTTCGGGAATCGTGATCGCATGCATACGGCCGACGCTACCCGCACCTCCCGGCACCGGGACGGCCCCGGTCCGCGGCGCCCACGCTTCCGGACGTCCCGACATCCCGCGTGCCGCCCCGGCGCTCAGGCCGCGTAGGTGAAGCGGAGCTTCTGATCCGGGGTTGGCACGTACGCCTGATGGCAGCCGGTGCAGAACCAGAACCAGGAGTCCTCCTTGCCCGGACCCGTCTCACGGGTGTCCTTCCACAGCAGGCGCTCCGGGCAGTTGGGGCAGGTCGGTGGCGGGTCCATCGGGTCATCGTCACGCCTGCGCCCGGCAGCGGTCCGCCGGGCGCCGCACGGTCACCTGAAGGGATGAGGAGCGGGGGTGTGCCGCTACCGCAGGTCGCCGCGCGGTATGTCCGCCTGGGGGCCCTTCCGGGAGGCGCGGTGGATGACGACCAACCGGTCGGTGAGCTCCAGCTCCGCGGCCTCCGGGTCGTCGAAAGCCAGTATCCGGTGTCCGCGCACGATGGAGACGACCAGGTCCGGGCAGTCGCGCGGGGAGCGGCCCTCCTCCGCCTTGGTGACCGGGCGCTCCTTCAGATCGAGGCCGGTGCCCTGCTGGATGAGGTTCTCCATCACCGAGCTGGCGTTCGGGCTGAGCATCGCCAGCCCGAGCAGCCGGCCCGCCGCGCTGGCGCTGGTGATCACCTGGTCCGCGCCCGACTGCCGCAGCAGCGGAGCGTTCTCCTCCTCCCGCACCGCGGCGACGATGTTTATCCGCGGGTTGAGCTGCCGCGCCGTCAGCGTCACCAGCACCGAGGTGTCGTCCCGCTGCGGGGCGATCACGATCTGCTTGGCCCGCTGCACCTCGGCCCGGATCAGCACCTCGCTGCGGGTGGCGTCGCCCTCGACCCCGGCGAACCCCTCCGCGTTGGCGGTCTTGACGGCGTGCCCGTGCGGATCGATGACGACGACCTGGTTGCGGCCCAGCCCCGTCGACAGCAGGGTCTGGACGGCGGAGCGGCCCTTGGTGCCGAATCCGACGACGACGGTGTGGTCGCGCAACGCGGACCTCCAGCGGTTCAGGCGCCACTGCTGCCGGGTGCGGTCCGTCAGTGCCTCGAGGGTGGTGCCGATGAGGATGATCAGGAACAGCACGCGGAGCGGCGTGATGACGAGAATGTTGACGAGCCGCGCGCTGTCGGACGCGGGTGTGATGTCGCCGTAGCCGGTCGTGGAGAGCGTGACGGTGGTGTAGTAGAGGCAGTCCAGGAACGTCACGTCGCTGTCGGAGTTGTCCACGTAGCCGCCCCGGTCCAGATAGACCAGCAGCACCGTCACCCACAGCACGGCGAGCGCGGCGAGCAGCCGGCGGGCGACCTGCCGCTGCGGGCTGATGTCCGGACGCGGCAGCAGTACCGAGCCCAGCCGCTCGGTGGTCTCGCCGGTCTCCTCCGGGGGCCGCCTCACCACGGCAGATCCAGTACGGGCACGTCCGTGCCGGGGGCGCCGCCGCCGGGCGGCACCACCGCCAGCGCGTCGCAGGAGGCCACACCGCGGAGCATCGCCGGACCTGCGTAGCGCAGCGGCCGGATGCGCGCCCGGAGGCCCGAGCCCTCGCACCGCACGGGTACCAGCCGGGTGTCGTGCGGATGTCCGGACACCTCGGCGCCCAACGTGGCCTCCCGGGGTTCGGGCGCCGCGCGCCCGGCCAGTGCGCTCAGCAGTGGCGCTGCCAGCGTGACGAGGCCGGAGAGCGCGGCCAGCGGATTGCCGGGCAGCCCCACCAGGAACCGGTGGCGCGGCTGTCCGCCCGTGCTCTGCCGGTCCGCCGGTCCGAGCGCGGCCAGCAGCATGGGATGCCCGGGGCGGACGCGCACTCCGTGCACCAGGAGCCGTGCATCGAGGCGGCGCAGTGTCGGCCGGAGGTGGTCCAGCGGTCCGGCGGCCGTGCTGCCGGTGGTGACGAGCACATCGGCCGTCGAACCGGCCAGCGCCTCGTGCAGGGCCTCCGCGTCGTCGCCCAGCAGCCGGGTGACGGTCACCTCGGCCCCCAGGGCGGTCAGCCACGGTTCGACCATCGGCCCGAGCGCGTCCCGGATCCGGCCGTCCCGGGGCAGACCGCGGTGCAGCAGTTCGTCGCCCAGGACGAGCACTTCGGCCCGCGGCCGGGGCACGGTCGCCAGGTCGTCGTACCCGGCCGCCGCGACCAGCCCCAGCACGGCAGGGGTGACGGCCGCGCCCGCCGGCAGCAACTCGTCGCCCTTGCGGCACTCCTGGCCGCGCGGGCGGATGTCGGTACCGGGCTGCGGGGGGGTGTCCGTACGTACCCGCGCGCCTGTGTGCTGGACCGCCTCCCGGCGCAGCACGGCGCTGGTGCCGGACGGGACGCGGGCGCCGGTCGCGATCCGGACCGCCTCCCCGTCCGCGAGCTGCGCGGGCTCCTCGCGAGCGCCCGCCAGCAGGCCGGGGCGCTCGGTGCCGTCCGCCGCGCGGGCGGGCTCCCACGGGCCGGGGCCGGACACCGCCCAGCCGTCCATCGCCGAGGTGTCGAACGGCGGCAGGTCGGTGAGGGCCCGCAGTGGCGCGGCGAGCGTCCGGCCCAGCGCGTGTGCCAGGGGGACGGTCTCCCGGGGGAGCGCGGTGACGGCCGAGGACGCCAGCGCCACGGCCTCGGACCAGGTGACCGCCGGCGGTCGGGCGCCCTCGCCGTTCCGGCCCTGCGGGTGCTGCCGCGGCTGCCCCCGCCCGTGCGGGTCCTGGCCGGTACCTTCCGCGGGGCCGGTGCCCTCGCTTGCTCCGGTGCTTGTGCCGGTGCCGGTGCCGGTGCCCGCGCTTGTGCCGGTGCCGGTGCTTGTCGGCTGCCGGTCTCCGTCCGCCGAGGTGTTCCCGGGGTGCCCTGCCGGCCCGTGGCCGCCGTGTCCGGGCCGCCCGCCGCCTGCCGCGGACCCCTCGAGCGGGTGCGCGCCGCCGGGAACGGCTCCGCGGCCCGCTTCGCCCCCGGCGGGCCGGGCCCCGCCGGGGTTCTCGGCGGAGCCGGGGGTGCCGCCGCCGTCGGGTCCCTCGGTGCCGTCGGCGCCCCACTGGATCCGCCGGATGCGTTTGAGGCGCGGTGCGGGGGGCGGGTCCTGGCGGATCCGGCCGCTGTTGGCCAGGGCGATGGCCTCGTCGAGTTCGTCGGCGTCGCTCATCGGTCGTCTGTCTGCTCGGCGGGGCTGCCGGGGCCGTCCGCGGCGGGCGGTCCGGGGGTGTTCCCGGGGCCGTCCGTCCCGGGGGCCTCTCCGTCCGACTCGTCGGCCCAGCGCCGGGTGAGCCGGGCGGCCGCCTCCGTCGCCCGCGCGACGTCCTGCGGCGAACTGCCCGCCTGCGCCGCCGCGTAGCCCACCAGGAACGTGGTCAGCGGCGCCGCGGGGCGCGCGACGCCGTGCGCCGCGTCCCGGGCGAGAGCGAGCAGGGCTGAGGTGTCGACGTCGAGCTCGATGCCGAGTTCGGTCTTGACCGCGGAGATCCATTCATCCAGCACGGTTTCATGCTCCCTGATGCGGGCCCTCGCTGTGGCGATGTCGTCCCAGGTGTCGCAGTCGAGGGCGGCGGCGGTGACGGAGGGCGCGGTCACCCGGTGCAGCATCAGCCCTTGGAGCACCATCCGCAACGGCAGCCCCGTCAGGGAACCGTACTCGGTTCGCAACAGCGCCAGTTCACGGCGCAGCGGGTCCAGCCGGTAGGCGGCCAGCAGCGGTTGGTCGCGGCCGTCGTGTCCGACGGCGGCCTCGGCCCCGTCCGGAACGGACACCAGGGTGCGCACCGCCCGCGGCGAGAGGAACGGCAGGTCGGCGGAGACGACGAGCACCAGACCCTCCTCCCCGGCCGTACCGCCCCCGGGCCGTCCGGCCGCCGCGCGCTCCGGGCCGGTCCGCCCCGAGCTGGTGCCGGTGCCGGTGCCGGTGCCGGTGCCGGTGCCGGTGCCCGTGCGCGTGCCCGCCCGCAGCGTGCGGGGGCCCGGCGCTTCCGGACCCGCCAGCGCGTCCAGACCCGCCTGCAGGGCCGCGAGCGGACCGCCGCCGGGCGGCTCCTCGCGGGCCCACAGCACCGGGCGGCACGTCGGACGGCGCGGGCCGACCACCACGGTGGCCGCCGCGTCGCCGCACGCCGCGAGGACCCGGTCCAGCAGCGAGCGGCCGCCGATCGTGACCGCGGGTTTGTCGGCCCCGCCCAGCCGTCGCGCGCCGCCGCCCGCGAGGACGAGGGCCGTGTACGGGCGGCCGGCGGTGTCCGGTGCCGGGCGCTCGCGGCCGGCACCGCCCGCCGCGGGATGCGGGTGGTCGGGCGGTCCGGCTGCGGAGGGTCCTGGGGCCTGCGTCACGCCTCAGAGCGTACGGAGTAGCCTCGCCGGACGCTCCACGCAGTCCGCGACATGGCGCAGGAATCCGCCCGCGGTGCCGCCGTCGCACACCCGGTGGTCGAAGGTGAGGGACAACTGCACGACGCTGCGGACGGCCGGCGCGTCGTCGACCACCCACGGTTTGCGGGCGATACGGCCGACGCCGAGCATCGCCGCCTCCGGATGGTTGATGATCGGGGTGGAGCCGTCCACGCCGAACACGCCGTAGTTGTTCAGCGTGAACGTGCCGCCGGTCAGCTCGCCGGGGGTGAGGGTCCCGGCGCGGGCCGCCTCGGTCAGCCGGGCCAGCTCCGCGGTGAGCTGCTCGGCGCTCAGCGTGTGCGCGTCGCGCACCACTGGGACGACGAGGCCCCGCTCCGTCTGCGCGGCGAAGCCCAGATGCACCTCGGGCAGTACGACGATCTCGCGCGCCTGGGTGTCCACCGTCGAGTTCAGCTCCGGGAAGCGCGCCAGCGCCGCGGTGCACAGTCGGCCGAGCAGGGCGAGCAGCGAGATCGGCGCCGCGGCCGGGTCGCTGTCGGCGGCGGCGTTCATCTCCTTGCGCGCGGCGAGCAGTTCGGTGGCGTCGGCGTCCACCCAGCAACTGGCGTCCGGGATCTCCGCACGGCTGCGCGCGAGCCGGTCGGCCGCCGTGCCGCGCATGCCGCGCAGTGGAATGCGACGCTCCTGCCGCGCCGCCGCGGCCCGGACCCCGCCGGGCCGCCCGGTGCCGTCCGGTGCGGGCGCCTCCCGCGGAGGCACCTCCTGTGCGGCGCGCACCGCGCGTTCCACGTCCGCGCGCAGGATGAGACCGTCCGGACCGCTGCCCGTCATCGCGCGCAGATCCAGGCCGTGTTCACGGGCCAGACGGCGGACGAGAGGGGAGATCACCGGGACCGGTCCGGCGGCGGCCGGTCCGCCCCCGGCGGGGCGTTCCGGCGCCCTACGGTCCGCATCGCGGACGGGGGCGTCCCGGTCGGCTCCGGACCGGGACTCCTCCCCTGCCCCCGCTCCGGGCGCCGCCGCGACTCGGCCGGGACCCGCGCCGGGGGCTCCCGTACCGGCCGGGCCGGACAGTCCGGACAGCCGCAGCGCTGCCCGGGGCCGCCGCGCCGGCGCCTGCGCCGTCCCGTAGCCGACCAGCACATTGCCCGAGCCGCCGACGTGTTCCGCCGCGCCGGTCTGTTCCGTCTCGCCGCCGCTGCCGGCCCCGCCACCCGGGCCGTACGCACCGCCGTCCGGGCTCATCGCGACGGTGACCAGCGGCGCCCCCACCGCCACCTCGGCTCCCTCGTCGGCCGCGTGCGAGGTGACGACGCCCGCGAAGGGGCAGGGGACCTCCACGAGTGCCTTGGCCGTCTCGACCTCGACGACCGGCTCGTCCACCCGCACGGTGTCGCCCACCGGGACCAGCCAGCGGACGATCGTCGCCTCCGTCAGCCCCTCGCCCAGGTCCGGCAGCGCGAACTCGCGCACCTCACCCATCAGAGCGCACCCCCGTCCCGGCTCTCGGCGCCGCCCCGGCCGCTGGTGAAGCCGCTCTCCCACTGGAGCCGTGCGACGGCGTCCAGCACCCGGTCGACATCCGGCAGGTGGTGCCGCTCCAGCATCGGCGGCGGATAGGGGATGTCGAACCCGGCGACGCGCAGCACCGGCGCCTCCAGGTGGTGGAAGCAGCGCTCGGTGATCCGGGCCGCGATCTCACCGCCCGGGCCGGCGAAGCCGGGGGACTCGTGCACGACGACGGCCCGTCCGGTGCGCCGCACCGAAGCGGCGACGGTCTCCTCGTCGAACGGGGACAGCGTGCGCAGGTCGACCACCTCCAGGTCCCAGCCCTCCGCGCCGTCCTCGCGTGCCGCCTCGGCGGCCTCCAGGCAGACCGGTACGGACGGGCCGTAGGTGATCAGCGTCGCGGTGCTGCCCCGGCGGCGTACGACGGCCTTGCCGATGCCGGGCACCGCGTCCGGCTTTTCCGGGTCCCAGTCGGCCTTCGACCAGTACAGCCGCTTCGGTTCGAGAAAGACCACCGGGTCGTCGGAGGCGATGGCGGCCCGCAGCAGCCCGTAGGAGTCGGCGACCGTGGCCGGGGTGACGACGTGCAGCCCCGGTGTGGCCAGGTAGTACGCCTCGGAGGAGTCGCTGTGGTGCTCCACCCCGCCGATACCGCCCCCGTAGGGGATGCGCACCGTCAGCGGCATGGGCAGCCTGCCGCGGGTGCGGTTGCGCATCCGGGAGACGTGCGAGGCGAGCTGCTCGAACCCGGGGTAGGCGAATGCGTCGAACTGCATCTCCACCACCGGCCGCAGCCCGTACATCGCCATCCCGACCGCCGTGCCGAGGATGCCCGCCTCCGCCAGCGGGGTGTCGGCGCACCGGTCGGCGCCGAACTCCGCGGTCAGCCCGTCCGTCACCCGGAAGACGCCGCCGAGCGTGCCGACGTCCTCGCCGAGGACGTGCACCGCCGGGTCGTCGGCCAGCGCGTCGCGCAGGGCCCGGCGCAGAGCCTGCCCCATGGTGGCGGGCCTGCGGTCGGTGCGTGCGGCGGTGGGCTGCCGTACCGCGGTGCTCATCGGGTCTCCTCCCCCGCAGCCGGGATCCCGGCTGCCGCCTCCTGCTCCGCGGCCAGTTCGGCGCGCAACTGCGCCGCCTGCTCGCGCAGTTGCGGTGTCGGTTCCGCGTAGACGTGCGCGAACAGCTCCATCGGGTCCGGCTGCGGGTCCTGGTGCATCCGTTCGCGCAGCTCCGCCGCCTGCCGCTCGGCCGCCTCCTCGGCCTCCCGCACGGTCCCCTCGTCCAGCAGCCCGCGGTCGCGCAGCTCGCGTTCCAGGAGCGTCACCGGGTCGTGCGCCCGCCACGCCTCGACCTCGCCGTCGGCGCGGTAGCGGGTCGCGTCGTCGGCGTTGGTGTGCGCCTCCAGCCGGTAGGTGACCGCCTCGACGAGGGTGGGGCCGCCGCCCGACCGGGCCCGGTCCAGCGCCTCGGTCAGCACCTCGTGCACCGCGACCGCGTCGTTGCCGTCCACCAGCCGCCCCGGGACCCCGTAGCCGACCGCCTTGTGGGCCAGTGAGGGCGCCGCGGTCTGCTTGGCCAGCGGCACGGAGATCGCGAAGCCGTTGTTCTGCACCAGGAAGACGGCCGGCGCCTGCCATACGGCGGCGAAATTGAGCGCCTCGTGGAAGTCGCCCTCGCTGGTGCCGCCGTCGCCGACCAGCGCGAGCGCCGCCACCTCGTCGCCCTTCAGCCGGGCGGCGTGCGCCAGCCCGACCGCGTGCGGCAGCTGGGTGGCCAGTGGGGTGCACAGCGGAGCGACCCGGGTGCCGGGCGAGTCGTAGCCGTGGTGCCAGTCACCGCGCAGCAGCGACAGCACCTCCACCGGGTCCAGGCCGCGCGCCACCGCGGCGAGGGTGTCGCGGTAGCTGGGGAAGAGCCAGTCCTCCGCACGCAGCGCCAGCGCCGCGGCGACCTGGCACGCCTCCTGCCCCCGCGAGGAGGGATAGACCGCCAGCCGGCCCTGCCGGGTCAGCGCGGTCGCCTGCTCGTTGAACCGCCGCCCCCGCACGACGGCGGCGTACAGCCGGCGCAGCAGGTCCGCGTCCGGACCGGTGCTCTCCCCGCCCTCGCGTTCCGCCGTCCGGGTGCCCAGGACGCGGTACGGCTCGGCCTCGGGGAGGAGCGGCGCGGCCTCGGTGCGGGGGCGCCACGAGGGGGGAGGGGCGGGGGCGTAGGTACCTGGCTGCTCTAGGACCGTCATGACGAGCACCTCCTCGTGGGGCGGGCTGCGGCGCGTACGGGCTGCGGATACGCCCGGTGCGCGCCGGCCTTCTGGCGCGCCGGCCTGCCGATGGCCGTACCACCGGCAGGCCGGGCCGGTGACCGAGTGGGCCACCCCTACCGATTGTTCGGTCGACGGCACATTTTGGCTACGGGTGGCCTTCGCCTGTGGACAACTGGCCCGCAAAACCGTTCGATGTCCGCAGAGTGTCCATGCGGGGGAGGCGAAGGACCGTGCGGGGTGAACAGATGGCCAACGGCTCCGGGGAAACGGACCCACCGGCCGGGCACCGGCTTCCCGCCCGGCCGCTGGACTCCGTCGACCGGGACATCCTGCGGCTGCTGCGCGCGGACGGCCGGGCGTCCGTGCGGTCGGTCGCCGAGCGGGTGCACGTCTCGCGCGCCAACGCGTACGCGCGCATCAACCGGCTGATCGACGACGGCGTGATCCGCGGCTTCAGCGCCCGCGTCGACCAGGAGCGCGCGGGCCACGGAGCCTCGGCCTACATCACCCTCAAGATCGTCCAGGACTCCTGGCGCAGCGTCCGCGAGAAGCTCCGGGAGCTGCCGGGCGCGGCCCACATCGCGCTGGTCAGCGGGGACTTCGACGTGCTGCTGCTGGTGCACACCCCGGACAACCGGGCCCTGCGGGACCTGGTGCTGACCCGCATCCAGTCCATGCCGGAGGTGCTGAGCACCCGCACGCTGCTGGTGTTCGAGGAGACCGACCTGGAGCCGGGCCCGTAGACCCGCGGGCTCTCAGCCGGTGCGCAGGCCCGCGAAGGCGGTGCGGACGACGGCCTCGGCCACCTCGGCGCTGCTGGTGCCGGCGCCGCCCGCCTCGGGCGCCGTGCCGTCCGCTCCGCCCGGGTGCGCCCCGCGTTCGGGGCGGTACCACTCGGCAATCGAGTTGATCATGCCGAACAGCAGCCGGGTCGCGAGCCGGGCGTCGACGTCGGATCGCAGATCCCCGTCCGCCGCCGCCTGCTTGACCAGCTCGGCCACCCGCTGGTCGAACTCCCGGCGCCGGGACATCGCCCAGATCTCCGTCTCGGTGTTCCCGCGCACCCGCAGCAGCAGCGTCACGTACGGCAGCTCGGCCAGCAGCACCTCGACCGTGCGGCGGGTGACGTGCTCCAGCCGCTCCACCGCCCGCCCCTCGCGCGCCCGGGGCTCCTCCAGAACCGCGAACAGCTCGTCGAGCGCCCGGCTTATCCCTCTGCGCAGCAGCTCTTCCTTGCCGCGTACGTGGTGGTAGATCGACGACTTGGAGATCCCGGCCGCCTGGGACAGGTGCTCCATCGAGGTGCCGTCGTAGCCCCGCTCGTTGAACACCCGCACGGCGACGGAGAGCAGCGAGTCGGGCGTGTAGGTGTCGCGCTTGACCGTGGGCATGCGGCCGATGCTAGCCGGGCCGTCCCCCGGTCCCGCCGGGCGCCGGGAGGCGGGACGCGCGGCCCGCGGCGCCGGGCCCCGCGCATGGTGCCGAGCGGAGTTTTCCACAGCTTCCCGGGCCCCCTTGCACCGACCGATCGTTCGGTAGCAGTATCTACCAGGTGAGCGGCTCCGGCAACGCCGTGCCCACCCCGCATTCCGTCCCAGCTCAGCGAGGAGTTGGTCCTGCGTGACCACCGGTATCGGAACGACCACTGCCCAGCTCGTCGACACCCACCGCCCCACCCTGGACCGCGCGCTGGAAGCCATCGCGGGCCGGGAGTTCTGGACCCCGCACCCCGAGCACCCGAAGGCGTACGGCGAGGGTTCGGCCGAGCAGGGCAAGGCGGCCTTCGACGCGCTGTGCGGCAGCCGCTTCGAGCTGCCCGGCCAGCCGGTCTCCGGCGAATGGGTGGCGACCGAGGTGTCGCCGTACGGGCCCGAGCTGGGTATCTCCTACCCGCGTATGGACGAGGGAGCCGTCGACGCCCTGCTGCCGGTCATGCGCGGCGCGCTGCCCGCCTGGCGGAAGGCCGGGGCCGAGGTGCGCGCCGCGGTGTGCCTGGAGATCCTGGCGCGGATCAGCGCCCGCACCCCGGAGTTCGCGCAGGCCGTGATGCACACCAGCGGCCAGGCGTTCATGATGGCCTTCCAGGCGGGCGGGCCGCACGCGCAGGACCGCGGTATGGAGGCGGTGGCCTACGGCTACGCGGAGCAGGTGCGCACCCCCGCGCGGGTCAGCTGGGAGAAGCCGCAGGGCAAGCGCGACCCGCTGCGGGTCACCAAGGAGTTCACCCCCGCCGGGCGCGGTGTCGCGCTGCTCATCGGTTGCAACACCTTCCCCACCTGGAACGGCTTCCCCGGGTTCTTCGCCTCGCTCGTCACCGGGAACGCCGTGCTGGTCAAGCCGCACCCGCGGGCCGTGCTCCCGCTCGCGCTGACGGTGCGGATCGCCCGCGAGGTCCTCGCGGAGGCGGGCTTCGACGCCGATCTGGTGGCGCTGGCGGCCGAGGCGGAGGGCGACGGCATCGCCAAGGACCTGGCAGTCCGGCCCGAGATCCGGGTGATCGACTACACCGGGGGCTCGGCCTTCGGCGAGTGGCTGGAGTCCCATGCCCGCCAGGCGCGGGTCCACACGGAGAAGGCCGGCGTCAACACGGTCGTCATCGACTCCACCGACGACTACCAGGGCATGCTCGCCAACCTCGCCTTCTCGCTGTCGCTCTACAGCGGCCAGATGTGCACCACGCCGCAGAACCTGCTGATCCCGGCGGCCGGCATCACCACCGAGTCCGGGCCCAGGAGCTATGACGAGGTGGTGGCCGACCTGGCCGCCGCGGTGGACAAGCTGCTCGGCGACGACGCGCGGGCCAACGCGCTGCTGGGCGCCCTGGTCAACGAGCAGGTGCGGGCGCGGCTGGAGGCGGCGCCTTCGCTGGGCGAGGTGGCCCTGGCCTCCCGTTCCGTGCAGAATCCGGAGTTCCCCGACGCCACGGTGCGCACCCCCGCGATCGTCAAGCTGGACGCCACCGAGCCGGAGTCCGAGGGCGCGTATCAGGACGAGTGCTTCGGCCCGGTCTCCTTCGCGGTGGCCGTCGGCTCCACGGAGGACGCGCTGGAACTGCTGCGGCACACGCTCCAGGCGAAGGGCGCCATGACGGTCGCCGGATACACCACCTCCTCCGAGGTGGCGCGGCAACTGGAGGAGGTGTGCTTCGACGAGCCCGCGCAGCTCTCCCTCAATCTGACGGGTGGCGTCTACGTCAACCAGACGGCCGCCTTCAGCGACTTCCATGGCTCGGGTGGCAACCCGGCGGCCAACTGCACGCTGTGCGACGGGGATTTCGTCTCGGGCCGGTTCCGCGTGGTGGAGGTGCGGCGGATGGCGGAGGACTGACGAGCATGCCCCCGGGTGCGGACACCCGGGGGCACGTGAAGGCGCTGCGTCCGTGCGGACCGCGGACCCTGGTCGCCGTACGGACCCCGGCCCTTCGTCCGGACCTCAGTCCGCGGGCTGGCCCGTGGAGACGGTCAGGTCGATCTTGTCCTTGTCCGGGTCGAAGTCGTCGAGGTAGTCCGGGGTCTGCTCCAGGACGGTGTTCTTGCCCCACACGTTCTCGTCCTCGGTGGTCACCTCGCCGAGCTTCCACCCGGCGGCGCGCAGGCACGCCTTGACCGAGGTGAGGTCCTTGTAGGTCAGCTCGGGGACCATGACCTTGCTCTTGTCGCTGTAGGACTTCGTGGCGTCGGTGCACCGGGTGGAGTCGATGGTGCGGCTGGTGTCCGGACCCTTGTAGCCGCCCGAGTCCGAGCCGCCGTCGTCGCCGCTGTCCCCGGAGCTGCCTGCGGGGTCGGCGCTCTGGGTGGGCCTCGGCTTGGCGGTGGGCTTGGGGTCGGGGTCGTCCCCGCCGCTGTCGGTGAGCCCGATGATCACGAAGACCAGGGCGACGATGACGGCGACGGCGGCCAGACCGTACCCGGCCATGGCGCCGGCCGACGGCTTCTTGCCCGAGCCGCCGTTGCCCGGGCCGGAGCCGGTTGCGTTCATCGTGTAGGGCGGCGGGGTGGCCGGGCCGCCGCTGCCGTAGGACGACTGCGGGTATCCGTAGCCGGGCGCGGGGGAGGTCTGGGTGGGGGGCGGGGGGGTGGAGGGCCCGAAGCCCCCGCTGTTGTACGGCCCCGGCTGCCCCTGCGGCTGCCCCTGCGGCTGGTAGGGCGTCTGCACGCCGCCCTGCTGGGGCTGGGAGGCCGCGTCGACCGGCGGGAAGACGGCCTGTCCGACCCCCGCACCGCTGTTGGCGGGCGGTCCGCCGCTGATGATGATCGGCGAGGCGCCGGAGGCGACCCCGGAGCCGCCGATCCGGTTGGCCTCGTCGTGCATGGCCTCGGCGGAGGGGAAGCGCTCGTTGGGGTTCTTCTTCAGGGTCCGGGCGACCAGCGCGTCCACGGCCGGGGGGATGGACTGGTTGATGGAGGAGGGCGTGGGCGGCTCCTCCTGGACGTGCGCGTAGGCGATGGCCAGCGGCGAGTCCGCGTCGAACGGCAGCCGCCCGGTGAGCAACTCGAAGAGCATGATGCCGACCGAGTACAGGTCGGAGCGGGCGTCCACCCCGCGGCCGAGGGCCTGCTCGGGGGAGAGGTACTGGGGGGTGCCGACGACCATGCCGGTCTGTGTCATGGAGGTCACACCGGACTGCATGGCCCGGGCGATGCCGAAGTCCATGACCTTGACCACACCACGCTTGGTGAGCATCACGTTGCCGGGCTTGATGTCCCGGTGCACGAGGCCCATCTCGTGGCTGACCTCGAGGGCTGCCAGCACATCGCCGGTGATCTTCAGCGCCTTCTCGGCGGGCATCGCGCCGTACTGCGCGACGTCCTCGTCCAGGACCGTGCGCAGCGGCTTGCCCTCGACGTACTCCATGACGATGTACGGCACCAGCGCGCCGTCGATCTCGTCCTCGCCGGAGTCGAAGACCGAGACGATGTTGGTGTGGGTCAGTTTGGCGACCGACTGCGCCTCGCGGCGGAAGCGCTCGCGGAAGGACTGCTCCCGGCCGAGTTCGGTGTGCAGGGTCTTGACGGCCACCTGCCGGTCGAGCACGGAGTCGTAGGCGAGATATACGGAGGCCATCCCACCGGCGCCGAGCAGTGAACGGAGCTGGAAGCGCCCCCCGCCGACCATGCGGCCCAAGTAGTTGCCGGCCGCCTGTGCGCCGTCGTCGCTCATCTGACTGCTTCCCCCTCGGCGGCGCTGCCCCCGTGCAGGTACGTTGAGTGATCCTTGACCCTGATACTGGCCCAAGTTTGCCCGGGGGTTCGGTCACGTCAAGTTGGTTGCCCGTTCCGTGACCGAATGCGCATAAGCCCTTCGCGAGCGCCGCCCCGAACGGTTCCATGAGCCTAGAGGGTGCCTCTCAGCAGGCGCGGACAGGGTGTGTGCGGGGCGGTCCGGGGTGATTCCGAGACCGACTTGCGGGGGCGCTTCCGAGCTTGTTGGATGACCGCTCGTTGGCTTCGGTACTCCGTCCCACCCATTGCACCCCCCGCGTGCCTGTAGCCTCCTCGGGGGGAGTGTCCACCGCGTGAAAGTCCGCGGATTCCAATCTACGGCGAGGACTCATGGCACAGACGCAAGCCGCTGGGGGCCCTTCGGACCCCGACGCGACGGGCGGCGGCTCCCTGCCCGATTCGCCGGAGTTGTGGGGCAACAACGGTCTGGTGGGTGACGGCAGGTACCGCCTGACGCACCGCCTCGGCCGCGGCGGCATGGCCGAGGTGTTCGGCGCCGAGGACGTGCGGCTCGGCCGCACGGTCGCGGTCAAGCTGCTGCGCTCCGACCTCGCCGAGGACCCCGTCTCCAAGGCCCGCTTCACGCGCGAGGCCCAGTCGGTCGCGGGCCTCAACCACCACTCGGTGGTCGCCGTCTACGACTCCGGCGAGGAGTTGATCGGCGGCAACATCACCCCGTACATCGTGATGGAGCTGGTCGAGGGCAGCACCATCCGCGATCTGCTGCTGAACGCCGACGCGCCGCCGCCGGACCAGGCGCTGATCATCGTCTCGGGGGTGCTGGAGGCGCTGGCCTACAGCCACCAGCACGGGATCGTGCACCGCGACATCAAGCCCGCGAACGTGATCATCACGCGGGGCGGCGCGGTCAAGGTGATGGACTTCGGTATCGCCCGCGCCCTGCACGGCGCCTCCAACACCATGACCCAGACCGGCATGGTGATGGGCACCCCGCAGTACCTCTCCCCCGAGCAGGCGCTCGGCAAGACCGTCGACACCCGTTCCGACCTCTACGCCACCGGCTGCCTGCTGTACGAGCTGCTGACCCGGCGGCCCCCGTTCACCGGTGAGACGCCGCTGTCGGTCGTCTACCAGCACGTCCAGGACGACCCGGTGCTGCCCTCGCAGGTCTCGGACAGCACCCCGCCGGAGCTGGACGGCCTGGTGATGCGGGCGCTGGCCAAGGAGCCGGACGACCGGTTCCAGTCCGCTGAGGAGATGCGCGGGCTGACGCAGTACGCGCTCCAGATGCTGAACGAGCAGGGCGGCCACACCGGCGGTCTGTGGAACACCGGTCCGACGGCGCACCAGGGAGCAGCCACTCAGGTGATGGGTGCCGCGGGAGCGGGCGCCCGGCCGCACCCCTCGCACTCCGACACCTCCCAGATGGGCGCTCCGCTGCTGGCGGGCGCCCGGGACGACGACGGCGGCTTCGACGGCGGGCCCCGGCGCGGTGGCCGGGGCGGTGGCGGCGGCAAGGGCGTCCGGTACGCGCTGGTCGCCTTCCTCGCGGTGATCGCCATAGCGGGCGGGATCTTCTTCGCCCTCAACGGGAACGACGGCAAGGACAACAAGCAGGACAAGCCGAACCCGAGTACGTCCCAGTCGGAGTCCGACAAGCCCTCCAAGAAGCCCTCGTCCACTCCGACGGAGACCGAGGAGGACCAGCCGGGCACCAACGAGGGCAACGGCGACTGGACCCCGACCGACCGGCCCTCCGAGTCGTACCCGAGCAACACGCAGCCGAGTGAGACGCAGCCCTCCGAGACGGGCGACCCGAGCCAGACGGGCAGCGGCAGCAACGGCGGCGGTTCCGGAAATGGTGGCAGCGGCGGCAAGCCGACCAAGAGCCAGTCGCCGCCCACCGGGGACGCCGACGGCGGTGGGGCCAACGACGGCGGCAGCGCCGGCGACGGCGACACCGGTACCGACAGCGGAACCGAGCAGTAGGGCCGCGGAACCGCGCGTGCCGGGATGTGCCGGCACCCCGTGGTCGTGCTCGTCGGATCCGCGCGCGGAGGCCGGCGCCCCGCGCTGGTCGGGTGAGCGGGCCCGTTGGTCAACTCTGGTTTGACGCCTCGTCCACCGTGGGTTGACGAGGCGGCGCGCGGCCCCCTGGTGCCTCTACGATGCGGCCGTGCAGCCGTCTTCCCCCGCCCTCACGGAGGGCACGCTCCACTCTCTGCTGCGGCAGTACGACGGTGTCGGGGAGCCCCTCTCGTGCACACCGGTCTCGCACGGACTGCTCAACAGGGGCTACCGCCTGACGACCGCCCGCGGTGGCTATTTCCTCAAACATCATCTCGACGGACCGGGCTCGCTCGAGCGGATCGAGCGCCAGCACCGCGCCACGGACCGGCTGGGCGAGCTGGGGCTGCCGGTCGTGCCGGTGGTGCCGGGGTCCCGCGGCGGGACCGTCACTGTGGCCGAGGGCCGCTGCTTCGCGCTGCATCCGTGGATCGAGGGCACTCACCGGCACGGCAGTGAGCTGACCGCGGGGCAGTCCCGGCAGCTGGGCGCCCTGCTGGGGCGGGTCCACGTCCGGCTCACCCGGGCACTGCCCGAGCCACCGAACGCCGATCACGAGAGCGCCGATCCGGCCGCCACGTACGACATGATCGGCGAGCTGCTGGAGCGCGTCCGCAGCCGCCGCAACCGGGACAGTTTCGACGAGCTGGCCGAGCACCGGCTCACCGAGCGCCGCGAGCTGCTGCGCCGCCACGCGGACGCCCGGCCCGGCGCCGTCCCGGACCGGTTCACCGGCTGGGTGCACGGGGACTTCCATCCGCTCAACCTGCTCTACGCGCCCCCGGGCCGCAGTCCCCGCCCGGTGGCGATCCTGGACTGGGACCGGCTCGGGGTGCATCCGCGGGCCGAGGAGGCGGTCCGCGGGGCGGCGATCTTCTTCCTGCGCCCCGGCGGCACCCTCGATCTTCGGAAGGTGCGCGCCTTCGCCCGCGCCTACCGGGGGGCCGCGGGGGCCTCCCGCGCGGAGCTGGCCGCCGCCGTGCACCGGGTGTGGTGGGAGCGGCTGAACGACTTCTGGATGCTGCGCTGGCGCTACCAGCTGTGCGATGTGCGGACCGACCCGCAGTTCCCTGCGGCGGCCGCGCTGGTCGTGTGGTGGACCGGTCAGTACACGGCCGTACGGTCCGCGTTCTGCGACTGACCCGCCCCCGACTCCCTTCGCGGGGGCGTCTTCGCGGGGTCGGTTCCCCTCCGCGGGTGGCCTGGCTTCGTGGGGGCACGCCCCCGTTGTTTTTCGGCTGTCGCCGAGAGGTCGTGTCGGGGGGCGCTGCCCCCCAACGGCCCCCCGCCAAGGGGGCTCCGCCCCCTGAGAAACCCCCAGGCACCAACACCTCTCCCTCCCCCTCCCGTATCCGGCGACCGCCGGAGGACTC
>NZ_JBIAGB010000011.1:0-220694 GCF_042869575.1 Streptomyces sp. NPDC006925
CGCCCGGTCACATTCCGAACCCGGAAGCTAAGCCTTTCAGCGCCGATGGTACTGCATGCGGGAGCGTGTGGGAGAGTAGGACGCCGCCGAACAATCTTTATGGCCCTTGGCCTCCAGCGTGCATGCGCTGGAGGCCAAGGGCTTTTTGCTGTCCTCAGCTTTCCGAAGAGCGTTGTTCCACCACCTGCGCGAGAATCGAAACGCAGGTACCGCAGACAGGAGTCATCGATGTCCCCCAGCTCCTCAGACGACCGCGACCGAGCCGACCGGCGGCCGCGGCAGTCCGGCCCGCCCGGTGGCGACGGCCGCGAGCGCACCCGCGGCCCCGGTCGCGAGGGCGGTGACCGTGCAGGTGGGGGATTCCGGCGGGGCGAGCGCGGTGCGTCGCAGGGCTACCGGCGCAACGACCGGCGTGACGACCGGCGCGACGACGAGCGCCGCAGGGACGACCGCGGACGTGGTGACGAGCGAGCCTTCGGCAGCCGTGACCGGGACGACCGTCGTCGACCGGGCGGCCAGGGCGGCTCCGGCTTCCGCCGGGACGACCGCCGGGACGGTCGGCCGGATGACCGTCGCGACAACCGTGGGCGCGACGAGCGCCCGCGCCGCGATGACCGGGGACGAGACGAGCGCCCGCGCCGCGACAACCGTGGGCGCGACGAGCGCCCGCGCCGCGATGACCGGGGACGAGACGAGCGCCCGCGCCGCGATGACCGGGGACGCGATGACCGGGGACGTGACGGCCGCGGCGAGGAGCGGCGTGGCGGATACCGGGGGGACCGGCCGCAGCGGGACGACCGCGGGCGGGCACCCTTCCGCCGTGACAGCGGTGAGAGCCGTGACGCTCGCGACGGCCGGGACCGGAGCGAGCCCCGGGATGCCAGGCGCCCGCAGGGCGGCCGTGGTCCGCGCCGGGACGACGAGCGCGGCGGCCGGCGGCCGTATGGTCAGGGCGGCGCCCGCGGGCGTGACGACCGCAGGGACGGTCGTCCGGACGACCGCAGGAACGGCCGCGACGACCGGCGCGACGACCGGCGTGGTGGCGGTGGCTTCCGCCGCGACGACAACCGCGGCGGCGGCTTCCGCCGGGGCGGGGACCGGGAGCGGCCGTACGCCGGGCGCGGGGACCGGGACCGGCGCCAGGAGCGGCCGGATCGGGAGCCGCTGCGGCGCCTGCCGATCGACGAGGACGTCACCGGGGACGAGCTGGACAAGGACGTCAGGCAGGAGCTGATGAGCCTGCCGAAGACACTGGCCGGGGACGTCGCCCGGAACCTGGTGATGGTGTCGCGGCTGCTGGACGAGGACCCCGAGCAGGCGTACGCGTACGCAAAGGTGGCGCTGCGGCTCGCGTCGCGGGTGCCTTCGGTGCGGGAGGCCGCCGGGTTCGCGGCGTACGGGGTGCAGAAGTACGCGGAGGCACTCGCCGAGTTCCGCGCTGCCCGGCGGATGACCGGGCTCCAGCACCTGTGGCCGGTGATGGCCGACTGCGAGCGTGGGCTGGGCCGTCCGGAGAAGGCGCTGGCGATGGCCGGCGAGCCGGAGGTGCAGAAGCTCGACAAGGCCGAGCAGGTCGAGATGCGGCTGGTCGCGGCCGGAGCGCGCCGGGACATGGGGCAGCCGGACGCCGCGGTGGTCACGCTGCAGAGCCCGGAGCTGGCCTCCCACTCGACGCAGCCGTGGACGGCCCGGCTCCGGTACGCCTACGCGGACGCGCTGCTGGAGGTGGGGCGGCGTGACGAGGCACGCGACTGGTTCGCCAAGGCGCTGGAGGCCGACCAGGGCGGGGTGACCGACGCGTCCGACCGGCTGGCCGAGCTGGACGGTGTCGAGTTCATCGACGCCCTCGACGAGGACGCCGACGAGGAGCCCCCCGCCGAGGACTGAGCACCGGGTGCCCGGTCGCCCGGCCGCGGCGGGCCGCGGGCGGGCGCGTCGGCGCAGACATGCGGTCGGATGGACAGAAGGGCGGACCCTCTCGAAGGGTCCGCCCTTCTGCTGTGCCCGAGGGGTGTGCTGCTACCGGTACCGGGCCAGGGGGTTGCGGAGGGTGCCCGTCAGCTGTAGGGCGCCGGCCGGGTCCTGGAGGTCGACCATCTGCTGGTTGTTGCGGAGCTGGAGGCGGTTGAGGCAGGAGAGGGCGAACTCGTCGGCGAACAGGTCGTACCGGGCGTGCCGGTCGGCCAGCTCGGGGGTCGACTTCTGGTAGTCCTTCGCCACCTCGGCCACCGTCGACCAGAACGTGTCCTCGTCCAGGACTCCCGCCGTGTCGAGGGTGGGGGCCAGGAAGCGGAAGAAGCAGTCGAAGACGTCGGTGAACAGGGAGAGGATCTTCATGTCCTCCGGGACGTCCGCGCGGATGCGTTCCACCTCGGGCGGCAGTTCGGCGTCCCGGCTCATGACCGCGATCTCCTCGGCCAGGTCCTTGAAGAGCACGCGGCGGGGCACGCCGTGCGCGTCCAGGACCAGGATCACGTTCTCGCCGTGTGGCATGAACACCAGGTCGTAGGCGTAGAAGCAGTGCAGGAGCGGGGTCAGGTAGGCGTGGAGGTAGGCGCGGAGCCACTCGGCGGGCTCCAGGCCCGACTGCCGTACGAGGGCCGCGGCGAAGGAGTCGCCGTCGCGGTCGACGTGCAGGAGCGACGCCATGGTGGCCGGCTTCTCGCCCTCGTCGAGGAACGGTGCCGGGCTCTCCCGCCAGAGGGCCGCCAGCATCTTGAGATAGGGGGAGCCCTTGGGGGCCGCGGCCTCGTAGGGGGCGGGGTGGTAGCCGACGGCGGCGCGTTCGCGCAGCAGCCCCAGGCCGGTGCCGCGCAGGATGACGTCGCCTGCCACCAGTTCGGCCAGCCAGTCGTTGATGGCGGGCGTGGCCTCCATGTAGGTGGCGGACAGGCCGCGGACGAAGCCCATGTTGAGGACCGAGAGCGCGGTCTTCACATAGTGCTTCTCGGGGTGGTCGGCGTTGAAGAAGGTGCGGATCGACTGCTGGGCCAGGTACGCGTCGTCGCCGTGGCCCAGGCAGACCAGGGAGCGCTGGGCGATCTCGGCGGCGAAGGTCACCGAGAGCTTGTTCCACCACTGCCAGGGGTGGACGGGGACGAGGTAGTAGTCGTCCAGGTCCAGGCCCTGTTCGGTCATGGTGGTGGAGAAGCGGCGCAGGGTGGCGGCGGGGAGTTCGGAGAGCAGCAGCTTGTCGTAGCTGAGGTCGGTGCCGGTGGTGAAGGTGGTGCGGGTGCGGTGCGCGGCGATCCAGACCAGCCGTACGGGCGCTCCGGCCTCGGGCGCGTAGGCACGGTACTCGGAGCTGTCGAAGCCGAGCCGGCCGTTGTTGGCGACGAAGCAGGGGTGGCCCTCGGTCATCCCGGACTCGATGGCCTGGAAGTCGGCCCCGGCCAGCTCCGCCGCGGTCCTGGGTGTGGCCGCCAGCTTGAAGGCGGTACTGGCCAGGGTGCTGCTGACCTCCTCCAGGTAGACGGGGAGGATCTCCTCGCCCAGGCCCAGGGTGGTGCGCAGTTCCGTGACGAACGCCAGGGCGTCCAGCGGGAGTTCGCTCCCCGCGCGGTGTCGGGTGACGCTGTCGGCGTCGACCTGCCAGTGGTCGAGGGCCGAGCGGCGGGCCGTGAAGCGGTACTCGGTGGCGCCGTCGTCGGAGCGGACCGCGTACCGGTGCTCCTGGCCGTCCAGCGGAGTCGGGTCCAGCAGTCGTTCGTGGCTGAACTCCGCGAGGGCTTTGCGGATCAGGAGCCGGGTCGCCCGCTCCCAGCGTTCGGGGGTGAGGTGGGTGATGGCTTCGTGCGGCTGCGTGGGCCGTGGGGTGAGAGGGAGCGTCATGCGGGGGTTTCTCCTGTGGCGGTCCGGAACTGCTCGCGGGTGCAGAAGCTGAGCAGGGCTTCCTTCTCCGGCTTGGTGAGGGTGGAGTCGACGCGGAAGCCCACGGCCTCGTTGAGGGCGTGTACGGCGGTGTTGCGGACGTCCGGTTCGACGACGACGCGCCGGGTGCCGGCGTCGGAGAAGAGCATCGCCATGACGGTGGTGAGCACCGTGCGGGTGAAGCCGTGGACGGGCTGCTCGGTGGGCGCGCACAGGAAGTGCATGCCGACGTCGCCCGGCCGGTGCGGGTAGAGCCCGGCCAGTTCCACGTACCGGGGGTCGTAGCGCTCCATGAGGAAGGCGGGCTCTCCCCGGTGGAGGCCGAGGAAGGCGTCGTGGTGCGGGGAGGCCGCGATGCTCATGAACTCGCGTTCCACGTCGGGCAGTGTGGCGTCCTGCAGCAGGTAGAACGCGGACTTGGGGTGCGTCACCCAGCGGTGCAGCAGCCCGGTGTCGGCGAGCGGGTCGACGGGGCGCAGCGAGAGGGCGCCCAGGGCTTCGTCGGTGCGGGTGAAGACGGTGGCGTCGGCGGTGGTCACAGCGCTGCCTCCGGGGCCGTGGCGGGCGCGGCAGGTGCGTCCGCCGGAGCAGTGAACTCCTGGAAGGCGATGGACTTCTCGACGGGGTAGGCCTCCCGGCCGAGCAGTTCGCGGATGATGCAGGAGTTGCGGTAGGCGGCCATGCCCAGGTCGGGTGCCACGAAGCCGTGGGTGTGCAGCTCCGCGTTCTGTACGTAGATCTCCTGCCCGGAGGTGTCGATGCTGTAGTCGCGGCGTACGGCGAAGCGGCCCTGGGCGTCCCATTCGATGCGGTCGGTGATCGGGCCGAGGAAGTCCGGCCGCTGGTAGCGGTAGCCGGTGGCCAGGATCAGTCCCTCGGTGGTGAGGCTGAAGTCACGTTTCTGCTCTTCCTGGCGCAGCCCGAGGGTGTAGGTGCCGTCCGACTCGTCGAAGGCGGCGTCGGTGAGCGCGGTGTTGGTCATCAGCCGGGTGGGGCAGGGGGCGCGGCGGTTCTTCTGGTAGAGCAGGTCGAAGATGGCGTCGATCAGCTCGGAGTTGATGCCCTTGTAGAGGTTCTTCTGGGAGGCGACCAGGCTGTCCCGGGTGTCGGCCGGGAGGGAGTGGAAGTAGTCCACGTACTCCGGGGAGGTCATCTCCAGCGTCAGCTTGGTGTATTCGAGGGGGAAGAACCGGGGGGAGCGGGTGAGCCAGGTGAGCGAGTAGCCGTGGGTGTCGATGTCCTGGAGGAGGTCGTAGTAGATCTCCGCCGCGCTCTGGCCGCTGCCGATCAGAGTGATGCTCTTCTTCCGCTGCAGCGCCTCCTTGTGCTCCAGGTAGCGGGAGTTGTGGAGCAGGTCGCCGCCCAGGTCCTGGCAGGGCCCCGGGAGGTGCGGCGGGGTGCCGGTGCCCAGGACGAGCTTCCGGGTGCGGAAGGCGCGGTGCTCTCCGTCGGGCAGGTGCTCGGCGTGGACGGTGTAGAGACCGTCGGCCTCGTCGTACTCGACCGATGTGACGCGGTGACCGAACCGCACCGTGCCGCCCAGGCGGTCGGCCGCCCAGCGGCAGTAGTCGCTGAACTCCGCACGGAGCGGATAGAAGCTCTCGCGTATGTAGAACGCGTACAGCCGACCGGACTCCTTGAGGTAGTTGAGGAAGGAGAACGGCGAGGTGGGATCGGCCAGGGTGACCAGGTCGGACAGGAACGGGGTCTGCAGGGTGCTGGCGTCCAGCATCATGCCCGGGTGCCAGTCGAACTCCGGCTTGTCGTCCAGGAAGATCCCGTCGAGCTCCGCTATCGGTGCGGTCAGACAGGCGAGGCCCAGGTTGAAGGGGCCCACGCCGATGGCGACGAAATCGTGGACGGGCGGGTCGGCGGGACTGGCGCTGGAGGGCGTCACGTGGGGGCTCCGGGTCGGATCGGTCAGCATGCCGGGGCGGTGCTGAGGGCGGGCGGGTGGACCGCGCCGTGCTCGGCGGCGTACCGGTCGGCGTGTGCGGCGATCAGGTCCAG
This sequence comes from Streptomyces sp. NPDC006925, assembly GCF_042869575.1. Classification (NCBI taxonomy): domain Bacteria; kingdom Bacillati; phylum Actinomycetota; class Actinomycetes; order Kitasatosporales; family Streptomycetaceae; genus Streptomyces; species Streptomyces sp. NPDC006925. The sequence goes on from NZ_JBIAGB010000011.1 coordinate 5,881, forward strand.
GACCGCGGCGATGTCCGCCGTCGAGGTCTCCGGGTTGAGCAGGGTGAACTTGAGGTGGTGGTGGCCGTCGACCACGGTGCCGGCGACGATGGCCTCGCCGGAGGCGAACAGCGCGTCGCGCGCGTGCAGATTCGCCCGGTCGGTGAGCGCGGCGTCCGCGCCGCGCGGCAGGTGGCGGAAGACGAGGGTGGAGAGCCGGGGTTCGACGACGACGTCGAACCGCTCGTCGGCGTCCAGCAGGCGCCAGGCCTCGGCGGCCCGGTCCACGCACTCGTCGAACAGCTCGCCGAGCGCGTCGGCGCCCATCACCCGCAGTGTCATCCAGAGCTTGAGCGCGTCGAACCGCCGCGTGGTCTGGAGCGACTTGTCGACCTGATTGGGTATCTCCCGCTCCACGCTGCGCGCCGGGTTGAGGTAGTCGGCGTGGTAGGTGACGTGGCGCAGTGTGTTCCCGTCGCGGACCAGGACGGCGCTGGAACTCACCGGCTGGAAGAAGGACTTGTGGTAGTCGACGGTCACCGAGTCGGCACGTTCGATACCGGCCAGCAGTCCTCGGCGGCGGCGCGAGGTGAGCAGGCCGCAGCCGTAGGCGGCGTCCACGTGCAGCCAGGCGCCCGCCCGCTCGCACAGGTCGGCGACGGCGGGCAGCGGATCGATGCTGCCGAAGTCGGTGGTGCCGGCGGTGGCGACGACGGCCATCACCGTCTCGCCGGCCCGCTCGCAGCGGGCCATCTCCTCGCTCAGCGCGTCCACGCGCATCCGCCGCTGCTCGTCGCAGGGCACCGGGACGACGGCCTCGGTGCCCAGTCCCAGCAGCACCGCAGCCTTCTCGATGCTGAAGTGGCTGCACTCGGAGGTGAGGATCCGCAGCTTCGGCAGGATCTGCGGGGTGCTGAGCGCGGTCTCGGAGTTCTTGCGCACCAGGCGGCAGGCCTCTTCGCGGGCCAGCAGCAGCGCCTGCAGATTGGACTGCGAACCGCCGCTGGTGAAGATGCCGTCGGCGGACGCGCCGAAGCCCACGCGCTGCGCGGTCCAGGTCACGAGTCGCCGCTCGATCAGGGTGCCGCCCGCGCTCTGGTCCCAGGTGTCCAGGGAGGAGTTGACGGCGGAGAGCACGGCTTCTCCGAGCACGGCCGGGATGACCACGGGGCAGTTGAGGTGCGCGAGGTAGCGCGGGTGGTGGAAGTAGACGGCGTCGCGGAGGTACACGCGCTCCAGCTCGTCCAGTGCCTCGCTCGCCGTGCCCAGGGGCTTCTCCAGGTCCACGGCGGACACGGTGGGGGCGAGCTCGGCCGGGGTGACGCCGGTGAAGGGCTGCTCGGTGCCGGCGAGTCTCGCGGCGACCCGTTCGACGCCGTGTGTGAGGGAGCGCCTGTAGTGCTCCGCTGTCCCGTCGTTGAGCAGGTGTGACCTGCTGCTCATGAAGTGTCCTCCTGACACGGACGTGGCACACCGCGCGACTCGCGCGGTCAGGTAAGGCTAGCCTAACCAACCCTGTCCGTCCGCATGCAAGGGGGCCTCGGGGCGATCCGCGAGGGGCATGGGAGCGGCCCGCGGGCGGCGCGGGCCGCGGCGGGCAGTCGGCCCACGGCGCGCGGGCCGCGGGCCGTCGGTCAGCGCAGGGTGCGCAGCACCAGTCCGGTGGCGGGCTTGGGGCCGAACGAGGTCGACTTGCGGGGCATCGTCACACCGCGCTCGGCGAGCGCCCGCACCGTCGACTCCGGAACGGGCCGCAGCAGCACGGCCGTGCCGCCGTGCGCCGCCGCCTGTTCCAACGCCGCCCCGACGTCGTGCAGATAGCCGATGTCCTCCGGGCGGTCGGGCACCTGCCAGACCGCGTCCAGCAGCGTGGAGTGCAGCACCGTGGCGTCCAGCCGGCGCCACGCCGCGGGCCGGTCCGCCGGGACCGTGCGCTCCAGCAGCGCAGGGGCGGGCCGGTCGAGCAGATGGAAGACACCGTCACCCCCGGTCAGCAGGAACGCGTTCCCCGGGGTGTCCGCCAGCTCCTCCAGCGCCTCGTCCAGCGGCGCCTCCAGTGTGCGCACCCGGAAGGGTGTCTCCGCGCGGTCGAGGAGGTCGAGCGCCCGCTTCACCGGCAGCCTGGGCAGTATCCGGTGGATGGCGCGTACCTGCAGCGGATAGCGCGCGGTGTCCACCAGCAGGACCAGGCCGTGGTTCCACGGCGACTCCTCGGCCCGGTCGCCCTGTTCGGCGCGAAGCCGCAGATAGGTGGCCCAGCGGTGGTGCCCGTCGGCGATCAGCGCGCTGTGCCGGGACAGCTCGGCGTCCACCTGGGCGAGTTCGGCCGGATCCGTGACCGCCCACAGCCGGTGCGCGAAACCGTCCTCGGTGGTCGTCGCCGCCAGCGGCGCGCCGCGTATGGTCCGCTCGATGACGGCGGTCGCGCCGCTGCGGGTGCCGTCGCCGCGGTAGGAGAGCAGCAACGGCTCGGGGTTGGCGGCCATCTCGCCCATCAGCTCCGCGCGGTCGGCCACGACCTCGTCCATCACCGCCTCGTGCGGGAGCACGATCCCCTCCTCGGGGGCCGACAGCCGCAGGGCACCGATCAGGCCGCGTTGCAGCAGCTCGCCCTTGCGCTGCTCGTAGACGTACAGCGCGGGCTGCGGATCGCGCGCCAGCACCCCTTCGTCCCGCCAGCGGCGCAGGGTCGCGGCGGCCTTGCGGTGTCGCGCCGCCGGATCCTCGGCCTGGGGCAGGATGAGCCGCACGATGTTGTACGGGTCCGCGGTCTCCAGGTGCCGCAGCCCGTCCGGCCGGACCACCACGTCGTACGGGGGTGAGGTCACGGCAGCGAGGCTGCTGACCTTCTCCGGCACGTAGCGCAGCCCCCGGAACGGGGTGAGTCTCAGTCCTCGGACGGTCATCCGTGCATGGTATGCCGGTGCCCCGCGGCCGCAGGAGTGGGGCACAGGGGGCGCAGGGGTGCGGAGGGTGCGAGAGGATCGGTACCGCGCGCAGGCCGGCCCCGGCGTCCGCGTCCCCCGGGAGAGAGCACGAGGAGCGACCCCTGATGCACGACAGCCCCGCCTCCGACACGGCGGCACCGGCGCCGCGGCGCGCCCCGCAGGCCAGCGAGCGTGCGCTGCACACCGCGTACGACACGGCACTGCTGGATCTGGACGGGGTCGTCTACGCCGGGGGAGAGGCCGTGCCCCACGCCGTCGACTCCCTCGCCGCGGCCCGCGGGAGCGGGCTGCGGACGGCGTATGTGACCAACAACGCGGCCCGCACTCCGCAGGTGGTCGCCGCGCATCTGACGGAGCTGGGTGTGCCCGCGGCGGCCGACGAGGTCGTCACCTCGGCGCAGGCCGTCGCCCGGCTCGTCGCCGAGCGGATGCCGCACGGTGCGCGGGTTCTGGCCGTGGGCGCCGAGGGGCTTCGGGCCGCGCTGGCGGAGCGGGAGCTGACCGTCGTCGAGACGGCGGACGAGGAGCCCGCGGCCGTCGTGCAGGGCTATGGAGGGCCGTCGATGGAGTGGGGGCGGCTGGTGGAGGCGGCGCTCGCCGTGCAGCGCGGGGTGCCGTGGTTCGCCTCCAACACCGATCTGACCATCCCCAGCGGGCGCGGCATCGCACCGGGCAACGGCTCGGCCGTGGAGGTCGTGCGCCTCGCGACCCGGTGGATGCGCACGCCGCCCGAGCCCGAGGTGGCGGGCAAACCGCTGCCGCCGATGCACCGGGAGTCCATCCTGCGCACCGGTGCGCGGCACCCGCTGGTCGTCGGCGACCGGCTGGACACCGACATCGAAGGGGCGCACGCGGGGGGCGTGGACTCGCTGCTGGTCCTGACCGGGGTGACCGACGCGGCCCGGCTGCTCGCCGCCTCCCCGGTGCACCGCCCCACGTATGTGGCCCGCGACCTGCGGGGTCTGCTGGAGCCCCAACCGGAGGTGACGGTGGGGCCGGACGGCGCCGCCGGGTGCGGCGGCTGGAGCGCCCGGGCCGAGGACGGGCGGCTGGAGGTGGCGGGGGACGGTGATCCGGCCGACGGGCTGCGGGCCCTGTGCGGGGCCGCCTGGTCGACGGCCGGGACCGCGGAGTGCCGACTGGACGCGGAGAAGGCCCTGACCCGGCTGGGGTTCTGAGGCCGGGGCCGAGGCCGGGGACCGTGTGGCGGCCGGACACCGAACGCTCGCTCCCCGGCTCGCCGCGGCCGGCCGGGATGCCTCAGCTCGCCGCGGCCGCGAGGGCCTCGGCGACCAACTGCTCCTCCGTGGTGCCGGCGCGCCAGTAGCCGGTGAAGGCGACCGCCCGGCGGTCGAAGCCCCGCTCGTTCACCAGATGGCGCCGCAGGGCCTTGACCGTGCCGGCCTCGCCCGCGAGCCACGCGTAGGGCGTGCCCGAGGGCAGCCCGGCCGAGCGCACCGCCGACACCGCGCGCTCGGTCCGCGAACCGGCCGTCCGGCTCCCGGACTCGTCCCGCACCAGCCAGGTGATCCGCGCGTCCGAGAGGGTCGGCAGGTCCTGGATGTCCTCCCGGTGCGCGACCTCGGCGAACACCCGCACCGGCATCCCGGCGGGCAGCCACTCCAGTACGGCCCCGATGGCGGGCAGGGCCGTCTCGTCACCGCTCAGCAGTACCCAGTCGGTGCCCTCGGGCGGCCGGAAGTCGACGCCGGCGTTGTCCTCGACGACCGGACCGAGCAGCGTCACCCGGTCCCCGGGCGTGGCCCGCAGCGCCCAGCGCGAGGCGGGGCCGATCTCGCCGTGCAGCGCGAAGTCGATGTCCAGCTCGTCCGCGGCGCCGTACTGGCTGCCCTTGCGCAGTGCGCGCACGGTGTAACTGCGCATGATCCCGCGGATGTTCTCGTCCATCGCCCGCCACTCGGCGAACCACTCCGTGCCCGCCTCGACGGGGACCACCGGCGCGGTCTGACCCGGTTGCGGCAGGAAGAGCTTGACGCGCTGGTCGCGGCCCCCGGAGGCGAACCGGTCCAGTCCTTCGCCTCCGAAGGTGACCCGCAGCAGGGTCGGACCCAGTCGGCGGGTCCGGACGACGTGCAGAGCGAAGAACTCGAACGGAACGGTGGAAGGCGCGGACTGCGCCGTGCTGGAAGTGCTCATCGTGACTGCTCCTCCCGGGAGGGACGGGGTCGGGCGGTGCGGGCGGGGGCGGACGGTGCGGGCCGGGGCTGACGGGCCCCGCGGCGGGTCAGCGGACCTTCTTGGCCTTCTCGATCGCCTCCGCGAGGTTCTCCAGCAGCGGTGCGGCGCCCGCGTAGGAGAAGCGGGGCTCCGCCGCCCAGGGGGCGACCTGGTCCGCCTTGACGGCCGGCAGGTCCTTCCAGGTCGGCTTCGAGGCGAGGGCCTTGGGCTGCAGGGACTGGGTGCGGTTGTCCAGGATGATCAGGTCGGCCTCGTACTTGTCGGCGTTCTCCCAGCTCAGCTCCTCGAAGAAGCCCTGCTTGCTGAGCTTCTTCGGCTTCACGAAGTCCACCCCCAGCTCCTTGAAGTACTGCAGGTCGGTGCTGGCGTCCGGGTCCGAGACGTAGAACAGGTCGGGTGCCCCGGCGGCGGCCATCACGCGGATGCCGCTCTTCGCTGCCTTGCGCAGCCGCTCGGCGGCCTTCTCGAAGCGGGCCTTGGCGTCGGTGACGGCCTTGGCCTTCACATCCGCGCCCAGCGACTCGGCGAGCTTCGCGTACTGCTGTACGACCTCCAGCATCGGCACCCCGGCGGCCTTCATGGCCACGTGCGGAGCCAGCTTGTAGATCTTGTCCTTGCTCTCGTCCGGGACGTAGAAGAGCGCGTCCTTGAGGTACATGTTGCTGATCAGCAACTGCGGACGGAGCTTGGCGTACTTCTCCAGGTCGAACTCGCCGAAGGCGTTGCCGATGATCTCCACCTTGGAGATGTCCATGTCCCCGGCGAGCACGTCGGGGTCGCCGTTCTTCTGCTTGGTCGGACCGAAGACGCCGACGACCTGGTCGCGGACGCCGAAGTCCCACAGCGCGGCGGCCGTGGCCGTGTAGGCGACGATCCGCTGCGGCACGGCGTCCAGGGAGACCTTCTCGCCGCGGCCGTCGGTGAAGGACCAGCCCTTGCCCTTCGGGTCACTGCCCGAACCGGATCCGGAGTCGTCACTTCCGCAGGCGGTGAGCAGCGCGCCGAGGCCGACGGCGCCACCCGCGGCGAGCAGGCCGCGGCGCGAAAGCGGGGACATGGGGGAGGAGCTGGGCATTTTCTCTCCGGCCTTCTCTCGACGTGCTGCGAACGCACCGCGGGCAGGCCGCGGACGTCCATGCGGGGCGGCCATGGGGCCGAGTTCCCAGTTAGGCTAACCTAACCAAAGTTGTTGTTGTCCAGTGGCCGGGCGGCACGATTCCCCGGCCCCTACCGGAGCGCGTACGTGACTCTCCCCAAGTCCCCGCAGTCGCATAGGGGTTCGGTGGTCGAGCAGCAGCCGCCCGCGGCCCGCCCGGAACGGCCCGCCAGGGCCCGGGCGCCGCTCGCCCGGGCCGCCGGGCTGCTGGCCGCCACTCTCGTCCTGCTGCTCGTCGCCCTGCTCAGCCTCGCCCTCGGCGCCCGGCCGCTCTCCCTGGGGGAGGCGTGGTCGGGACTGCTGGACAGCGGCTCGGCGAGCTACCCCGTCGTCCACGAGATGCGGCTGCCGCGCACCTTCCTCGGTCTGCTCGCCGGTGCCGCACTCGGTCTGGCGGGCGGCGTCATGCAGGCGCTCACCCGCAACCCGCTGGCCGACCCCGGCCTGCTGGGCATCAACGCGGGTGCCGCCGCGGCCGTCGTCACCGCCATCTCCTTCTTCGGCGTCGCCGGATACACCGGGTACATCGGCTTCGCCTTCCTGGGCGCCGCGGCGGTCTCCGTACTCGTCTACGCCGTGGGCGGCGGCCGCGGCGCCACCCCCGCCCGGCTCGCCCTGGCGGGGACGGCGCTCAACGCGGCGCTGATCTCCTACGTGAGCGCCGTGCAGCTCCTGGACACCGCTTCGCTGGACCGGATGCGGTTCTGGATGGTCGGCTCGCTCGCCCGCGCCCAGGACGCCACGGTCCTCTCGGCCCTGCCCTTCATCGCGGTCGGCGCGCTGGTCGCGCTGGCGCTGGCCCGGCCGCTGAACGCGCTCGCGCTCGGCGACGACGCGGCCCGCGCCCTCGGCTCCCGGCCCGCCAGGACCCGCGCCGCCGCCATCGTGGCCATCACCCTGCTGTGCGGCGCCGCCACCGCGGCCTGCGGGCCGATCGTCTTCGTCGGACTGATGGTGCCGCACATGGTGCGCGCGCTCACCGGCCCCGACCAGCGCTGGATGCTGCCGTACTGCGCCGTCCTGGCCCCCGTGCTGCTGCTCGGCGCCGACATCCTCGGACGGATCCTGGGCCGCCCCGGCGAACTGCAGGTCGGCATCGTGACCGTGGTCCTGGGCGGACCGCTCTTCCTCTACTTCGTGCGCAAGCGGAGGGTGGCACACGCATGAGCCTCACCGGCACCCGTTCCCGCGTCGTCCGCACCGCGGGCGGCCTCTCGGTCGGCTACCGTCCGCGCGCCCTGCTGGTCGGCGCCGGCTGCCTGCTGCTCGCGCTGGTCGCCGCCGTGTTCGCGATCGGCAGCGGCGAGTACCCGATGCCGCCCGGCGACGTACTGCGCACCCTGCTCGGACAGGGCGACCCCGCCGACGCGTTCATCGTGAACGAGCTGCGGCTCCCCCGCACCGCGACCGCCCTGCTCGTCGGCGCGAGCCTGGGGCTGAGCGGCGCCGTCTTCCAGGCCGTCGTCCGCAACCCGCTCGGCAGCCCGGACATCCTCGGCTTCACCAACGGAGCGGCGGCCGGGGCGCTGCTGGTCATCTTCGCCGTGGGCGGCAGCAGCGCCCTGCTCGCGGGCGGCGCCGTGGCCGGGGCACTCGTCACCGGCACGCTGATCTACGCCCTCGCCTGGAACCGCGGCATGCACGGCTACCGGCTGGTGCTCGTCGGGGTCGGCACCACCGCCATCCTGACCGGCGTCAACAGCTACCTCATCACCCGCGCCGGCCTCACCGAGGCGTCCCGCGCCGTGCTGTGGATGACCGGCAGCCTGGACGGGCGCGGCTGGGGCGACGTCCTGCCGCTGGCCCTGGGCATGCTGGTGCTCGTCCCGCTGGTGCTGCTCGGCTGCGGACGTGCGCTGGGAATGATGGAGATGGGTGACGACGCGGCGTACGCGCTCGGTGTCCGCGTCGAACACACCCGGCTCGCGCTGCTGGTCGCCGGGATCCTGCTGGTGGCGCTCTCGGCCGCCGCGGCGGGGCCGGTCTCCTTCGTCGCGCTGTGCGCCCCGCAGCTCGCCCGGCGGCTGACGAAGGCGCCGGGCCCCAATCTGCTGCCTTCCCTGTGCATGGGCACCCTGCTGCTGATCTGCGCCGATCTGCTCGCCCAGCGGGCTTTCGGGGGGCACCAGCTCCCGGTGGGCGTGATCACCGGGGTGGTGGGCGGCGGGTACCTGGTGTGGCTGCTGGCCACCGAGCGCAGAGCGGGGCGGATATGACCGGCACCCACGGCCCCACCGGCACAGATGTACGCACCCACGACGGAGGCGGGGACACGATGAAGACCGCGACACAGGCCGACCGGGCGCGGACCGCTGCCGCCGCCGGACCGGCGGCCGGGGAACCCCGGCTGACCGGGCACGACCTCACCCTCGCCTACGACCAGCGCACCATCGCCCGCGAGCTGGACGTGGCCGTACCCGACCGCTCCTTCACCGTGGTCGTCGGCCCCAACGCGTGCGGCAAGTCGACGCTGCTGCGCGCACTCTCGCGGATGCTCAAACCCACCCGCGGGAAGGTGCTGCTGGACGGCAGCGACATCGCGGGCCTGCCGGCCAAGTCGCTCGCCCGCACCCTCGGCCTGCTGCCCCAGTCGTCCACCGCGCCCGACGGCATCACCGTCGCGGACCTGGTGGCCCGCGGCCGCTATCCGCACCAGGGACTGCTGCGGCAGTGGTCGCGCGACGACGAGCGGGTGGTGGCCGAGTCCATGGCGGCCACCGGCGTCGAGGGCCTCGGGGACCGCTTCGTGGACGAGCTGTCCGGAGGCCAGCGCCAGCGCGTGTGGATCGCCATGGCGCTGGCGCAGCAGACGCCGCTGCTGCTGCTGGACGAGCCCACCACCTACCTGGACATCGCCCACCAGGTCGAGATCCTCGACCTGTGCGCCCGGCTGCACGAGGAGGAGGGGCGCACCCTGGTCGCCGTCCTGCACGACCTCAACCACGCGGCCCGCTACGCCACCCATCTGATCGCCATGCGGGACGGCCGGATCGTCGCACAGGGCGAGCCCGGCGAGATCGTCACGGCGGAACTGGTGGCGGAGGTCTTCGGCATGCCCTGCCGCGTCATCGACGATCCCGAGACCGGCACCCCGCTGGTGGTGCCCGCGGCACGGCGCTGAGACGGGCTGCTCTGTCGGACCCGGAGGGTAGCGTCGGGGCATGAGCGAGTTCGCGCAGGGCCCCGGGCCCGGCCGCGTCCCCGAGCAGCACCCGGGGAGCGCCACCGAGCGGTACGACGAGACGGTGCGGCCCGATCAGCCGCACGGGCACCCCGGGCAGGCCCCGGCGGGCCCCGAGGACCCCGGGGTCCGCCGCGGCCCGGGTCTCTCCGAGCCGGAGGGCGCACGCGAGTCGGAGGCCGCCCCGGGTGGAGACGAGGAGCCGGGCGCCGAGCCGGAGGAGGAGCCCGAGGACGGCCCGCGTCCCCTCGGCGTGGGTGTGCGCCCCACCGGAAACGGCCCGGTCGACGCCCGGCTCAAGCGGCTGGAGGACGCCGACCACCTCGCTGTCTCCGGCCATCTGGAGGTGTACGAAGATGTCCACGACGGCCTGCGCGAGAGCCTGGCCGCGCTGGACCGCCCCCACACACCCCGGAGCTGAACCGTGGCACGACGCCGACTCGACGCGGAGCTGGTACGCCGCAACCTCGCCCGCTCCCGGGAGCACGCGGGCCAGTTGATCGCCGCGGGCCGGGTCACGGTCGGCGGCAACGTCGCGGCCAAGTCCGCCACCCAGGTCGAGACCAGTGCCGCGCTGGTCGTCAAGGCGGACGAGAGCGATCCGGGCTATGTCTCGCGCGGCGGCCACAAGCTCGCCGGAGCACTGGAGGCGTTCGGCCCGCGCGGACTGCGGGTGACCGGCCGGCGTGCGCTGGACGCGGGCGCCTCCACCGGCGGCTTCACGGACGTGCTGCTGCGCGCCGGGGCGGACCGGGTGGTCGCGGTGGACGTGGGCTACGGGCAGCTCGCCTGGTCGCTGCGGAGCGACCCGCGGGTCACCGTCAAGGACCGCACGAATGTCCGGGAACTGACGTTGGAGGACCTCGATGGCGAGCCGGTGGAACTCGTCGTCGGTGACCTGTCGTTCATCCCCCTGGGGCTCGTCCTGCCCGCGCTGGTCCGCTGCGCAGTACCCGAGGCGGATCTGGTGCTGATGGTGAAGCCGCAGTTCGAAGTGGGCAGGGAACGGCTGGGCAGCGGAGGTGTCGTCCGCAGCCCGGAGCTGCGCGCCGAGGCCGTGCGAACGGTCGCCGGACACGCGGCGGCCCTGGGCCTGGGCGCGCTGGGCGTCACCTCGAGTCCGCTGCCCGGGCCCTCGGGAAACGTCGAATACTTTCTGTGGCTGCGTGCCGGGGCCGACACCCTCGACCCGGCCGAAGTCGAGCGAGCGGTGGCGGAGGGGCCCAAGTGACCGAGGACAGCGAAGCGACGCAGCCAGCACACCCTCCCGGTGACCGCCGGGGCGGTGCACCGGACCCCGGCGTGGCGGGCGGGGACCGTACGGTCTTCCTGCTCGCGCACACCGGCAGACCGGCCGCGGTGCGCAGCGCCGAACTCGTTGTCCAGGGGCTGCTGCGGTGCGGGATCGGGGTGCGGGTGCTCGCCGACGAGGCGGCCGACCTGCCGCTGCCCGAGCGGGTGCAGACCGTGTCGGCCAGGCAGGACGCGGCCGAGGGCTGCGAACTGCTGGTCGTGCTCGGCGGGGACGGCACCCTGCTGCGCGGTGCCGAGTTCGCCCGCGCCTCGGGCGTGCCGATGCTCGGCGTCAACCTCGGCCGGGTCGGCTTCCTCGCCGAGGCCGAGCGCGACGATCTGGACCAGGTCGTGGACCGCGTGGTCTCCCGTGCCTACGAGGTCGAGGAGCGGATGACCCTCGACGTGCTGGTGCGCAACGGCGGCCACGGTGCGCACAGCCCCGGCAGCGGCCAGGTGGTGCACGCCGACTGGGCGCTGAACGAGGTCTCGGTGGAGAAGGCCGCGCGCGAGCGGATGCTGGAGGTGGTCATCGAGGTCGACGGGCGGCCCGTCTCCAGCTTCGGCGGGGACGGCGTGGTGTGCGCCAGCCCCACCGGCTCCACGGCCTACGCCTTCTCCGCGGGGGGACCGGTGGTGTGGCCGGAGGTCGAGGCGCTGCTGATGGTGCCGATCAGCGCGCACGCGCTGTTCGCCAAGCCCCTGGTGACCGCGCCGGATTCGGTGCTGGCCGTCGAGGTCCGGCCCCAGACGCCGCACGGGGTGCTGTGGGCCGACGGGCGGCGCAGCGTCGAACTGCCCGCCGGGGCCCGGGTGGAGGTGCGGCGCGGTGCGGTGCCGGTACGGCTGGCGCGGCTGCACCATGCCTCGTTCACCGACCGCCTGGTCGCCAAGTTCGCGCTGCCCGTCACGGGCTGGCGGGGGGCGCCGCGCTAGGTCCTCGGAGGAGCCCCGTCCGCCCGGCCCGGCGGACGGGGCTTCGACGACCCGGCGCGGGGCCTGCCACAGGGGAGCGGCCCGGCGCGGGGCGCCGGCGCGGGCTCGTGCGGCGGCGCGTGCCGCAGCGGAGCGGCGGGGAACCGCGTGCAGGGCACTGGGGGAGTCGGGATCGAGACGGCGGGGGAGGAAACGGATATGCCGGTGCAACCCGGGTCGAGTTCCCCTGCGGTGCCGCCCCACGATCCGGCTACCACCCGGACCACAGGTGTGGCCGGTGCGCGGGGACCTCGTATGGTCGTATCCGTGTTGGAGGAGATGCGGATCAAAGCCCTGGGCGTGATCGACGACGCCGTTGTCGAGCTGTCCCCAGGCTTCACCGCGGTGACCGGCGAGACCGGCGCCGGGAAGACCATGGTCGTCACGAGTCTCGGGCTGCTGCTCGGGGGGCGTGCCGACGCCGGGCTGGTCCGGGTCGGCGCCAGGTCCGCCCTTGTCGAGGGCCGGATCGCGCTGGCACCGGACGCGCCGGCGGCCCGCCGCGCCGAGGAAGCGGGCGCGGAGCTGGACGAAGGGGCGTTGCTGCTCAGCCGCACCGTCTCGGCCGAAGGGCGGTCGCGGGCCCACGTGGGCGGGCGTTCGGTGCCGGCCGGGCTGCTCGCGGAGTTGGGCGACGATCTGGTGGCCGTGCACGGCCAGACCGATCAGCAGGGCCTGCTGCGCACCGCGCGGCAGCGCGAGGCGCTGGACCGCTACGCGGGCGAGGCCGTGGCCCGGCCGCTGGCCGCCTACCAGGAGGCGTACCGCAGGCTGCGGGCTGTCGCCGCCGAGTGGGAGGAGCTGTCCGCCCGGGCCCGCGAACGTGCCCAGGAGGCGGATCTGCTGCGGTTCGGGATCCAGGAGGTCGAGGCCGCCGAGCCGCGGACCGGGGAGGACACCGAGCTGGCGGCCGAGGCCGAACGGCTGGGCCATGCCGAGGCGCTGGCCTCCGCCGCCACCACCGCGCACGGTGCGCTGGCCGGGGACCCCGCCGACCCGGAAGGTGTCGACGCGGCCACTCTGGTCGCCGGGGCGCACCGTGCGCTGGAGGCGGTGCGCGCGCACGATCCGGCGCTGGCCACGCTCGCCGACCGGCTGGGCGAGGTGCACATCCTGCTCTCCGACATCGCGGGCGAACTGGCCGGGTACGCCGACGACCTGGACGCCGATCCGCTCCGCCTGGCCGCGGTCGAGGAGCGCCGTGCCGCACTCGCGCAGCTCACCCGCAAGTACGGCGAGGACATCGCCGCCGTACTCGGCTGGGCCCGGGAGGGCGCGGAGCGGTTGGCCGAGCTGGAGGGCGACGACGACCGGATCGGCGAGCTGGGTGCCGAGCGGGACGCGCTCCGTGCCGAGCTCGGCTCCCTCGCCCGTACGCTCGGCGAGGCGCGTGCGGACGCCGCCAAGCGGTTCGCGGACGCGGTGACCGGGGAACTGGCCGAGCTGGCCATGCCGCACGCCCGGGTCAGCTTCGCGCTCAAGCACACCGAGGACCCGGACGGCATCGAGGTCGACGGACGCGCGGTGGCCTTCGGGCCGCACGGCACGGACGAGGTCGAACTGCTGCTCGCCCCGCACCCGGGCGCGCCGCCCCGGCCCGTCGCCAAGGGCGCCTCCGGCGGCGAGCTGTCCCGGGTGATGCTCGCCGTGGAAGTGGTCTTCGCCGACTCCGATCCGGTGCCGACCTATCTGTTCGACGAGGTCGACGCGGGTGTCGGAGGCAAGGCGGCGGTCGAGGTCGGACGCCGGCTGGCGCGGCTGGCCCGGTCGGCGCAGGTCGTGGTGGTCACGCACCTCCCGCAGGTGGCAGCGTTCGCCGACCGGCACCTGGTGGTGCAGAAGACCGACGACGGGTCGGTGACCCGCAGTGGTGTCCGTGTCATGGAGGGCGAGGAGCGGGTGCGCGAGCTGTCCCGGATGCTCGCCGGCCAGGAGGACTCCGAACTCGCCCGGGCACACGCCGAGGAACTCCTGGAGGCGGCCCGCGGCGGTCTGTGAGCCGCCGTGCGGGTGCGGCGGCGGCCGGGGCTGCCGCTCCGGCGCGTCGCCCGGTGGCGCGCCGTTCCCGGCCGTGAGCCGCTCGGCGTCCGGCCGGGTCCGCACGGTCGGCGGCACCGTCCGCGGGGCGGGACGCCGTGCGCCCGGCCCCGCGAGGGGAGCGTGCGCTGGGGGCGCACGACTTGGCTTCGCACGCTTTCACTCGTGTGAGTGAGAGCGTGGGGTGTACGCCCTGCGTGGCGGCGCCGCGGTCCGCACGGCGGCGTGCCGGTCCCGGTTCGGCTGGCATCCTGGGCACGCATGCGCCCACCCCCGAGCCAGGGAGCCCGACCGCCGTGAGCCCGAGCCGTACCCACACCGCGCGCCGGCCCGCGGTCGGTGCACGGCCGCCGCACGCCGTGCATGTGCTCGGGGGCGGCCCGGCGGCCGACGGGACATACGTACCCTCGGCGCGTACGGCGGCCCACGCGCGCTCGCTCGCCCGGGGACTGACCGCGCGCGGGGTGCGGGTGACGGTGTGCACCCGGCACGACGAAGCACTGCGGCACTCGTTCACCGGAACCGGCGCGGAGTTCACCGCCCTCCCCGGCCGTTCGGAGGCCGAGGCGGCGGCCCGGCTGCGCGCGGTCTGCGCGGAAGCCGACCTCGTCCACGCGCACGGCCTGCGCGCCGGACTGCTGGCCGCCCTCGCGCTCGGCAGACGGCGTGGCCCGGTGCCGCTCGTCGTCACCTGGCACGCACTGCCGCGCGCCGGACCCGGACACGCCTCACCGGCGGACGCCGCCCACGACCTGGTGACCCGGCTCCTGCTCCGGCGGGTGGCCCGTGCCGCGACCGTCGTCCTGGGGACCACCACCGAACTCGTCGACGCCGCGCGCCGCAGCGGAGCCCGCGACGCACGTCTCGCACCGGCACCCGTCCCGCTGACCGGGGCCGTGCCGCCGCCGGACCGGGAGGACGCGGCAGCCCAGGACGCGCTCCGCAGCACGGCGCGCGCCGGTATCGGGGCCGCTGACCGGCCGCTGCTGATGGCCGTCGGCCGGCTGGACGGGCGGCGCGGCCACGACACCGCGCTGACCGCCGCCCGCGCCTGGCGTGGCCTCACCCCCGCACCACTGCTCGCCGTCGCGGGGGAGGGTCCCGGGCGGGACGCGCTGCAGCGCCGTATCGACGAGGAGAAGCTGCCGGTACGGCTGCTGGGACGGCGGGACGACGCACTGCGGCTGCTGGCGGAGGCCGACATCGCGCTGCAGCCCACCCGTTGCCGGGGGCCGTCGCTGGTCGCCCAGGAAGCCCTGCGCGCGGGCGTGCCACTGGTCGCCGCGGCGAGCGGCGGCGTTCCCGAACTGGTCGGCACCGCCGCCGTACTGGTCCCCTGCGGTGACGCCGACTCGCTCGCCTCCGCCGTACTGGGCCTGCTGGCCGATCCGGCCCGCCGTGCCGCGCTGGGTGCGGCGGGACGTGCCCGGGCGCGCACCTGGCCCGGCGAGGACGACACAGCCGCGCTGGTCCTCAGCGTGTACGACGAGGTGACCCGCGCCGCCGCGGATCGCTGAGCCCGGCGCCGACCGCCGACGCCGGGCGGCGGGTACCGCGAGATCCGACGACCGGCGCCCCTACCGTGAGCCGCCCTGCGCGCATGCGCGCAGGGCACCCGAAACGGGGCGTACGGTCAGACCCCGTACGCCCCTGATGCGGTCAGCCGCAGCGCGGTGTCGATCAGGGGGACGTGGCTGAACGCCTGCGGGAAGTTGCCGACCTGCCGCTGGCGCGCCGAGTCCCACTCCTCCGCCAGCAGACCGACGTCGTTGCGCAGTGCCAGCAGCTTCTCGAACAGTTTCCGGGCCTCGTCCACCCGGCCGATCATCGCCAGGTCGTCGGCGAGCCAGAAGGAGCAGGCCAGGAAGGCCCCCTCCTCACCCGCGAGGCCGTCCACGTTCTCGGCCGTGCCGTCGGCGCCCGCCTCGCTGCTGGTGGGGTAGCGCAGCACGAAGCCGTCCTCGGTGGTCAACTCCCGCTGGATGGCCTCGATGGTGCCGATCACCCGCTTGTCGTCCGGCGGCAGGAAGCCCATCTGCGGGATCAGCAGCAGCGAGGCGTCCAGCTCCTTGGAGCCGTAGGACTGGGTGAAGGTGTTCCGCTCCTTGTCGTAGCCCTTCTCGCAGACCTGGCGGTGGATCTCGTCCCGCAGGTTGCGCCACCGCTCCAGCGGCCCGTCCACGTCGCCCGACTCGATGAGCTTGACCGTGCGGTCGACGGCCACCCAGGCCATCACCTTGGAGTGCACGAAGTGCCGGCGCGGGCCGCGCACCTCCCAGATGCCCTCGTCCTTCTCCTCCCAGTGGTCCTCCAGGTAGCCGATCAGCTTGAGCTGGAGCAGCTGGGCGTAGTCGTTGCGCGCCAGGCCCGTCATATGGCCCAGGTGCAGCGCCTCGACCATCTCGCCGTACACATCGAGCTGGAGCTGGCCCGCCGCGCCGTTGCCGACCCGCACCGGCTTGGAGCCCTCGTACCCCGGCAGCCAGCTCAACTCGGCCTCGGAAAGCTCGCGTTCGCCCGCGATGCCGTACATGATCTGGAGGTTCTCCGGGTCGCCCGCGACCGCCCGCAGCAGCCACTCGCGCCACGCGCGGGCCTCCTCGCGGTACCCGGTGCGCAGGAGGGAGGAGAGGGTGATGGCCGCGTCCCTCAGCCAGGTGAAGCGATAGTCCCAGTTCCGTACCCCGCCGATCTCCTCCGGCAGCGAGGTCGTCGGCGCGGCGACGATACCGCCGGTGGGCGCGTAGGTCAGCGCCTTGAGCGTGATCAGCGAGCGCACCACGGCCTCCCGGTAGGGCCCGTGGTACGTGCAGGTCTCGACCCACTCGCGCCAGAAGTCCTCGGTGGTGCGCAGCGCCTCCTCCGGCTCGGGAAGCTCCGGCGCGGGCCGGTGCGACGCCTCCCAGCTGATGGTGAACGCCACCCGGTCGCCGGGGCCGACGGTGAAGTCGGAGTAGGTCGTCAGGTCCTTGCCGTAGGTGTCGGCCTCGGTGTCCAGCCAGACCGAGTCCGGTCCGGCGACGGCGACCGTGCGCCGGCCCTCCTTGTGCACCCACGGCACCACCCAGCCGTAGGAGAACCGCATCCGCAGCGCCGAGCGCATCCGCACCCGCCCGCTGACGCCCTCCACGATGCGCACCAACTGCGGTGCGTGGTTCTCCCGCGGAGGCATGAAGTCGATGATCCGGACGGTACCCCGCGGGGTGTCCCACTCCGATTCCAGTACGAGGGAGTCCCCCCGGTAGCGGCGGCGGTCGGCCGGTGGCGGGTCGCCGCCGGCCGGGTGCGCCGGACCCACCCGCCAGAACCCGTGCTCCTCGGTGCCGAGCAGCCCGGCGAACACCGCATGGGAGTCGAAGCGGGGTAGGCAGAGCCAGTCGGCCGAGCCGTCCCTGCCGATCAGGGCCGCAGTCTGCATATCCCCGATGAGTGCGTAATCTTCGATGCGCCCAGCCACGTGCATCTCCAGTCGAACGAACTGCGACGCCCCCGCGGGACGTGCTGGATGACCTGTGAGTTTCTGCCTGTCCCCAGGCAAGTGTCCGTGCAGGATACGACGCAGCGATCCCTTCCGCCCGACGGTCGGCTGAGTCCGGCTGCGCCGATGGGGTGAGCTTGACCGAGGGCTTCACCTGCTGCGACTCTCCCGTCACCCTGGGGCGCACCCGGTCGCGACGCCCACCCGCCGACGGGCCTCGGCAGCGGCACCGCCCCCTCGGCACTGTTACGCTGGTAGCCCGTGGAGCGGTGGGCGCGCGAACGCGAAGTGTTCGAGACGGCAGCCCCCCGAACCGCAGCGAGGCCACCCGGGCCACCCATCCGGGACGCAGCCATCGCACCCCACCAAGCGACCACGGGAGCCCCCTCTTGGCCATGCCGCCTACGTCCATGACGACCAAGCACCTCTTCGTCACCGGGGGTGTCGCCTCCTCGCTCGGCAAGGGGCTCACCGCCTCCAGCCTGGGCGCGCTCCTGAAGGCGCGCGGCCTGCGGGTGACCATGCAGAAGCTCGACCCCTACCTGAACGTCGACCCGGGCACGATGAACCCCTTCCAGCACGGTGAGGTGTTCGTCACCAACGACGGTGCCGAGACCGACCTGGACATCGGCCACTACGAGCGCTTCCTCGACGTCGACCTCGACGGCAGCGCCAACGTCACCACCGGCCAGGTCTACTCCACGGTCATCGCCAAGGAGCGGCGCGGCGAGTACCTGGGCGACACCGTGCAGGTCATCCCGCACATCACGAACGAGATCAAGCACCGCATCCGCCGGATGGCCACCGACGACGTGGACGTCGTCATCACCGAGGTCGGCGGCACCGTCGGCGACATCGAGTCGCTGCCCTTCCTGGAGGCCGTCCGCCAGGTCCGGCACGAGGTCGGCCGGGACAACGTCTTCGTCGTCCACATCTCCCTGCTGCCCTACATCGGCCCCTCCGGGGAGCTGAAGACCAAGCCCACCCAGCACTCGGTCGCCGCGCTGCGCAACATCGGCATCCAGCCCGACGCCATCGTGCTGCGGGCCGACCGCGACGTGCCCGTCTCCATCAAGCGGAAGATCGGGCTGATGTGCGACGTGGACGACGCCGCCGTGGTCGCCTGCAAGGACGCGCGCTCCATCTACGACATCCCCAAGGTCGTGCACTCCGAGGGCCTGGACGCCTACGTCGTCCGCAAGCTGGACCTGCCCTTCCGGGACGTGGACTGGACCCAGTGGGACGACCTGCTGCGCCGGGTCCACCAGCCGGACCACGAGGTGCAGGTCGCCCTGGTCGGCAAGTACATCGACCTGCCCGACGCCTATCTGTCGGTCACCGAGGCGCTGCGGGCGGGCGGCTTCGCCAACCGGGCCCGCGTCAAGATCAAGTGGGTCACCTCCGACGACTGCCGCACCCCGGAGGGCGCCGAGCGCGAACTCGGCGACTGCGACGCCGTCTGCATCCCCGGCGGATTCGGCGAGCGCGGTGTGGACGGCAAGGTCGGCGCCATCACCTACGCCCGCGAGCACCGCGTTCCCCTGCTCGGCCTCTGCCTGGGGCTGCAGTGCATCGTCGTCGAGGGCGCCCGCAACCTGGCGGGCATCGAGGACGCCAACTCCACCGAGTTCGACCAGGGCACCGCCCACCCGGTCATCTCCACCATGGAGGAGCAGCTCGACATCGTCGCGGGCGAGGGCGACATGGGCGGCACCATGCGGCTGGGCATGTACCCGGCCAAGCTCGCCGACGGCTCCATCGTGCGCGAGACCTACGGCGGCGAGCCCTACGTCGAGGAGCGCCACCGCCACCGCTACGAGGTCAACAACCACTACCGCACCGAGCTGGAGAAGAAGGCCGGACTGGTCTTCTCCGGCACCTCGCCGGACAACAAGCTGGTCGAGTACGTCGAGTACCCGCGCGAGGTGCACCCCTACCTGGTCGGTACCCAGGCGCACCCCGAGCTGCGCTCCCGGCCGACCCGCCCGCACCCGCTCTTCGCCGGCCTGGTCAAGGCCGCCGTGGCGCGCCAGCAGGGGGAGTGAGCGCCGTGTCCGCGTCCCGTATCGCCGACACTCCCGAGGAGTGGGAGGTCACCGCGACCGCCACACCGTTCCAGGGCGCCAAGACGGGGGTCCGCACCGACCACGTCGTCATGCCCGACGGGGTCGCCGTCAGCCGCGACTACCAGACCCACCCCGGTTCGGTCGCCGTGCTGGCCCTGGACGACCAGGACCACGTGCTGGTCCTCAGCCAGTACCGGCACCCCGTCCGCGAGAAGCTGTGGGAGATCCCGGCCGGGCTGCTGGACGTCCCCGGCGAGAACCCGCTGGCCGCCGCGCAGCGGGAGCTGTACGAGGAGGCCCACGTCCAGGCCGAGGACTGGCGGGTCCTGGTCGACGTCTACACCACCCCCGGCGGCAGCGACGAAGCCGTGCGGATCTTCCTGGCCCGGCGGCTGTCCGAGGCCGAGGGGGCGCGCTTCGAGGTCTCCGGGGAAGAGGCCGACATGGAGCTGGCCAGGGTGCCGATGGAGGAACTGGTGCGGGGGGCGCTCGCCGGGCAGCTGCACAACAACTGCCTCGTGGTCGGGTGCCTGGCGCTGAGCGCCGCGCTCTCCAGCGGCGGCGGTCTGGGCGCGCTGCGTCCCGCCCAAGCCCCCTGGCCCGCCCGGCCCTTCGACCCGATGTAGCCGCCCGCGGGAGCCGCCCCCGCGCTTCGCGCCCCGCACCCCACCGCCTCGCGCGGGCCCGTCCAAGGCGCGGCGGCCGCATCCCGGTGGTCCGCCCGGTGCGGGGCTCCCGGCCCCGGGGGCGTCCGATCCGGCCGACCTGAGCCGATGTGGTGATTCCCGGGGCGGGCGCGGCGCCCGTTCGCACCGGTCGGCGGCCCGCGGTGAACTACGCTCGCGGTATTCGTCCGCGCACACACCAGGTGAACAGCGAACGGGAGCGTAGCCCGTGACAGATCAGGCGGTGCAGCCCGCGACCGCGGGGCCGGGCCCCCACTCCTGCACGGGTCGCGACCGCGAACTGCGCGCGCTGCGCGCCGACCTGGAGAGCGCCGGGCTGCACACCATGTCCGGGCGCCCGCTCCCGCAGAGCCGGGTGCTGCTGATCGCGGGGGCGGCCGGATCGGGCCGCACCACCCTGGCCGAGGAGTTCGTCCGGCAGGTGGCCGACCGCTATCCCGGCGGGGTGCTGCGGGCCCGGCTCACCGAGCCGGGCGGGACCCCGGTTCCCACCGAGCGCACCGCCCGGGACCTGCTGGCCTCCCTGGCGCGGAGTGCCGGGCCCGGCACCGCGCGCCGCCCCGAGGAGGACGCGGCGGGCCAGGATCCGCCGCCCGGTGCCGACCCGGCGGACGTCGCCGAGGCGCTGCGCTCCGCACTCGAGCGCCGCGGCCGGGTCCTGCTGTTCCTCGACGACGTGGCCGACTCCGAGCAGCTCCTCGACCTGGCGCCGGAGAGCCGCGACTGCCTGGTGGTCGCCGTCTCCTCGGGGCCGCTCACCGAGGTGCCCGACGTCCGCCCGTGCGCCCTCGGCGGTCTCGACCGCGCGAGTGCCGTGGCGCTGATGTCCCGTCATGCCGGCTCCTCGCCCCGGGTCACCGTGGACCCGCGCAGCGCCGAGACACTGGTCGAGCAGTGCGGTGCCCTCCCGGCGCCGCTCACGCTGCTGAGCGGCTGGCTCGGCGCCCATCCCAAGCTGTCGCTGCTCGACGCCTCCCGGGCGTTGGCCGAAAGCGGTCCGCCGGTGCCGGAGGAGGCGCACTCCGCGCGGATCCCGGCGGCCCCGGACCCGCTGGAGCGGACGTTCTGGCTCGTCCACGACTCCCTCCCGCGTCCGCTGGGGCGTCTGCTGCGGCTGCTCGCCCTCGCACCGGCGGGGTTCGTCGATCCGCAGCTCGCCTCCGCGCTCGGCGGCTGCTCGCTGAGTACCGCGCAGGCGGCGCTGGACGACTATGTGCGGCTCGGTCTGCTGCGTCCGCTCGACTCCGGCCACTACCAGGTTCCGGGGTGTCTGGATCCGCTGCTGCGCGCCGCGTCGGCCGCGCACGAGCAGCCGAACGAGGTGCTGCTGGCCCGGGCGCGGATGCTGGAGCGGCTGGTCAGCCGGCTCCAGGCGTGTCGCGCGGTGTGCGAACCGCCGGGGTCCGAGGCACGCCGGCAACTGGCGGGAATGCCGCGCGCGCTGCGCTTCCTGCACCCCCTGGAGGCGCGGAACTGGCTGCGCACGCGGCGTCCGGCGCTGCTGTCGGCCGTCCGGGCGGCCGTCGCGGACGGCGCGGGGGAGCTCGACACGCTGGCCCGCCGCCTGGTGTCGGCACTGGCCCGGGCCTTCGACGCGCACGAGGCGCCCGAGCAGGCGGCGTCCGACCGCTACGAACTGCACGAACTGGTGCTGCTGGTGGCCGAGCGCAACGGCAGGCACCGGGAGCGTGCCGCCGCGCTGCTCAACCTCGGGGACCTGGATGCGCGCACGGACCGCTGGGCGGAGGCCCTCGTCCGCTACCGCGCGGCGCTGGACGCGGCGCGGGAGGGCGAGGACGAGTGGGCGGCGGGCCGGGCCCTGGAGTCGCTGGGCGACGGCTACGCGGAGCTGGCCGACTGGGACCGGGCCGCCGACTGGTACGGCCGGGCGCTGGCGCTGCGGCTGGCCCGGGACGAATTCGCGGACCGGGCGGCGGTGGCGCGGTTGCACGGCCGGATCGGCGCCGTGCACACCCGGGCGGCGCGCCCGCAGGAGGCGCTGCGGGCGTGGCGGGCCGCGGCGGCCGCTTTCCGCAGGCTCCGGGAGCCGGCCGCGCGGGCGCGGGCGCTGGCCGAGGTGGCGGCGGTGCAGGAGCAGTCGGGGCGCCGGACGGACGCGCTGCGCACCTGGGGTCAGGCGTGCGAGGTCTCCCGGGGTGCGGGGGACGTCCGGCTGGCGACGGAACTGGCGCTGTGGGCGGCGGAGGCGTGCGAGCGGGCCGGGAGCCTGCGGGACGCCCGGCGGTACCGGACGGCGGCCGCGCGGCTGCGGCGCCCCGCGGCGGGCTCCACCGGGGCTGCCGGGGCCGCCGGGGCCGCCGGGGATTGAGAACCGGCCGGGCCCGGGAGCGGGCCCGAGCCCGGAGCGGCGCCGCCGGGCCCGCAGCCGGCCCTGCCTGGAGTCCGAGCCCGCGAGCCGACCCCGCCGTGCCCCGAGCTCCCGGCCCCGGGCACGGAACCGGAAGCCGCAGGGCGGGGAGCCGGAACCGGGCCGGGCTGGGGACGGACCGGGGCGAGGGGTGGAAACGGAACGAATTTCCGGCCCCCAGCAGGGTGTGACATGCGCCACTCGGCGACGGTTCGTGGTGCCCGATGGGGCGCTCTCGCGGCCCTCCATCGAGAACCTGCGAATCACATAGCAATCTCGAAAAAGATCGACTGTTTGTAAGGCTGGACAGCTCAGCCTCCTTCATTAGACTGGTCGAGCCGCGGTCCCCCCGGTGTTTTCGAGCATGCGCGACCCGGCTTTCTCTGCCTTCTGCACCCCTGAGTGAAGGACCGTGATCGACGTGAAGGTCGGTATCCCCCGCGAGGTCAAGAACAACGAGTTCCGTGTCGCCATCACCCCGGCCGGGGTGAACGAACTGGTGCGGAACGGCCACGACGTGTACGTGGAGAAGGACGCCGGAGTCGGCTCCTCCATCCCGGACGCCGAGTACACCGGTGCCGGTGCCACCATCCTGGGCACGGCGGACGAGGTGTGGGCCACCGCCGACCTGCTGCTGAAGGTCAAGGAGCCGGTGGCCGAGGAGTACCACCGGCTCCGCAAGGACCAGACCCTCTTCACCTACCTGCACCTGGCCGCCTCGCGTGAGTGCACCGACGCGCTGCTGGAGTCGGGCACCACGGCCATCGCCTACGAGACCGTCGAGCCGGCCAACCGCACCCTTCCGCTGCTCGCCCCGATGTCCGAGGTCGCGGGCCGGATCGCGCCGCAGGTCGGCGCCTACCATCTGATGGCCTCCGCGGGCGGCCGCGGTGTGCTGCCCGGCGGGGTGCCCGGGGTGAACCCCGGCCGCGCCGTCGTGATCGGCGGCGGGGTCTCCGGCTGGAACGCCACCCAGATCGCGGTCGGCCTCGGCTTCCACGTCACCCTGCTGGACAAGGACGTCAACAAGCTCCGTGAGGCCGACAGGATCTTCGGCACCCGGGTGCGCACCATCACCTCCAACGCCTTCGAGCTGGAGCGTGCGGTGCTCGAGGCGGATCTGGTGGTCGGTGCCGTGCTGATCCCGGGCGCCAAGGCCCCGAAGCTGATCAGCAACGAGCTGGTCTCCCGGATGAAGCCGGGAAGTGTCCTTGTCGACATCGCGATCGACCAGGGCGGCTGCTTCGAGGACTCGCGGCCGACCACGCACGCCGAGCCGACCTTCCGTGTCCACGACTCGGTCTTCTACTGCGTCGCCAACATGCCCGGCGCCGTGCCGAACACCTCCACGCACGCGCTGACCAACGCGACGCTTCCGTACATCGTCGAGCTGGCCAACCGCGGCTGGCGGGAGGCGCTGCGCCGCGACCCGGCTCTGGCCAAGGGCCTCAACGCGCACGACGGCGAGGTCACTTACGGCCCGGTGGGCGAGGCGCACGACCTGCCGGTGCGGGACATCGCGACGCTGCTGGGCTGAGCCGCCGAGCCGGCCGGCGCACCGCCGGCGGGGCCGGGAGAACCCGCGGCCGGGTCAACTCCCGGCGTCAACGTCGGCAACCTCACGTCACCGTCCGGGCCTTGGAGGGAAGGTCCGGACGGTGACGTCGTCGTGTCCGCGGGACGGCGACCCGACTTGCCCTTAACGTAACTGTCCAACCTTTTTGCCCACCGGCGAAACCACCCCGACGTCACCCGGGAGCCTCTTGACAGCAGGGGGTCCGCATACCGACACATCGGGCCGTCTGAGGCGGATTGTGTTGCTGCGGACCGCCGACACGCCATAGAGTCGCCAACCGTCGGCATGGTGTCACGCTGACCTGTTGAGAAATTTCCTGGTCACCAAGGAGGTACGACGACTTGTGAACGAGTCGACATTTTCTCCCGGGGGTGGTCAACCAGGAGCGCCTGTACGAGGCCAGGGGTCCTCAGGTCCCACAGGACCCGAGGGTGTCGGCTCCGTCGCTGTCCGCACCTTCGCAGCCCACCAGAACCCGACGCCCACCATGACAGCCAACCAGAGCACGGACGGCCACCACGTGAACGCCACGGCCGGCGACGCTGCGAACGGTCCGTCCGCCGAGCGTTTCGCCGACTACAGTGACCCGCACTACGACCCCAACCAGGGCGAGCTGCCCGAGGGCCACTTCTACGACCCGGACGCGGAGTACGAACCCGATCCGGAGTACGCGGCCACGCTCGCGCCCGATGCCGCGCGGCAGCGCCGGGAGCGCATCGGCCCGACCGGACGCCCGCTGCCCTACTTCCCGATCCCCGGCCCGGTGAACGAGCACGGCCCGGCCAAGATCATCGCCATGTGCAACCAGAAGGGCGGCGTCGGCAAGACGACGTCGACCATCAACCTGGGTGCGGCGCTCGCGGAGTACGGACGGCGCGTGCTGCTGGTCGACTTCGACCCGCAGGGTGCTCTCTCGGTCGGCCTCGGCGTCAACCCGATGGAACTGGACCTGACGGTCTACAACCTCCTGATGGAGCGCGGCCTGGCCCCCGACGAGGTGCTGCTGAAGACCGCGGTGGCCGGGATGGACCTGCTGCCCAGCAACATCGACCTGTCGGCGGCCGAGGTGCAGCTCGTCAGCGAGGTGGCCCGCGAGTCGACGCTCCAGCGCGCGCTGGGTCCGCTGCTCAACGACTACGACTTCATCGTCATCGACTGCCAGCCCTCGCTCGGCCTGCTCACCGTCAACGCGCTCACCGCGGCGCACAAGGTGATCGTCCCGCTGGAGTGCGAGTTCTTCGCACTGCGCGGTGTCGCGCTGCTGACCGAGACGATCGAGAAGGTCCAGGAGCGGCTCAACCCGGAGCTGGAGCTGGACGGCATCCTGGCGACGATGTACGACTCGCGGACCGTGCACAGCCGCGAGGTGCTCGCCCGGGTGGTCGAGGCGTTCGACGACAACGTCTACCACACCGTCATCGGGCGCACCGTCCGCTTCCCCGAGACCACCGTCGCGGGTGAGCCGATCACGACGTACGCCTCCAACTCCGTCGGCGCCGCCGCCTATCGCCAGCTCGCCAGGGAGGTGCTCGCCCGGTGCCACGCCGAGTGAGTCTCCCGGCAGCCGACGAATTGTTCCGTACGACAGGCGGTGCCGCCGTACAGCCGTCCGCGCCGCAGGAGGAGCGGTCCGGGCAGGTCGGCCGGGCGAACGGCGAGGCCCCGGCGCAGTCTTCGGTGGGCCCCGCCGCTCCCGGCCCCAAGGTGCCCGCTCCCGCCTCCGAGCCGGTTCCGGAGACCGGCGGTGTCGAGCGCTCCGCGGCCGACGAGTCCGGTGGCGAGCCCGGCAGCGCCGCGACCGCCGGCGCACGGCGCACCGCGCGCGGTGCGCGCGGCACGGCCACGGCCGACGACCAGCGGACCGCACCGCCCCAACAGGCGGGTCCGGCGCCCGGCGAGCGCGCCGGGCGCCGCGGCGGCACCGCCAAAGGCCGCCAGTCGGCCGGTGCTTCGGGAACGGCTTCCCCGGCGGCCTCCGCCTCCCCGGCGGCCTCCCGCCGCAGCCGGGCGGCCCGCCGCCCCAGCGGGCGCGAGCGGCACGACGAGAAGATCACCGTTTATGTCTCCGCCGAGGAACTGATGGACCTCGAACACGCCCGGCTGGTGCTGCGCGGCGAACACGGACTCGCCGTCGACCGGGGGCGGATCGTGCGCGAGGCCGTGGCCGTCGTGCTGGCCGACCTCGAATCCCGCGGAGACGCGAGCATTCTCGTACGGCGGTTGCGCGGGCGCTGACCTGCTTGCCAGTACGCTGCCTGCGATGCCCACTCCTGACGACGCACTCCGCAGCCGGGGCTCCCGCCGACCGCTGGGGCGGGGGCCCGGGACGGCGTACGAGGCGGAGCCCGCCGCCGTCGGGAGCCCTGATGGGGCCGCGGCGGCCGGACCGGCTCCCGCGGCGCCGAGCGCGCCGCCTGCGCCGGTACCGGCGGAACGTTCCGCACCCGCACCGGAGCCGGAGGAACTGCCCGGCGGACCGGCGGACGGGTCCGCCGCGGAACCCCTCGGACCGGTCGAGGGGTCCGCGTCTGAACTCCGCGAGGGCGACGAGCCCGCGGCCGAACTCCGCGCGGAGCCCGAGGAACCGCCCGGCGGACCGGAAGGGGCCGCCGGACCGGCCGCCGGGGAAGCGCACCCCGAAGCCCCTGCCGACCCGGCCGGGGCCGCCGAGGCCGGGCAGGAGGCCGACGACGGGCGGTTCAGGGTCGTCCTCGACAACTTCGAGGGCCCCTTCGACCTGTTGCTCCAGCTCATCTCCAAACACAAGCTGGACGTCACCGAAGTCGCCCTCTCCCGGGTCACCGACGAGTTCATGGCCCACATCCGCGCCATGGGCCCGGAGTGGGATCTCGACCAGACCACCGAGTTCCTCGTCGTCGCCGCCACGCTGCTCGATCTGAAGGCCGCCCGGCTGCTGCCGCAGGCCGAGGTGGAGGACGAGGCGGACCTGGCGCTGCTGGAGGCCCGGGACCTGCTCTTCGCACGGCTGCTCCAGTACCGCGCCTACAAGGAGATCGCGAACATCTTCGCGACCCGGCTGGAGGAGGAGGCCCGGCGTCACCCGCGCACCGTGGGGCTGGAACCGGACCACGCCGAGCTGCTGCCCGAGGTGGCCCTCAGCGTCGGCCCGGAGGGCTTCGCCAGGCTGGCCGTCAAGGCGATGCGGCCCAAGCCCAAGCCGCAGGTGTATGTCGAGCACATCCACGCGCCGCTGGTCAGCGTCCGGGAGCAGGCCGAGGTGGTCGTGGCGCGGCTGCGGGAGCGGGGCGAGGCCAGCTTCCAGGAGCTGACCCGGGACGCCCCCGACACCCTCACCGTCGTCGCCCGCTTCCTCGCGCTGCTGGAGCTCTACCGGGAGCGGGCCGTCGCGCTGGACCAGGACGAGGCGCTGGGCGCGCTCCTCGTCAGATGGAGCGGCACCGCGGACGCCGGAGACGGGACACCGCTGGTGACCGACGAGTTCGACCAGGAGCCAGGAGAGCGCAAGGATGACTGAAGCGGTCGGCGACCGGGCCGGAACCGGCGGAGCACCCGGAGCGGCGGAGGCCGAGGCTCCGGAGAGGGCGGCCGATGGCCCGGCGGAGACTCACGCGGAGACCTACGAGGTGCAGGAGGCCGAGGAGGAGCGCGGCCCGGCGGCGGAGCCCGCGGGGGGCAACGGCGTCGCGGAGCTGGAGCTGAAGCCCGCGCTGGAGGCGGTGCTGATGGTCGTCGACGAGCCCGCCACCCCCGAGCACCTGGCCAAGGTCCTGGAGCGTCGCCCGCGCGAGGTGTCGGACGCGCTGCGCGAGCTGGCCGACGCGTACACCGTCGAGGGCCGCGGCTTCGAGCTGCGGCTGGTCGCGGGCGGTTGGCGGTTCTACACCCGCAGCGACTACGCGGACGCGGTGGAGCGTTTCGTACTGGACGGGCAGCAGGCCCGGCTGACCCAGGCGGCGCTGGAGACCCTCGCCGTCGTCGCCTACCGGCAGCCGGTCAGCCGCTCGAGGGTCTCCGCCGTACGCGGTGTGAACTGCGACGGCGTGATGCGCACCCTGCTCCAGCGCGGTCTGCTGGAGGAGGCGGGCACGGAACCCGAGACAGGTGCGATCCTTTACAGGACGACGCATTACTTCCTGGAGCGGATGGGCCTGCGCGGCCTGGACGAGCTTCCGGAGCTGGCGCCCTTCCTCCCGGAAGCGGAGGCCGTCGAGGGGGAGACCCAGGAAGGTATGCCGTCGTTCGACGTAGACGATCCTTCCCCCGACTCCCAGACGGAACATTGATGCGAAGCAGCGGCAGGAACACCGGCGGAAACCGAGGCGGCAAGCAGGGCGGCGCGGGCCGCGGCGGCCAGGAGGGCCGCGGGCAGGGTGCCCGGCGCGGGCAGGGCGCCTCCGGCGGCCGGCAGGGCCAGGGCGGGCAGCGAGGGCGGCAGCAGTCCGCGGACTCCCGGCCGCCGCGCCCCGAGGAGCGCCGCTACCCCCAGGGCGGCTCCGGCGCCGGGTCCGGCAGCGCCGGGTCCGGCGGCGGCAAGCCCGGCGGCGGCAAGCCCGGCGCCCCGAAGGCGAAGCCCGGCGCCCCGAAGGCGAAGCCCGGCGCCCCGAAGGGCCAGGGCGGCGCCGCCAAGGGCCAGGGCGGCAAGCCCGGCGGCAAGGCCAACGTGCGCAAGGACGTGACCAAGAGCGGCGCCCCCAAGGCACGCGCCCGCCGGGCCTCGGCGCCCGCGCGCCCCCGCGAGTACGAGGCGCAGATCGAGGAGCGCAACCGGGCCCGGCACAGCAAGCCCCCGGTCAAGCTCCCCAAGACGTTCGGCGAGGTGGAGGGCGAGCGCCTGCAGAAGGTGCTGGCACGTGCGGGCATGGGCTCGCGCCGCGCCTGCGAGGGGCTGGTCGAGCAGGCCAGGGTGGAGGTCAACGGCGAGATCGTCCGGGAGCAGGGGCTGCGCGTCGACCCGGAGAAGGACGAGATCAAGGTCGACGGACTGACCATCGCGACCCAGTCGTACCTCTTCTTCGCGCTGAACAAGCCCGCCGGGGTCGTCGCCTCCATGGAGGACCCCGACGGCCGCCAGTGCCTGGGCGACTATGTACAGAACCGGGAGACCCGGCTCTTCCACGTGGGCCGTCTCGACACCGAGACCGAGGGGATCATCCTGCTCACCAACCACGGTGAGCTGGCGCACCGGCTCACCCATCCGCGGTACGGCGTGACCAAGACCTACCTGGCGGCCATCCAGGGCCCGCTGCCCCGGGACCTGGGCAAGCAGCTGAAGTCCGGGATCCGGCTCGACGACGGGTACGCGCGCGCCGACCACTTCCGGGTCGTCGAGAACACCGGAAAGAACTACCTGGTCGAGGTCGCGCTGCACGAGGGGCGCAAGCACATCGTGCGGCGCATGCTGGCCGAGGCCGGGTTCCCGGTGGAGCGGCTGGTGCGCACCCGCTTCGGCCCCATCGCGCTGGGCGACCAGAAGTCCGGCTGGCTGCGCCGCCTCACCAACACCGAGGTCGGCATGCTGATGGGCGAGGTCGGCCTGTAGCGGCGCAGGGCTCTCCGCGGCCGCGGAGAGCCTGCTCGCGCCGCGGGCACCCGGCCCGGCGCCACCGGCGCCCGGAGCGCACCCTGCGCCCGGTCGTCGGGAACGGGCGGGCCCGGGGACTTGGGCGGGCCCGGGGGCTCAGGACCACAGCGCCAGATCGACGGCCCGGCCCTCGTCGTCGCGCCGGACCTCCAGCATGCCCGCCACGGCGGACCGGTTCACCCGCCCGTGGATCCGCGGCGCGGGGTCCCAGCAGACGCGGGCGTCCAGCCGCCGTTCGTCGATCATGAGGGCCATCAGCGGCCCCACCGCCTCGCGGAAGCGCGCGTCGGCGACGGCCAGCGCCTGCTTCTCGTCGGGCGTGCAGGAGATGAACCCGTCCTCGGCCAGCGCGCGCGGCGCGTACGGCCGGTCCGGGGCGAGCAACCAGTCGTCGAGCGGGACCACGTGGAAGAGCATGCCTCCACTTGTACCGTCTCACTGTGCGGGCGGCCCGGACATCCGCGCTGGAACGTACCTACCCTGGCCCCGCCGGCAGGCGGCCGGCAGGGGATCGGGACCGGCGGCGGGTCGGAAAGGGGCGAGCGGCGGTGGCGGTGCGTGCGGTACGGGGGGCCGTCCAGCTCGACCGGGACGAGGCCGGACACATGAACGAGCGGGTCGGGGAACTGCTGACCGAGGTGCTGGAGCGCAACGGCCTCTCCACCGAGGACCTGATCAGCATCTGGTTCACCGCCACCCCGGACCTGCACAGCGACTTCCCCGCCGCCGCGGCCCGCAAGCTGGGCATCGCGGACGTGCCGCTGATCTGCGCGCAGGAACTCGAGGTCGCGGGTGCGATGCCCCGGGTGGTCCGTATCCTTGCTCACACGGAGACCGAGCTGCCCAGGTCCGGCGTCCAGCACGTCTATCTGGGCGCCGCAGCCGCCCTCCGCAAGGACATCGCCCAGTAAGGACACGCCACGGCAATGCGCACCGCCCTCGTGCTCGGTACGGGACTCATCGGCACCTCGGCCGCGCTGGCGCTCTCCGCGCGGGGCGTCGGGGTGCACCTCAGCGACCGCGACCCGGAGCGGGTCCGCACGGCCGTCGCGCTGGGCGCCGGAACCGGCGAGGAACCCGCCCCCGGCTCCCCCGTCGACCTGGCGATCGTGGCCGTGCCGCCGGCGCACCTGGCCGCGACCGTCGCCGAGGTGCAGCGCGCCGGGCTGGCGCGCGGCGTCATCGACGTGGGCAGCGTCAAGGGCGGCCCGCGCCGGGAGCTGCTGGAGCGGGGCGGCGACCTGACGACCTACCTGGGCAGCCACCCCATGTCCGGCCGCGAGCAGTCCGGTCCGCTGGCCGCCTCGGCCGACCTGTTCGAGGGGCGACCCTGGGTGCTCACCCCCACCCAGGGCACCGACACGGAGGTGCTCAACCTCGCCCTGGAGCTGATCGCGCTGTGCGGGGCGGTGCCGGTGGTGATGGACGCGGACGCGCACGACCGGGCCGTCGCGCTGGTCTCGCACACCCCGCAGCTCCTCTCGACGCTGGTGGCGGCGCGGCTCGAGGAGGCCGCCGAGACCGATGTGCGCCTGTGCGGCCAGGGCATCCGGGACGTGACCCGGATCGCCGGATCCGACCCGGCGATGTGGGTGGACATCCTCTCCGCGAACCCCGGCCCGGTGGCCGACATCCTCGCCGCGGTCGCCACCGACCTGGACACCGCCGTGCGGGCGCTGCGCGAGCTGGAGTCGGCCGACGAGGCGAAGCGCTCCAGCGGGACCGCGGGCGTGGCGGAACTGCTGCGCCGCGGCAACGCGGGGCGGGCCCGGGTCCCGGGCAAGCACGGCCAGGCGCCGACCGCCTACGAGACGGTGACGGTGCTGATCAGCGACCGCCCGGGGCAGCTCGCCAGGATCTTCGCCGACGCGGGATCGGTGGGTGTGAACATCGAGGACGTCCGCATCGAGCACGCGACCGGGCAGCAGGCCGGCCGGATGCAGCTCATGGTGGAGCCGGGTGCGGTGCCGGTGCTGGAGCAGGCGCTGCGCGAACGCGGCTGGTCCCTGCGGCAGTGAAGCCGGCGGGTCCGACGAGCCGACGGGGCCTGGGCGCGCTGTCGGAGCGGGCCGCGGCCGCACCGCGGGGCGGCGCCGGGGTCCGGACGCGCGGCCTGGCGTGTCCGTGGCAGCCGGTAGCCTTGTGCGGGGGCCCAGGGCGGTCCCGTCCGTTCCTGTGCGCCGCGCGCGAGCCTCAGACCCACGAAAGGTGCCCACAACCGTGTCTGCAACCCCGGCAGTGATTGTCGCCATCGACGGCCCCTCCGGCACGGGCAAGTCGAGCACGTCCAAGGCCGTCGCGGCCCGGCTGGGGCTGAGCTACCTCGACACCGGGGCCCAGTACCGGGCGATCACCTGGTGGATGCTGACCAACGGCGTCGACACCGCCGACGCCGACGCCGTCGCGGCCGCAGCGGGCAAGCCCAGCATCGTCTCCGGCACCGATCCGCTCTCCCCGGCGATCGCTGCCGACGGCGCGGACGCCTCCGGCCCGATCCGCACCCAGGAGGTCACCGCCGCGGTCAGCGCGGTCAGCGCGGTGCCCGAGGTGCGGGAGCGGATCACGGGGCTCCAGCGGACGATCGCGGTGGAGGCGCGCGGCGGCATCGTCGTCGAGGGCCGGGACATCGGCACCACGGTGCTGCCCGACGCGGACCTGAAGGTCTTCCTCACCGCCTCTCCCGAGGCGCGGGCCGCACGGCGGAACGGCGAGCTCAAGACCGCCGACGGCACCTCCGTCGGCGACCTGGCCGCCACCCAGCAGGCGCTGACCGCCCGCGACCGGGCGGACTCCAGCCGCAAGACCTCCCCGCTGAAGAAGGCCGACGACGCCGTCGAGGTGGACACCACCGAGCTGACCCTGGAGCAGGTCGTCGAGTGCGTCGTCACCCTCGTGGAGAAGGCGGCGGCGGACAAGGAGGGTCCCGCGCAGGACCGGGAGAAGGCCGCCAGGTGACGGCATCCGACTCCGCCGCGAGCGAGCGGGGCGCCGCCGTCGGCCGCCGGATCGGCATCGGGCTGATGTACACCCTGTGGCGCCCCCGGGTGCTGGGCGCCTGGCGGGTGCCGGCGAGCGGCCCGGTGATCCTCGCGGTCAACCACGCGCACAACATCGACGGACCCATGCTGATGGGGACCGCACCGCGGCCCGTGCACTTCCTGATCAAGAAAGAGGCGTTCGTCGGTCCGCTCGACCCGTTCCTGCGCGGCATCGGCCAGCTCGAGGTCGACCGCAGCGGCGCCGACCGCACGGCGGTGACCCGCGCGCTGGCGGTGCTGAAGCAGGGCGGGGCGCTGGGGATCTTTCCGGAGGGCACCCGCGGCGA
This sequence comes from Streptomyces sp. NPDC006925, assembly GCF_042869575.1. Taxonomy (NCBI): domain Bacteria; kingdom Bacillati; phylum Actinomycetota; class Actinomycetes; order Kitasatosporales; family Streptomycetaceae; genus Streptomyces; species Streptomyces sp. NPDC006925. The sequence continues at coordinate 38,711 of NZ_JBIAGB010000011.1, forward strand.
GGGCGACTTCGCCGCGCTGCGCGGCGGGCTCGCCTACTTCGCGCTGCGCTCCGGCGCGCCCGTCGTCCCGGTCGCGGTGCTCGGCAGCTCGGACCGCCCGGGTCGGCTGATACGGGCGCTGCCGCCGCTGCGCGGCCGGGTCGACGTGGTCTTCGGCGACCCGTGCACCGTGGGGGACGGCTCCGGCCGCCGGACCAGGAAGGCGCTGGACGAGGCCACCGTACGGCTCCAGGAACGGCTCGCCGGGCATCTGACCGAGGCCAGGCGGCTCACCGGCCGCGCGGGCCCCTGACCCCCGTACCACCCGGCGGCCGCGCCCTTCGCGGCAGCCGCACAGACCCGCTGAACGACGAGGACGAGACGTCATGAACGACCAGATGCACCCCGCCGACGACGGCACCGAGCAGGGCCACGGTGAGCTGGGTGACGCCGAGTTCGCCGAGTTCATGGAGCTCGCCGCCGAGGAGGGCTTCGACCAGGAGGAGGTCGAGGGCGCGCTCGGCGAGGCGGGGCACGGGCCGCTGCCCGTCCTCGCCGTCGTCGGCCGGCCCAACGTGGGCAAGTCGACCCTGGTGAACCGGATCATCGGCCGTCGCGAGGCCGTGGTCGAGGACCGTCCGGGCGTCACCAGGGACCGGGTCACCTACGAGGCGGAGTGGGCGGGCCGCCGCTTCAAGGTCGTCGACACCGGAGGCTGGGAGCAGGACGTCCTCGGCATCGACGCCTCCGTCGCGGCGCAGGCCGAGTTCGCCGTCGAGGCCGCCGACGCGGTGGTGTTCGTGGTGGACGCCGCCGTCGGCGCCACCGACACCGACGAGGCGGTCGTCAAGCTGCTGCGCCGCGCGGGCAAGCCCGTGGTGCTGTGTGCCAACAAGGTCGACGGCCCGTCGGGAGAGGCCGACGCGGCCTATCTGTGGTCGCTGGGCCTGGGCGAGCCGCACCCCGTCTCGGCGCTGCACGGGCGCGGTACGGGAGACATGCTGGACGAGGTGCTCAAGGCACTGCCCGAGGCGCCCCGGCAGACCTTCGACGGCGTCCCGCTGGGCGGCCCGCGCCGGGTCGCGCTCATCGGCCGCCCCAACGTCGGCAAGTCCTCGATGCTGAACAAGGTGGCGGGTGAGGAGCGCGTCGTCGTCAACGAGGAGGCCGGCACCACCCGCGACCCGGTGGACGAGCTGATCGAACTCGGCGGCCGGACCTGGAAGTTCGTGGACACGGCGGGTATCCGGCGGCGGGTCCACATGGCCGAGGGCGCCGACTACTACGCCTCGCTGCGTACCGCGGCGGCGCTGGAGAAGGCGGAGGTCGCTGTCGTGCTGATCGACGTCAGCGAGTCGATCAGCGTGCAGGATCTGCGCATCATCACCATGGCGGTGGACTCCGGCCGGGCCGTGGTGCTGGCCTACAACAAGTGGGACACCCTGGACGAGGAGCGCCGCTACTACCTGGAGCGGGAGATCGAGCGGGACCTCGTCCAGGTGCGCTGGGCGCCCCGCGTCAATGTCTCGGCACGCACCGGACGGCATGTGGAGAAGCTGGTACCGGCGATCGAGACGGCGCTGGAGAGCTGGGAGACGCGGGTCCCGACGGGCAAGCTCAACGCCTTCCTCGGCGAGATCGTCGCCGCGCACCCGCATCCGGTACGCGGCGGGAAGCAGCCGCGCATCCTCTTCGGCACCCAGGCCGGCACCCGACCGCCGCGCTTCGTGCTGTTCGCCTCGGGCTTCCTGGAGGCCGGCTACCGGCGCTTCGTGGAGCGTCGCCTGCGTGAGAAGTTCGGTTTCGAGGGGACCCCGGTCCAGCTCTCGGTGCGGGTGCGCGAGAAGCGCGGCCGCAAGAAGTAGCCGCTTCGGGCAGCGCCCCGCCGGAACCCGGTCCCGGGTTCCGGCGGGGCGCCCGTCAGCGGTGGGGGCCGTGGCGGGGCGCGGGAGGCAGCGCCGGAAGCTGCCAGGAGGGGGTGTGCCAGGCGGCCGGGGACTCCTGGTCGCTCCAGGAGCCCGACCCGATGCCGTGCACTGTGCCGAACCCCTCGAAGCGCAGTTCCTCCTCGCCGGAGCGGTCTCCCGGCAGGGCCCGGAAGAGTCTGCGGTACTCCGCGTACAGCGAGTCGTAGATGGGCGTTGACCCCTCGGGGGACGAGCTGTACGGCGCCCGCATCCGGGGTACGGCGGGGGCCCCGGACGCGCTCACGGCGCGGCCGTGGCCGAGATGCGGGTGAGGGGCTCGGAGAGGCTCGTATGGCTGCACGTCTGCCCAACGACCGTGCGGCACACCGGATGCGGCCGCGTGTGGCGAATGACCGGATCGCACCAGTTGTCCCGAGCTGTTCGTGCTCCCGCTCCCGGCCGCCGGAAGGTGCCGGGAGCGCGGCCCGTGCGCGTGCGGAGGGCGGCTCATGTGCCCGTCAGCGGCATCGTGCCGGCCACCAGCACACCGCCGGCCGCCGCCTTCTCCAGCGCTTCCCGCAGCAGGTCCTCGCGCGGCTGCTGGCCGATGGAGCCCGCGGGGGCGGCGTAGACCACGACCGTGTGGTTCTTGGCGGCCGCGGTGCGCCAGCCCTCGGTGACGGCGAGCGGCTGGTGCGCCTGCCACCAGGCGACCGGCTGCCCGCCCGGTGTGGCGGGAGGCTGGAAGACGGCGTGCAGCTGCCCCATGGCCACCAGCACCGACCACCCGGCCACCGGAGCGGGCAGCAGCCCCACGTCGGTGACGGGCATGAAGCCCTGCTCGATCAGCAGCGGCAGGAAGTCGTCGCCCGGTCCGTCCGAACCCGGGCGGGCGATCGGGCCGGTGGGCTCCACCACGAGCGCGGAGCGCGCGGTGCCGTCGATGAGGACCTGGCCGCAGGTGATGCCCAGCACCGCCTGGCGCTGCCCCGTCCCGGGCTCGGCGGCGGGCGAGGGGACGGCGGGCTCGGCGGGCGGCCCGGCCGGGGCGGACTCGGGCGTGGAGAGGGTGCGTACCGCGCCCTGGAGCTGGTCCTCGGCGACGGTCACCACCTGGGAGGGGATGCAGGCCGCGTGCGCGAAGGCGAGGACCGCGGTCTCCTCGCCGACGAACAGCACGGTGCTGGTGCGCTCCTGGCCGGTGTTGCCCCGGGCGCGGCACGAGGTGCAGTCGTAGTCTCCTGGGGCGTTCTCTCCGGCGAGCAGCCTCTCGGCTTCTGCTTCGCCGATCTCGGCGCGTACGGCGTCGCTGACATCGAGCATGGGGGACACGGGGACTCCTGGCTTTCGGTTCCTGTTCGCCTGGACAACGGGAGACCTGTGGTCGCGGTCACGCGCGGGTGCCGGTGCACGTCCCCCGTTCGTACGCAACCGGTCACATAACCGGGAGAAGAGTTCACACCCCGTCAATACCTGTCGAGCGCGCAGGAGTTCGACTGGTGAGCTGACTCACAGTGGGCCGGTCGGACTGTCAACTACTGCCCGGAATGCACCCGTTCGGGGGGTGTCCTGAAACCGCTGTTATAGCCGGTAACCGGTGCATGGCCTGCAAAGACAGTGTTCTGGTTGCAATTCGGGCGAGGTGCTCCCTACATTCCTCGGCGGTGCACCGAGCACCACCCGGGACAGGTGGAGTCGAGTGCGGGCGCCGGACGCGCCCACTGCTACTCGGCCCGCACGGGGGAGCAACGGGGTCTCCCGGGTTCGTGGAGAGGGTTTGATTTGTCCAAGCGTCGTACAGCAGTGCTCACGGGTGCCGGTCTCGCCGCCCCGCTCGCCCTGCTCGCCGCCACGGCTCCGACGGCCTCGGCGGCGTCGAACGACGGAGTGTGGGACCGCATCGCCCAGTGCGAGAGCGGAGGGAACTGGCAGACCAACACCGGCAACGGCTACTACGGCGGCCTGCAGTTCTCGGCGAGCACCTGGCGGGCCTACGGCGGCGGCGCCTACGCGCCCACCGCCGACAAGGCCGGCAAGGCCGCGCAGATCGCGGTCGCCACCAAGGTGCAGCAGGCCCAGGGCTGGGGCGCCTGGCCCAACTGCTCGGTCAAGGCCGGAGCCTCCGGCACCCCGCCCCGGGCGACCGGCCCGGCGCAGTCCGAGCAGGGCTCCGGGCAGCAGTCGGCGCCGCGCACCGACTCCCCGTCGAACGACCGCCCCGCCACGCACCCGGGCCGCAGTGCCACACGTGGCGGATCCGGCAACTACACGGTCGAGAGCGGTGACACCCTCGGCTCGATCGCCGCGGAGCACGGCAAGGACTGGAAGGACCTCTACCGCGCGAACAAGGACGTCATCGGGAGCGACCCCGACCTCATCCTCGCCGGTCAGAAGCTCGACGTCTGATCAGTCGCGCCCGGCCGCCGGACGGCCGGGAGCGGAGCGGCCCCGCCAGGTGCACACCTGGCGGGGCCGCCACGTCTGCTGTCGGCGCCGCCGGTTACGTCCCGCGCACGGGTTTCGTTCCCCTCAACAGGTCACAAAAGTAAAACCATTCAGAACTCTTCTGAAACAACCTGCTCAACGCACCCAACCCTGCACCGCACTTAACGGTCTAGCTCGGTGACAGGCGGACAGAGGGGGACTGACCGCGAGGATGCGTGGGACTCAGGACAAATGCACATTTCCTTCTTGCTCCACAACGGGTACGCCATCGGGGGAACCGTCCGTACCACCTACAACCTGGCCCGTTCCCTGGCCGAACACCACGACGTCGAAGTCGTCTCGGTCTTCCGGACCCGGGACCGGCCCGTGTTCGACCCGGGACCGGGGGTGCGGCTGCGCCACCTCGTCGACACCCGCGGGGTGCGCTCACCGGACGGCCTGGGCGCCGAACACGCCCGGCCTGCCCAGGTCTTCCCGGAGGCCGACGGCAAGCACCCGATGTACAGCGAGTTGACCGACCGCCTCATCGGGGACCACCTGGGCAGCACCGAGGCGGACGTCGTCATCGGCACCCGGCCGGGCCTCAACGTCCACCTCGCCCGCCAGACCCGGCGCGGGCCCGCGAGACTGGGGCAGGAGCACCTCACTCTCGCGACCCACTCCCGCAGCCTCAAACGCGTGCTGCGCACCGTCTATCCCCGGCTCGACGCGCTGACCACCGTCACCGAGGCCGACGCCGCCGACTACCGCCGTCTGCTGCGACTGCCCGGTGTCCGGGTGGAGGCGGTCCCCAACAGCGTCCCCGCACCTGCCGTCGAACCGGCCGACGGCTCCAGCAAATGGGTCGTCGCCGCGGGCCGGCTCGCCCCGGCCAAGCGGTACGACCTGCTGGTGCGCGCCTTCGCCAAGGTGGTGGCCGAGCGGCCGGACTGGCGGCTGCGGATCTACGGGGGAGGACGGGAGCGGCCGGAGCTGCGCACCCTCATAGACGAACTCGGGCTCTACAACCACGTCTTCCTGATGGGACCCATCCACCCCATCGAGCCGGAGTGGGCCAAGGGGTCGATAGCGGCCGTCACCTCCAGCCTGGAGTCCTTCGGCATGACCATCGTCGAGGCCATGCGCTGCGGCCTGCCCGTCGTCGCCACGGACTGTCCGCACGGTCCCGCCGAGATCGTCCGGCCCGGCGTCGACGGACGCCTCGTACCGACCGGCGACGAGGACGCCGTCGCCGGAGCGCTCCTCGGCCTGATCAACGACGACGAACTGCGCCGCCGGATGGGCCGGGCCGCGCTCGCCGACTCCGCGCGCTTCGACCCCTCGCTCATCGGGGCCCGCTACGAGTCGATACTCCACGACCTCGTCGGCAAGGGCAGCCGGGGCCTGCACCGTACCCGCGCCTCGCTGCTGAGCGGGGCCTACGCCGTCAAGGACGCGCTGGCCAACGGACAAGCGGCGCTCCAGGGAGGACACACAGCATGAGCGGCAGCACGATCCGGACCGGCACCACAGGAGCGGCGTCCCTCGCAGACGGCCCGCTCGCCCCTCTTCCCCTCGGCGCCGAGGAGGAGCACCGCCACGACGCTGGAGAGACCGTGCCCCCACAGCCCGCCCAGCGCGGCCCGGCAACCGACTGCACCGCCGACAGCGCGGGCGGCCTCACCTTCGACCTGAGACTCGCCGGGACCGACGCCGGGACCGAAAGCGAGGACGCGGGACTGCTGCTGCGCCGCCGTCCGGACGCCTCGGGCGAGACGGAAGAGGTCAGGCTGCCGCTGACCCCGGTGCAGGACGGGGAGCCCGGCACGCTGCGCGCCGCGCTGCCCAGCACCGTCAGGCTGACCGAGGGGCGCTGGAACGTCTTCCTCGTGCTCGCCGGGCGCGACCCGCGCAGGCTCTCCCCGGGCGTCAACGACCTGCGCTCGCTGGTGGACCGGGTTCCCCACGAGAACCGCGGCTGGCTGGGCGTGCGCATCCCCTACGCCACCAAGCACGGCAACCTCAGCGTCCGGGCGTGGATGCGCTGGCCGCACGCCGAGGCCGGTGCGCTGCGGATGCGGGACGGCGCCCTGGAGGTCGGCGGACGGCTCTACGGCGGCGAGGTCTCCGCCACCGCGCGGCTGGAGGCGTGGCCGCGGCGCGGGCCGGCCGAGCCGGTGGTCGCCGACGCGGCCGGGACGGGGGGCGACCGGCGGGAGTTCGCCGCCGCGCTGCCGTTCGCGGCGCTGGCCGGGGGTCGGCTGTGGGACCTGTGGCTGCGTCCCGCCGAAGGGGCCGAGGCGGTGCGGGTCGCGCGGATCCTGGACGACGTCCCTGACAAGAAGCGGATCTTCACCTACCCCGCGCAGCCCGTCGCCCGGGACGCCGGAGAGTCGGCCGCGGCCGGGCCGGTCGCCACCGAGACCGCCGCGGTCACCGCGAAGCCGTACTACACGCTCAACAACGACCTGGCGGTGCGGATCGACCGCGCGGAGTGAACCGGGCCGCGGGCGGACGGTGTCGAGCGGCTCCCGGACCCGTCCGGTCCGGGACCCCGGCGCGCGTCGCCCGCGGGTGCTGCCGGAATCGCTCCGTGCTGGAGACCTCGGCACGGCTGTTGCAGCTGCTCTCACCGCTGCAGACCCACCCCGACCGGTCGGGCGGTGATCTCGCCCGACGGCTCGGTGTCACCCCCCGCACCGTCCGCCGGGACGTGGAGCGGCTGCGTGAGCTGGGCTATCCGGTCCCTTCGATCCGGAGGAAGAGCGGCGGTAACGCGGTATTCGGCAACTCTTCCGAAGGTTTTAAGGTGTGCTTACCGTGCCGTTCCGGAATTCGTAAGACAGTCGGCAATGCCTCTGATCCGGGCAGCGGAAAGCGAATGCGGAATTCGTCGAATTGGGTGGCGTACAGACGTGCAGAGGCCACGTACGAGTGAAGCGGGCAACGGGGCAGAGTGCACGGAGCGTTGTGACGCAAGTGTGACGCCGCTGCTGCGAAGGCGGGACTTCCGGCTGCCGCGGCCGGGTGCATACGGTGGTCCCATGGCACCGGAATCCGCAGCACCGCAGCCCTCCGACGACACCCCGCGGGACGCCCCCGAGGACTATGTGGGCCTCGGCGCCCAGGAGGCCGAACGGCGGGCCCGCGCGCGGGGCTGGTCGAGCGTGCGCCGACTGGAGCCGGACGCGATCATCACCATGGAGTACGTGGTGGGGCGGCTGAACTTCGCGGTCGAGGACGACCGGGTGGTCCGCTGCTGGGCGGGCTGAGGCCCGGGGTCACGACCGGGACGAGGCGGCCGAGCGCGCCTCGTCCGCCGTGCGCGGCAGCGCGGCGCGGGTCCCCTTCCCGGAGTCCTGTGCCGGGAGCCGCGCCCCGACCAGCGGTTGCCGCGCCGGCATCGGCTGCGCGGCGGGCGAGGCGGCCGGCGAGGAATCCTTCGGCTGCGGTGAACCCGCCGTGCTGAACCGTTCACGCCACGCCAGGACGGTGGCCTCCACCCGCGCGATCGCGGGTTCGCACCAGGGCAGCCCCAGCAGGATCAGCAGTCCGGCGGCCCAGCCGAGGAGCACGTCGCTCACCCAGTGCGTACCGAGGTAGACGGTGGTCGCGCCCACCCCGAGTGCGAAGACGGCGGCGACGACGGAGAGCCATCTGCGAGCCCGCGGCGTGGTGGCCAGGTAGGCGAGGATGCCCCAGGTCACCACGGCGTTGGCGGTGTGTCCCGAAGGGAATATATCCCCGCCGGCCCACAGTTCGGCCGAGCCGATCTCGGTGGCGTAGTGCGGGCCCAGGCGGCCGAGGCCGATCTTGACGGCGCCGACCGACGCGTTGAGCAGCAGCAGCGCGAACCCCAGGGCCAGCAGCGGGCGCAGCGTGCGCTGCCGCCAGGAGCGCCAGCCAAGCCACGCCGCGACCAGCACCGCGGTGGGACCGCGCTGCCCCAGCACCACGAAGGCGTCCAGAAACCCGTGGATGGCGGGCCACTGCTTGTACGGGCGGAAGAGCATGACCTGCCAGTCGAGCTGCACGAGCCACGTCGTGCCCAGCACGGCGACCACGATCGCCAGGTAGAAGGCGACCGTGGTGCTGAACAGGCCCAGCCGGACAGGGCTCATCCGCGGGAAGGGCCCCCGCGGGCGATGAGGCTCCTGCTCCAGCCGGGAGAAGATTCGGTCGGTACGCACCTAATCGAGATTACCGGCCGTGAAGAGCCGGTCCGGCGAGGGCCGCCCGTTCGTGATGCCGATGTGATGTGCAAAAGCACCCCGCGGCGGCCCGGATGCTGTTTATCCCCCACGATTCCGGGCCCGATTCATTGTCGGGACGGGACCGTGAAGCGACTTCCGTCACACGTGGGTTGACGGAAATTCGCACCATTCACCGGTCGGTGCACCGTGCTTTCCTCCGCGCGTCGGCACCACCCGCGCCCCTGCGCACGCCCCCTGCGCCTCCCGGGGTCCGGTGCGCCCCGGCCCGGTCCTCACGGCGGTCCGGAACCGTTGAGCCACCAGGCGCCGTAGCAGGCCGAGACGGCTGCCAGACCGCACAGCACCGCAGCGGCAGCCGCGCGCCGCCACCGTGCCAGCGCGGCCGCCACCGGGAGCAGCAGCGGGTAGGCGGGCAGCAGCAGCCGGGGCTTGGAGCCGAAGTACCCCTTGGCGCCCAGCGCGAGAGCCACCACCAGACCCGTGTACACCAGCAGCGCCGCGGGCTGCCGGCGCCGGACGCACAGCCCGTACAACCAGAGCACCAGGGCCACCCCCGCGAGCAGCCCCAGGCCGCCGGCCGCCGTGTCCGCGAAGGTGTCCCGGACGAACCCCGCGAACGCCCAGCCGCCGTCGAAGCCGTTGCCCCATTGCCCCTGGACGTCCAGGTACCCGGTCACACTTCCGGTGCGGATCCCCACCCAGACGACGTACCCGAGCCACCCCATGGGCGCCAGCAGCAGTCCCAGCGCCATGCGCACATCCGGCCGGCGCCGCTCCCGCCGCAGCTCCAGCAGCGCCGCGATCCACACCGCGGCCACCACCGCGGCCCCCACCGGGCGGGTCAGCCCCGCCAGCGCGGCCAATGTGCCCGCCCACACCCACCGGCCCCGCAGCACCGACCACAGCGCCCAGGCGGCCAGCGCGGTGAACAGCGACTCGCTGTAGGCCATCGACTGCACCACGCCGACCGGCAGCGCCGCCCACAGCACCGCCAGGCAGACTCCCGCGCGGTGCCCGTGCAGCCGCGCGCCCGTCAGATACAGCGCCCAGGCCGCCGCCAGCGAGGAGAGCCAGCTCACGAGCATGCCCGCGTCCGGCGCGGTGAGCGGGGAGAGCTCGGCCAGCCCGCGCTCCAGCGTCGGCAGCAGCGGGAAGAAGGCCAGGTCGGAATGGACGCCGCCGTCCGGCAGCCGCACCTGGTAGCCGTACCGGCCCTCGGCGACCCGGGTGTACCACAGGGAGTCCCAGCGCGCCGTGAGCAGGGTGTGCGCGCTCGTGCCCCGCTCCGCGCTCCAGCGCGCCAGTACGAGCAGGCCCAGCACGCGCACGCCCGCGTAGGCCAGCAGTGCGGCGGCGGGCCCGCGCAGCGGCCCGGAGCTGCCGTATCCGGTGGTCCCGGGGCGCACCTGGGGTGTGCCCGGGTCGGCGAGGTCAGTCATTCGGACGATTATTGGCCACGCTCCCGGCGCCCGGTGCGGCGGGCGGGCCGACGGGCAGGACGCGACCGGTGTCCGGAAACTGCGGGAAAATCGCGGTCATGGACAGCCGCACATCGGGCAGCTGCACCGGGGGCACTCCTTCCGTTTGACGGGGGAGCACTGGACGCCCGTGCCGGTTCGCGTACGCTGACCGGCACTCGCCCCTCTTCACCGGGGCCGGACGCCGACGCCGATCGGGCCGCGTGCGACAGCCGCGGCCCGGGCAGCCGTCCCCCACCCCCACGGTCCGTCCCGCGGGTGCGAGAGCAACAGGAGGTGCGTACATGTCCGGGACGACCACGGCCATATCGCGGAAGGCGGCGGACGTCCCCGGCAGCGGACCGGGAGCGCGGCGGTCCGACCGGGAGGCGAACCGGTGGGTCGTGCTCGTCGTGCTCTGCACGAGCCTGCTGCTGGTGGCCGTCGACGCCACCGTGCTGCACGTCGCCGTGCCCGCGGTCTCCGAGGACCTGCGCCCCGGCTCGATCGAGCTGCTGTGGATCGTGGACACCTATCCGCTGGTGTGCGCCTCGCTGCTGATCCTCTTCGGCACGCTCGGCGACCGGATCGGCACCCGCCGGGTGCTGCTGTTCGGCTACGCGCTCTTCGCCGCCGCCTCCGCCGTCGCCGCGTACGCGCCCACCCCGGAGGTGCTGATCGCCGCCCGGGGGCTGCTCGGCGTGGGCGGCGCCATGATCATGCCCGCCACCCTCTCGATACTGCGCCAGGTCTTCCCCGACCGCCGCGAGCGGGCCCTGGCCGTCGGCATCTGGAGCGCCGTCGCCGCGGTGGGCGCGGCGGTCGGGCCGCTGGTCGGGGGAGCGCTGCTGGAGCACTTCTGGTGGGGCTCGGTCTTCCTGGTCAACATTCCGCTGATGGCCGCCAGCCTCCCGGTGGGGCGGTGGCTGCTGCCGGAGTCGGCCACCGGCGGCGGGGGGCCCTGGGACGTCCTGGGCGCCGTGATGGCGGCACTGGGTCTCTTCGGGGTGATACTCGGGGTCAAGCAGGCGGGCGGCGGCGAGGTGCTCACCCCGCTGTGCTGGCTGCCGCTGCTCGCCGGGGCCGTGCTGATCGCGCTGTTCGTGCGCCGTCAGCGGCGGCGCGCCCATCCGCTGATCGACTTCGGCACCCTCACCCGGGCCGCCTTCGGCACCTCCGTGGGCTGCATCGTGCTGACCGTGCTGGCGCTGGTCGGACTGGCGCTGATCGCGGCCCAGTATCTGCAGCTCGTCCTCGGGCTCTCCCCGCTGGAGACCGGAGTGCGGCTGCTGCCGCTGTCCGTGGCCGCCATCGCGGCGGGGCTGCTGGGCTCCCGGCTGCTGGCGCTGCTGGGGCCGCGCGCGATGGTCGCGCTCGGCTTCCTGGTGACCGCGGCCGCGGTGCTGTGTCTGACCGGGGTGGGCCAGCACGATCGGCCGGGCCTGCTGGTCGGCGGGTTCGTGCTGCTCGGCTTCGGCCTGGAGACCACCCTGTTCGGCTGCTACGAGTCCATGCTCAGCGAGGCACCGCCCGGCCGGTCCGGGGGCGCGGCCGCCGTCGGTGAGACCGCCTACCAGCTCGGCGCCGGCATCGGCATCGCACTGCTGGGCAGTGTGATGAACGCCGCCTATGGGCCGGGGGTGCGGGACGCAGCCCGCCGCCTCGGCCTCCCCGACCGCACCGGCGCCGACGCGGCACACTCGCTGGGGGAGGCGTACGAGGTCGCCGGGCACCTCGGCGGCGCTCCGGGTGCCGCGCTGCGGTCCGCCGCGCGGTCCTCGTTCGTCACCGGGCTGCATGTGACCCTGCTGGTCAGTGCCTGCCTGCTGCTGCTCGGTGCGCTGGCGGCGCTGCGGCTGCCCCGGCGGATGGAGACCGCCGACTCCACCGTGCACGAGGAGGGCCCCGGCGGTGCGGAGGCCGGTGCCGAGTCCGGGGCCGGGCCGGGCGCCGCCTCCGGTGCCCCGCAGCGGGCCCGGATCTGCGAGGACCGGCCGGGGCGCGCCGGGAACCCCTTGTCGCGGGGCGTTACCCAGCCGTAGCGTCTGGTCGGTATCCGTGATCGTTCCCTTCCGGAGGCCGCCCATGAGCCCGCTGCCCGCGTTCGACGCGCACGATCCGCTGGGGATCGACGACCTGCTCGGCGACGAGGACCGCGCCGTGCGCGACACCGTGCGCTCCTGGGCCGCGGACCGGGTCCTGCCCCATGTCGCCGACTGGTACGAGCGCGGGGAGCTGCCCGGCATCCGGGAGCTCGCCCGGGAACTCGGCTCGCTCGGTGCCCTGGGCATGCCCCTGACCGGCTACGGGTGCGCGGGCGCGAGTGCCGTGCAGTACGGTCTGGCCTGCCTGGAGCTGGAGGCCGCCGACTCCGGTATCCGCTCCTTGGTGTCGGTCCAGGGCTCGCTGGCGATGTACGCCATCCACCGGTTCGGCAGCGAGGAGCAGAAGCAGCGCTGGCTGCCGCCGATGGCGGCGGGGGAGGTGATCGGCTGCTTCGGGCTGACCGAGCCCGACCACGGCTCCGATCCCGGCGGAATGCGGACCCACGCCCGGCGCGACGGTGCGGACTGGGTGCTCACCGGCCGCAAGATGTGGATCACCAACGGCTCGGTCGCCGGGGTCGCCGTGGTCTGGGCCCGCACCGAGGAGGGGGTCCGCGGGTTCGTGGTCCCGACGGACGCGCCGGGCTTCTCGGCGCCCGAGATCAAGCACAAGTGGTCCCTGCGCGCCTCGGTCACCAGCGAGCTCGTCCTCGACGAGGTGCGGCTGCCGGCGGATGCGGTGCTGCCCGAGGCGCGGGGGCTGCGCGGGCCGTTGAGCTGTCTGAGCCACGCCCGGTACGGGATCGTGTGGGGATCCATGGGCGCCGCGCGGTCGTGCTTCGAGACGGCGCTGGCCTACGCCACCGAACGGGAGCAGTTCGGCAAGCCGCTGGCCGCCTTCCAGCTCACCCAGGCCAAGCTGGCCGACATGGCGGTCGAGCTGCACAAGGGACTGCTGCTCGCGCACCACCTGGGGCGGCGGATGGACGCGGGACGGCTGCGGCCGGAGCAGATCAGTCTGGGAAAGCTGAACAACACCCGGGAGGCCATCGAGATCTGCCGGACCGCCCGGACCGTGCTGGGTGCCAACGGCGTCTCGCTGGAGTATCCCGTGATGCGGCACAGCACCAATCTGGAGTCCGTGCTCACGTACGAGGGGACGGTGGAGATGCATCAGTTGGTGCTGGGCAAGGCGCTCACCGGCGTGGACGCCTTCCGGGGCTGAGCAGCGTCCGCCGCGCTGCGGAGGGGCTGTTCGCCAGCCCCTCCGCAGCTCAGCTCTGGTTGAAGAAGCCGCCCTGGTCGCGGCGGTCCTCGTTGGTGACGACGCTGTAGTCGGGCGGCGTCAGCAGGAAGACGCGGTTGGCGACCCGTTCGATGGAGCCGCGCAGGCCGAAGGTCAGCCCGGCCGCGAAGTCGACCACGCGCTTGGCGTCCGCGGGGTCCATGGCGGTGAGGTTGACGATCACCGGGACCCCGTCCCGGAAGAGCTCGCCGATGCCGCGGGCGTCCCGGAAGCAGTCCGGGCTGACCGTCGCGATCTTGGTGCCCTGGTCCTGCGCCGTCTCGGCCGTGACGCGCACTCTGGGGTCGGTGACCCACGGCTCGCGTGCGGCGTTCCCGGTCTCCGGCCCCTCGGCCGGGCCGTCCGCCCCGTCGGCATAGTCGTAGTACCGCATCTCGCTGTCGTCGACGAGGCCCAGCCAGGCACTCGCCTTGCGCACCGATCCCATGGACGCCTCCTCTCCTCTGCGCGGTGTCCCACCGTTGCTAGCGCTCCGCCGCGGGTCCGCAACCCCTATGGTCGTCCATGATGCTGATGATGCGCCAAGCGGTTACCCGTCCAGCACGACATTCGTGACGGTTCTGGTGCACAAACGGGTGGCGCTCGAGCAAGGTTGTTGTTCAGAGGGGCTGGTGACGGGGCGCGGGATTGTGCCGCATTGCCCCGTTCCGGCCGTGACCGGTGGTCGCCCGACGACATCCGAGTGAGCGACGGTCCGGTCGTGCGCCCAGATTGACAAGGGGCTGGCCAGGGATAGGCCAGAACCCTCTTCTCCCCCGCACCTCCCGGTGTCAAACGGTGTGGACGGCAGGCGAACTGGACGCACGGAGTCCGAAAGATGCCCTTGCGGGGCCGGAATGCCGCCGCGAATACTCCATGCAGCGTTTGTCAGGAGCACGCTTGGTTTCCCTGATCGGGAGGAAAAGTGAAGACCAAACGCACAAAAGCCAACGACAGCACGGCCGGACGCAGACGCAACCGGCTGATCGCCGTCGCGTCGGGCATGGTGGCGGCCGGGGCGCTGATCGTGCCCGCCACGGCCTCCGCGGAAGCTCCGTCCCCCCACACCTTCACCGCGAGCCAGCTCGGCTCGGCGAGCGACGCCGTGCGCGCGGCGGATGTCGCCGGCACGGCCTGGCACGTCGACAAGAAGAGCGACAAGGTCGTCGTCGCGGTCGACAGCCGCGTCTCGGACGCCGACATCGCCCGGATCCGGCACAGTGCCGGGAAGAACGCGGGCGCGGTGGAGATCGAGCACGTCAAGGGTACGTTCAAGAAGTACCTCTCGGGCGGGGACGCCATCTACGCGGGTTCCTACCGCTGTTCACTGGGCTTCAACGTCCGCAGGGGCAGCACCTACTACTTCCTGACCGCCGGGCACTGCACCGAGGGCGGAGGCAACTGGTACACCAACTCCAGCCACTCCACTCTCATCGGGCCCACCGCGGGCTCCAGCTTCCCCGGTAACGACTACGGGATCGTGCGCTACAGCAACACCTCGATCTCGCACCCCGGCACCGTCGGCGGGCAGGACATCACCAGCGCCGGCACCCCGTCCGTGGGTCAGACCGTGACCCGGCGCGGCAGCACCACCGGAACCCACAGCGGCCAGGTGACCGGTCTCAACGCCACGGTCAACTACGGCGGCGGCGACATCGTCTACGGCCTCATCCGCACCACCGTGTGCGCGGAGCCGGGCGACAGCGGCGGCCCCCTCTACCGGGGCAGCACCGCACTGGGCCTGACCTCCGGCGGCAGCGGCAACTGCAGCAGCGGTGGGACGACCTTCTTCCAGCCGGTCACCGAGGCGCTCAACGCGTATGGCGTGAACGTCTACTGACGTACCGCCACCCGTGCCGGCCGAGCACCGCTCGGTCCTGTGCCCGTACACGCTCCCTGGGTGTGTGTACGGGCACTTCCGTGTGTGCGGGCGGATCCGTGTCCGCGGAGCGTCCTCGCGCGGGATGCGGGATGCGGGATGCGGGATGCGGGATGCGGGATGCGGTGGGCCGTTCTCCGGCGGGGCGTCTTTGTGCGCACGTGCGCGGGTGTGTTGGCGTGCGCGACGGGTGCCACGTCGCCGCACGCGGGCGGACGCGTGGCGAAGTGCCTCATTGTGCTGCCGCGATTCGGCCGCCGGGGCGACGAATACCGGACAGGTCCATGCCTTACCTCATGAACACGCGGTGTCGCCCGCCGTGTTCGTTCCGCCGGACGTCAGGGACAGGGTGGGACGTTCGGCATCTTGACAGCCGGACCGAACTTCCGGTCGGCTGACGTGATCTGGACCTTGTGCGGAAGTCGGGGGGATCGCAATACTCGGCGCACGAGTTGGCATGGACGCGACTTTCTCTTGGGTAAGAGGGCCGTGTCCGTACATCCTCCGGGACCACCCCGCTCGGGGACGGCCCCAACCCCCCACTGGAGGTATCACCTTGTCCAACCACCGACGCGTACCCAAGAGGCGGATACTGCTGGCCGGCGCGGGCGCAGCGGCCCTCGCGGCCGGCGCGCTCACGGTCACCACCGCCAACGCCGCGCCCGAGGCCCCCTCGGTCAAGACCCTCTCGTCCGGCTCGGCATCGAAGCTGGCCTCGAAGCTCACCTCGGACATCAAGAGCGACGCGGGCGCCTACTACGATGCCAAGGCCAAGCAGCTCGTCGTCAACGTGACCGACGACGCGGCCAAGGAGAAGGTCCAGGCGGCCGGAGCCAGGGCCCGGGTCGTCGAGCACACGCTCTCCCAGCTCACCTCCGCCAAGAAGACGCTCACCGAGGACGATGTGACGGGCACGGCCCGCGCCGTCGACGTGAAGGCCAACAAGGTGGTCGTCACCGCCGACAGCACGGTCAAGGGCGCCGAGCTCGCCAAGCTCAAGAAGCAGCTCAAGGCCCAGGGCGGCAAGGTCGAGCTGAAGCGCACCGAAGGCAAGTTCACCACCAAGATCGCCGGTGGGGACGCCATCTGGGGCGACGGCGGACGCTGCTCGCTCGGCTTCAACGTCACCACCGCGGACGGCAAGCCCGGCTTCCTGACCGCGGGCCACTGCACCACCGCCATCTCCTCGTGGTCCGACTCGCAGGGCGGCCAGCCCATCGCGGAGAGCGGGGAGGGCAAGTTCCCGGGCAACGACTACGGCATCGCCACCTACACCGGCGACACCGACCACCCGAGCGAGGTCGACCTGTACGACGGCAGCACCCAGGCCATCTCCGGCGCCGGAGAGGCCGAGGTGGGCCAGAAGGTCACCCGCAGCGGCAGCACCACCCAGGTGCACGACGGCACGGTCAAGGCGCTGAACGCCTCCGTCTCCTACCCGGAGGGCACCGTCGACGGGTTGATCCAGACCGACGTGTGCGCCGAGCCGGGCGACAGCGGTGGCTCGCTCTTCGCGGGCGACAAGGCGCTGGGCCTCACCTCCGGCGGCAGCGGTGACTGCTCCTCCGGCGGCGAGACCTACTTCCAGCCGGTGCCCGCCGCGCTCGACGCGCTCGGTGCCAAGATCGGCTGACCCCGCGGGACCGGCTGAGCCCGGTCGGCCGGGCGATGGGCCCGGCCCCTGCACGGGATCCTGGTGAGCCTCTCCGGAAGGGGCTCGGACCCCCCACAGCGGAACCCCCCGGACGTGGTCCGGGGGGTTCCGTGCTGCTGTGCGGTTGCCGGGCACGCGTTCCGTGCGCCGGAGGCGAGGGTGCGACCCGGTCTTGCACGCATCCGGGCTGCCGGCCCGCTTCCGGCGCTTCGCCGGCCCGTTCCGAACGTCCCGGTGGTCAGCCCAGTTCGGCGGCGACCAGCTCGGCGATCTGCACGGCGTTGAGCGCGGCGCCCTTGCGCAGGTTGTCGTTGGACAGGAAGAGCGACAGGCCGTGCTCGACCGTCTCGTCGGCGCGGATCCGGCCCACGTAGCTGGCGTCCTTGCCCGCGGCCTGGAGCGGGGTGGGGATCGGGGACAGTTCCACGCCCGGCGCTGCGGCGAGCAGCTCGGCGGCCCGCTCGGGGCTGAGCGGGTTTGCGAAGCGGGCGTTGACCTGCAGCGAGTGACCGGTGAAGACGGGGACGCGCACGCAGGTGCCGGAGACCTTCAGTGCGGGGATGTCCAGGATCTTGCGGCTCTCGTTGCGGAGCTTCTGTTCCTCGTCGGTCTCGGCCTGGCCGTCGTCGACGATCGAGCCGGCCAGCGGCAGCACGTTGAAGGCGATGGGCCGCTTGAACTTGTCCGGCTCGGGGAAGTCCACCGCCTCACCGTCGAAGGCGAGCCGGGCGGCGTCGTTCTCCACCGCCTTGCGTGCTTGGCCGTCCAGCTCGGCCACGCCCGCCAGGCCGCTGCCGGAGACCGCCTGGTAGGTGGCGACGACCAGCGCGGTCAGCTCCGCCTCCGCGTGCAGCGGACGCAGCACCGGCATCGCGGCCATGGTGGTGCAGTTCGGGTTGGCGATGATGCCCTTGGGGCGCCGGCGGGTCGCTTCCGGGTTCACCTCGGAGACGACCAGCGGCACCTCGGGGTCCATCCGCCAGGCCGAGGAGTTGTCGATGACGACCGGGCCCTGGGCCGCGACCTTCTCGGCGATCGCCTTGGAGGTGGCACCGCCCGCGGAGAACAGGACGATGTCCAGTCCGGTGTAGTCGGCCGTGGCCGCGTCCTCGACGGTCACCTCGCCGCTCTTCCAGGGCAGCGTCCGGCCCGCGGAGCGCGCGGAGGCGAACAGCCGCAGTTCGTCGACCGGGAAATCACGCTCGGCCAGAATCTCGCGCATCACTGTGCCGACCTGACCGGTGGCTCCGACAATCCCGACCTTCATGGGGCTCCTTCTGCTGAACGCGCGGCCTCGTGGGTTCGTCCCGCCGCGCTGGTCTCGTGCGTGTCCCGCGTGCCCCTACCCTGCACGGTGCCGGGTACGGGGTGCCAGCACTTTGATTTGGGTCACAGCCCGGCACGGTGGCACCGCCGCCGCGGTGCCGGTGGCATCGGGGCTCACGCGCGGGGCGTGCGCAGTCCTGCGGTCAGCCCCCGCAGACAGCGTACGGCGAGTGCGGCGGGGCCCTGTTCCGGATCGTCGGAATCCGCTTCACCGGCCGACCAGGTCTCCATCGCGATCCGCATGGCGGCATTGGCCGCGCTCGCCGTCAGCCGCAGCTCCAGCGGGTCGGTGTCCTCGCGGGCGAGCCCGGCCAGTACGGGCACCAGCGCCTCCTCCGTCTCGGCGTGCACCTGCAGCCACACCGATCGCAGCGCCGGGTCGCCGGGGACGGCGCGCAGCAACCCCCGGGTGCTCTCCAGGGCCTCGGCCTGGAGGTCCGCGTAGGGTCCGGCCGGGGTGAGCGCGGCCCGGACGGCGTGCTCCAGGGCCTGGGCCACGGGCAGCTCGGCGGGTGCGGCGGCCAGGTCGGCCAGCCACTGGCGTACGCCTCCGGTCAGCAGCGGGGCGACCGCCTCCTCCTTGGTGCGGAAGTAGCGGTAGAAGGTGCGCAGCGAGACGCCCGACGCGTGGGCGATCCCCTCCGCCGTGACGCTCGCCGCGCCGTGTGCGGAGAACAGTCCGGCGGCGTGCCGCGCGATCTCCCGTTCGGTCTCGGCCTTGCGGCGTTCGGTGAGGGAGGGGCGGGTGGTGTGCGGGATCGGCCTGTCGGGCTGGGAGGTCATGGACGGAAGCGTATGCCAGGAGTGCGCAGAGTTGCGTTCTGCGCCGTGATGGCATGTCGTGCCATCACGGCGTACTGTGACCAGATACGTGCCCGAAAAGGGCATCCCACATCAGAAGGGGAGTCGGTCATGAACCGCTTCACCGGCAGCAGAGTCCTGGTCACCGGAGCCGGCTCCGGCATCGGCCAGGCCACCGCGCTGCGGATACTCGCGGAGGGCGGCAGTGTCGCCGCCGCCGACATCGCCGAGGCAGGGCTGGAGAAGACCCGCTCGCTGGCCGCCGAGGCGGGCACGGACGGGCGGCTGAGCCGGACGGTCCTCGACATCGCGGACGAGGATTCCGTGCGCGCGCGAGTCGATGCCGCCGTCGAGCGCCTCGGCGGCCTGGACGTGCTGGTCAACGCGGCGGGCATGCTCGATTCGCGGCACACCGGGGCGATGACCCTGGAGTTCTGGAACCGGATCATCGGCGTCAACCTCACCGGCACCTTCCTGGTGACCCGGCAGGCGCTGCCCGCGCTGCTGGCGGCCGGAAAGGGGGTCGTCGTCAACTTCAGTTCGACCTCGGCGAGCTTCGCGCATCCCTATATGGCCGCTTACGCCGCTTCCAAGGGCGGCATCCAGTCCTTCACGCACGCCATCGCGGCCGAGTACGGCAAGCGAGGGCTGCGGGCCGTCTGTGTGGCGCCCGGCTCCATCGACTCCGGTATGACCCGGGCCCCGGGGCTGCCCGGGGACGCCGACCCGGACTTGTTCACGAAGCTCGCACCGGCCCTCGGAGAGGGGTTCGCCGGCCCGGAGACCGTGGCGGGCGCCATCGCGATGCTGGCCTCCGAGGACGGCGCCTTCATCACCGGTACCGAACTGCGCATCGACGGCGGCACCCACATGTGAGCCGCCCGGCTCCTGGCCGATTCCCGGCAGCCCGCCCCGGCCGCCTGCTCCGAGCCC
Organism: Streptomyces sp. NPDC006925; assembly: GCF_042869575.1. Classification (NCBI taxonomy): domain Bacteria; kingdom Bacillati; phylum Actinomycetota; class Actinomycetes; order Kitasatosporales; family Streptomycetaceae; genus Streptomyces; species Streptomyces sp. NPDC006925. The sequence goes on from NZ_JBIAGB010000011.1 coordinate 58,615, forward strand.
GCCACGGCCCCTGCTCCCGGAGGCCCGCCACTCCGGTGGCGCCCCCCGTGCGGCGGGAGGGAGCGGCGGCGTGGTGTGCTATTCGAATACAGATTCGATAGCTGGTCTATTGTGGTTGCTCGGGACAGAGGGGGTGCTGAGGCAGGAGGTGGTGCGGACGATGTCGGCGTTCACCCATCTGCACGTGGCCTCCGGCTTCTCCATGCGCTTCGGCGCCTCGCACCCCGAGGCTCTCGCCGAGCGGGCCGCCGAGCGGGGAATGGCCGCTGTCGCCCTCACCGACCGGGACGGCGTCGCGGGTGCCGTCCGCTTCACGAAGGCGTGCGCACGCGCCGGGGTGCGCCCGGTGTACGGAGTCGACCTCGCGGTCGGGCCGCCACCGGATCAGCCGGACGTGCCAGGCGGAGAGCGGCGCCGCACACCGGTCAGAGGCGGGCGCTTCGTAGACGAGTCCGCCCGGCGCGCCGTCTTCCTCGCCCGCGACGGCGCCCGCGGCTGGGCCGAACTGTGCCGGATGATCACTGAGGCGCACGCCACCGGGCAGGACGCGCCGCTCCTTCCGCGGACCGCGCTGCGCGGCGGCGCCGTGACGGTGCTGCTGGGCGCCGGCTCGGACGTCGGGCGCGCCCTCGCCGCGGGCCGCCCCGACCGCGCGGCCGCTCTCCTGGGGCGGTGGCGCGAGATCTACGGCGACGCGCTCCGGCTGGCCGTCTCCGCCGCAGGGCCGCTGCGCGAGGCCGCCAGAGCGCTGGGACTGGCGGCGCAGGAGGGCGTCGCACCCGTGCTGACCAACGCCGTGCGCTACGCCGATCCGGCGCCGTCCGCCGAGGTGAACGTCGCCGACGTGCTGGACGCCGCCCGCCGCCTCGTCCCCGTCGACCCGCGCGCGGGGCTCGATGGCGGTGAGCGCTGGCTGAAGGGGCCCGCGGAGATGGCCGCAGCCGCGGAGCGGATCGCCGAGGCCGCCGGATACCGGCGCAACACCGCACACCGTCTCCTCGCCCTCACCGAGGAGACCGCGGAGGCCTGCCGGGTCGACCCCGAGGAGGACCTGGGCCTGGGCCGGGTCCACTTCCCCGAGTCCCGGCTGGCCGGCACCGGCGGCCGCACCGCCGTGCGCGTCCTGCGCTCCCGCTGCGCCGCCGCGATGGTCACCCGCCGCTACGACCGGCAGCCCGCCCGCTGGCGACGGCTGGAGGACGAGCTGGCCGTCATCGAGAAGCTCGGCTACTCCTCGTACTTCCTGACCGTCGCCCGCATCGTCGAGGACGTGCGGGAGCGGGGCATCCGGGTCGCCGCGCGCGGCTCGGGCGCCGGGTCGTTCGTCAACCATCTGCTGGGCATCGCGCACGCCGACCCGGTCGAGCACGGGCTGCTGATGGAGCGGTTCCTCTCCCTGCGCCGGGCCGAGCTGCCGGACATCGACATCGACGTGGAGTCGGCCCGGCGGCTGGAGGTCTACCGCGCGGTCTTCGAACGCTTCGGCGAGGAGCGGGTGGCCGCCGTCGCCATGCCCGAGACCTACCGGGTGCGGCACGCCATCCGCGACGTGGGCGCGGCGCTGGCGCTGGACCCGGCCGAGACCGACCGGCTGGCCAAGGCGTTCCCGCACATCAGGGCGCGGGACGCGCGCTCCGCGCTGGCCGAGCTGCCGGAGCTGGAGGAGCTGCGGCGGGAGGCGGCCGAGGGGGCGCCCGCCGGGCACGGGGAGCGCTTCTGGGAGCTGGTCGAGGCGCTGGACGGGCTGCCCCGCGGGCTGGCCATGCACCCGTGCGGGCTGCTGCTCTCGGACGCGTCGCTGCGTGCCCGTACGCCCGTCGTGCCCACCAGCGGCGAGGGCTTCGCGATGGCGCAGTTCGACAAGGACGACGTGGAGGACCTCGGACTGCTCAAGCTGGATGTGCTGGGTGTGCGGCTCCAGTCGGCGATGGCGTACGCGGTCGCCGAGGTGGAGCGCGCGGCGGGGGAGCGGATCGACCTGGACGCGGTCCCGGAGGGGGACCGGGCCACCTACGAGCTGATCCGCTCCTCCGAGACACTGGGCTGCTTCCAGATCGAGTCGCCGGGCCAGCGCGAGCTGATCGGCCGGCTCCAGCCGGAGACCTTCCACGACCTGGTCGTGGACATCTCCCTCTTCCGGCCGGGACCCGTCGGCGCCGACATGGTCCACCCCTTCGTCGAGGCCCGGCACGGGCGGCGCCGCATCCGCCATCCGCATCCCGACCTGGCGGAGCCGCTGGCCGAGACGTATGGCGTTGCGGTCTTCCACGAGCAGGTGATCCGCATCCTCTCGCGGTTCACCGGCTGCGACCGCGGCCGGGCGGACGAGGTGCGGCGGGTGCTCAAGGACGACGAGCAGCGTCCCGCCGCGAAGCTCTGGTTCGAACGCGCGGCGGCGCGCCGGGGGTTCGCGGCCGGGACGGTCGCGCACGCCTGGGAGATCGTGGAGTCCTTCGGCTCCTACGGGTTCTGCAAGGCGCATGCCGTGGCGTTCGCCGTGCCGACCTACCAGTCCGCGTGGCTCAAGGCGCACCGTCCCGCCGCCTTCTATGCCGGGATCCTGGAGCACGATCCGGGGATGTATCCCAAGCGGCTGCTGCTGGCGGACGCCCGGCGGCGCGGGGTTCCGGTGCTGCCGCTGGAGGTGAACCGGTCCGCGGCTTCCTATCGGATCGAACTGGAGTCCGAATCCGGAGTGTGGGGGCTGCGCCTCGCGCTCGGTGAGGTGCAGGGCATCAGCGAGGCCGACGCGGCCCGGATCGAGGCCGGGCAGCCCTACGACTCGCTCGCGGACTTCTGGCGCCGGGCCCGCCCCTCCCGGCCCGTGGCCGAACGCCTCGCCCAGGTCGGCGCGCTGGACGCCTTCGCCCCCGGCGGCAACCGCCGCGACCTGCTGCTGCACCTCGCCGAACTGCACCGCACCCAGCGTGCGGCCGGAGCGCGCGAGGGGCAGCTCGCGCTGGGCGAGGGCGCCGCACCCGCGGACCGGGCCCCGCAGCAGGCCGAACCGGTCCACCTGCCCGACCTGGACAGGGGCGAGCGGCTCGGCGCCGAACTCGACGTCCTGGGCATGGACACCTCCCGCCATCTGATGACCGACCACGTCGCCTTCCTGCGGGAACTGGGCGCCCGTTCGGCCCGTACCCTGCGCTCGGCACGGCACGGCGAGACGGTGCTGATCGCCGGGGCCAAGGCCGCCACCCAGACCCCGCCGCTCGCCTCGGGCAAGCGCGTCATCTTCACCACGCTGGACGACGGCACCGGCCTGTCCGACCTCGCCTTCTTCGAGGACGCGCACGCCGCCTGCGCCCACACCGTCTTCCACTCCTGGCTGCTGCTGGTGCGCGGCGTCGTCCAGCGGCGCGGGCCGCGCAGCCTCACCGTCGTCGGCTCCGCCGCCTGGGACCTGGCCGAACTGGTCGAGCTGCGCCGCACGGGCGGCCTGGAGGCGGTCACGGCCCGGCTGGCGGAGCCGCCGGAGGGCGGCCCGCAGCCCGCCGACGGTCCGGGCCGCACCCTCCAGGTCGCCCCCGGGTACGAGATGCACCCCTGGGCGGACCTCCGCCCCGCGGGCGAGACCGCGGGCTCGGCCAGGGCGCTCCGCAGGATGTGGCACTCCAGCCCGGGGAGCGCGGGATGAGCGGACCGGCGCCGGCACCGGCCGGACCCCGGCGATCCCACGTGCTCTATGTGCACCTCGACGGCACCGGAGCCGCCGGGCCCGGACGCCACGACGCGCTTCTCGCCCTCCTCGCCGACATCACCCCCGTCGTCCAGGCCCTGCCGCCGGATGCCGCGCTCGCCGACGTCCAAGGCGCGCTGCGGTACTTCGGACGGGAGGCCGTCGACCTGGCACGGCTCGTGCGGCTGCGCGCCCTCGCGCTGTACGGCACCGACTGCACCGTCGGGGTCGCCGCCAATCCGCTGCTGGCGCGGATGGCCGCACAGGCGGGAGAGCCGGGGCGGGTGCGCGAGGTGCGCCCCGAGGACGCGGCCGACTTCCTCGACCGCAGACCGGTGGCCGCGCTGCACGGGGTCGGCCCTGCGACCGCGCGTGCGCTGTGCGCCTACGGCCTCGACAGCGTCGGCCGGCTCGCCGCCGCGCCGCCCGCCACCCTCCAGCGGATCCTCGGCGCCGCGGCGGGGCGGCGGCTGCACGAACGGGCGCGGGGGATCGACCCCGCGCCCGTCACCCCCACGGCACCGCCGCGCTCCGCGGGCGCCGAGCACCGCTTCGAACGGGACGAACTCGACGCCGCCCGGCGCCGCGGCGTGCTGCTCACCCTCGCCGACGGGCTGGGGTTCCGGCTGCGGGCCGAGGGGCAGGTGGCCCGAGCCCTCACCCTCACCGTCCGCTATGCCGACCGCACCGCCACCACCCGTACCCGCACGCTGCCCGAACCCACCGCGCACACCCCCGGGCTGACCGCCGCCGCCTATGCGCTGCACGACGCGCTGGGCCTGCAGCGCGCCAGGGTCCGGGGCCTGGCGCTCCGCGCCGAGGAGCTGACGGCGGCCGAACTCGCCTCCCACCAGCTTTCGTTCGACGTGCGCGAGGAGAAGGCCCGCCGTGCGGAGGCGGCGGCCGACCGCGCCCGCCGCCGCTTCGGCGCGGCCGCGGTGCGCCCGGCCGGATCGGACCCGCCGAAAGCGGCCTGAGGCGCCCCGGCTCCCGGGGCGCCGCAGGCCGCCCACGCTCACTCCGCCGCGCGGAACCTCCGCAGCCGCAGGCTGTTGCCCACCACGAACACCGACGAGAACGCCATCGCCGCGCCCGCGATCATCGGATTCAGCAGGCCGGCAGCGGCGAGCGGCAGTGCGGCCACGTTGTAGGCGAAGGCCCAGAAGAGATTGCCCTTGATGGTGCCCAGGGTGCGCCGGGAGAGCCGGATGGCGTCGGCGGCCGACCGCAGATCGCCCCGTACCAGGGTCAGGTCCCCGGCCTCGATGGCCGCGTCCGTCCCGGTGCCCATCGCCAGCCCCAGGTCGGCCTGTGCGAGCGCCGCCGCGTCGTTGACGCCGTCGCCGACCATGGCGACCGAGCGCCCCTCGTCCTGGAGCCGCTCGACGACGCCGACCTTGTCCTCGGGCATGACCTCGGCGATCACGTCTTCGGCCGGGATGCCGACCTCGGCGGCCACCGACTCGGCCACGGCGCGGTTGTCACCGGTCAGCAGCACCGGGGTCAGCCCCAGTGCCCGCAGTCGCCGGACGGCTTCGGCGCTGCTGGGCTTCACCGCGTCGGCGACCTCCAGGACGGCGCGTGCCTCGCCGTCCCAGGCCACCGCGATCGCGGTACGTCCGGCCCGCTCGGCCTCCTCCTTGGCCGCGGCCAGCGCGGGCGGCAGCTCCATCGCCCACTCCCGCAGCAGCTTCTCGCGTCCCACCAGCACCGCGTGACCCTCGACGACCCCCTGGACGCCGAGCCCGGGGACGTTGGCGAAGTCCTCGGGGACCGGCAGCGTGCCGTGCTCCCGCTCGGCACCCCTGGCCACCGCCTGCGCGATGGGGTGCTCGGAGGCGCTCTCCAGGGCGCCCGCCAGCCGCAGCGCCTCCTCCCTGGTGACTCCCTCCGCCAGGCGCACGGCCAGCAGCGTCATCTCGCCGGTCGTCACCGTGCCGGTCTTGTCCAGCACCACGGTGTCCGCCCTGCGGGTCGTCTCCAGCACCTCCGGGCCCTTGATCAGGATGCCGAGCTGGGCGCCGCGTCCGGTGCCGACCATCAGCGCGGTCGGGGTGGCCAGGCCCAGTGCGCAGGGGCAGGCGATGATCAGGACGGCGACGGCGGCGGTGAACGCGGCCGTCGCTCCGGCGCCGGCCACCAGCCAGCCGCCGAGGGCGGCCAGCGCGAGCACGATCACCACGGGGACGAAGACCGCCGAGATCCGGTCCGCGAGCCGCTGCGCCGCGGCCTTGCCGTTCTGCGCGTCCTCGACCAGCGCGGCCATCCGGGCCAGCTGGGTGTCGGAGCCCACCCGGGTGGCCTCCACCACCAGCCGTCCGCCCGCGTTGAGCGTCGCGCCGGTGACGCCGTCCCCGACACCGACCTCGACGGGCACGGACTCGCCGGTGAGCATCGAGGCGTCCACGGCGGAGCTGCCCTCGGTGACGGTGCCGTCCGTCGCGATCTTCTCGCCGGGGCGGACGACGAAGCGGTCGCCGACGGCCAGCTCCTCGGTGCGGATCCGCAGCTCGCGACCGTCCCGCAGCACGGTCACCTCCTTGGCGCCCAGCTCCAGCAGCGCCCTGAGCGCCGCACCCGCCTTCCGCTTGGAGCGGGCCTCGAAGTACCGCCCGGCGAGGATGAAGGCGGTGACACCGGCGGCCGCCTCCAGATAGATGTTCCCCGCGCCGTCGCTGCGCCCGATCGACAGCTCGAAGGGGTGCGTCATCCCGGGCATGCCCGCGGTGCCGAAGAACAGCGCCCACAGCGACCAGAGCATCGCGGCCGAGGTGCCCAGCGAGACGAGGGTGTCCATGGTGGCCGCGCCGTGCCGCGCGTTGGTCCAGGCGGCGCGGTGGAAGGGCCAGGCGCCCCAGACCACGACGGGCGCGGCGAGGGTGAGGGAGAGCCACTGCCAGTACGTGAACTGGAGCGCGGGGATCATCGCCATCGCGATGACCGGCACCGCCAGGACCGCCGAGCCGATCACCCGTTCACGCAGGGTGCGCAGCTCGTCGTCCCGGCCGCCGGCCGCGGGGGGCGGGATCTCGCCGCCGCCGTGCTCCGGCGCCGGCGCCGGCGCCGGCGCCGGCGCCGGTTCCGGGTGCCGGGGCGCCGGCGGGGCCGCCGTGTAGCCGGTGGCCTCGACGGTGGCGATCAGATCGGTCACCTGGACACCGTCGGCCATGCTGACCTTGGCCTTCTCCGTCGCGTAGTTGACGCTGGCGGTGACGCCGTCCATCCGGTTGAGCTTCTTCTCGACGCGGGCGGCGCAGGAGGCGCAGGTCATGCCGCCGATCGCCAGCTCGACGTCGGTCTGCGCGGCGGGGCGTCCGGCGCCCGCGGTCCGCTCCGTGCTCTCATGCGTCGCGGTCATCACGTCTCCTCGGCGGTGCCCGGCGGGATGCCGGGGCACGGTGTTCTCCGCACCACTCTGTCATACCCGCCTGGGGTATCAGTGGAGCCAGGGTCATGTATACCCCCACCCCGTATCGGACGCAAGGGGTTCCCGGGGGCGCGGAGGGTGATCCGGAGGGAGTTCCGGCGATCCGCCGCCGTCCGGCGGGGCGGGGTGCGGGGCGAGAGGGCGGAAACCTCCCGGTAACAAAGTCGTGCGCGACTACTGGCCAGTGACCTTACTCGCGCGTAAGTTGACGGCGATTCAACAGCTCCGCTCCCCCCCATCCCTCACAGCACGAGGAGCCGGACATGAAGCTGAAGCCGTCAACCCCGGCAGCGTCGTCGACGTCATCGCCGCCGCCGTCGGACAGACCCCTCCGCAGATCGCGCATCCGCAGGTCGGCGGCCGCCGCACTGGCCCTGGCCGTCGCGGCGGTCGTGGCACTGCCCGCCACCGCCACCGCGGCGCCCGAGAGCGCACGCACCAGCGGCTGGAACGACTACTCCTGCAAACCGTCCGCCGCGCACCCGCGCCCCGTCGTCCTGGTGCACGGCACCTTCGGCAACTCCGTGGACAACTGGCTGGGGCTCGCCCCCTACCTGGTCAGGCGCGGCTACTGCGTCTTCTCACTGGACTACGGGCAGCTGCCGGGCAAACCCTTCTTCCACGGACTCGGCCCCATCGAGGACTCCGCCGGGCAGCTCTCCGCCTACGTCGACAAGGTGCTCGACTCCACCGGCACCGGCAAGGTCGACATCGTCGGCCACTCGCAGGGCGGCATGATGCCCCGGTACTACCTCAAGTTCCTCGGCGGCGCCCCGAAGGTGAACGCCCTCGTCGGCATCGCCCCCAGCAACCACGGCACCACCCTCAGCGGTCTGGCCGCGCTCGCCGACCAGTTCCCGCCCGTGGGCGACGTGGTCGACGAGATCGGCCCGGCGCTGCTCCAGCAGAAGAAGGGCTCCGACTTCCTCGAGAAGCTCAACGCGGGCGGCGACACGGTGCCCGGCGTCGCCTACACCGTGATCGCCACCAGGTACGACGAGGTCGTCACGCCCTACCGGACGCAGTTCCTCGACGGGCCGGACGTCAGGAACGTGAAGCTCCAGGACCTGTGCCCGATCGACATCTCCGAGCACCTGGCCATCGCGCTCATCGACCGGGCGGCCTGGCACGAGACGGCGAATGCGCTCGACCCGCCGCACGCCACCCGCACCACCTGCTTCTCCTGAGGCGGATCCGCCCTCTCCCGGGGCGGACCGGCGCCGGGGCTCACCCCTCGGTGTGAATCTTCTCGGCGTACCGCGGACCGTAGTACTCCTCCAGGAACTCCAGGGAGTCCTCGGTCCGGTCGAGGGCCTTGGCCAGCCGGGCGCGGTTCGGCAGCGCGTCCGGCTGCCAGGTCTCCGGATCCCAGGTACCGGAGCGCAGGAACGCCTTGGAGCAGTGGTGGAAGACCTCGTCGATCTCCACCACCAGCGCCAGCGCGGGACGGTGGCCCCGGGCCGACATCCCGTCCAGGAACGGGGCTTCGCGCACGATCCGCGCCCGGCCGTTGATCCGGAGCGTGTCACCGCGGCCGGGCAGGAAGTGGATCAGACCGACGTGCGGGTTGGACAGGATGTTGCGCAGCCCGTCCACCCGCCGGTTGCCCGGCCGGTCGGGCAGGGCGATCGTGCGGTCGTCCAGCACCTTGGTGAACCCCGGCGGATCGCCCTTGGGGGAGACGTCGCAGCTCCCGTCGGCCGCCGAGGTGGCCACGAGGCAGAACGGCGAGCGCGCCAGCCACGCGCGGTCCAGAGGATGCAGCGCGGTGCGGGTCTTGTGCACCGCGTGCGAGGCCGGCTGCCCCACCAGGGCCCGCAACTCCTCCTCGGTGGTGACCTCCACCATCCCGTCCGCCGCTCCGACCGCATCCGCCTCACGTGCCGTCATGACTGCCCCGCTCCCTCAACCCCGGTATCGGGAACGAGCGTACGGCGCCGCCCACCCCGCTGCGAGGGAGGGCGGCGCCGTACGCGATCGGCGCGGTCAGCCGCGCGGCGGGGCCGAGGAGGCGGCCCTGCGGCGGGCGGCGGCGACCAGCCCGGCACCCGCCGCGAGAACCGCGGCGCCGCCCACGGCGAGCGGGACCGTACTGCTGTCGCCACCGGTCTTGGCCAGGTCGGCGTCCTCATCCCCGCCGCGCGGCGCGGCTCCGCCCTGCGGCGCGGGCCCCTCACCGTCCGGCCCGGAGCCGGGAGCGGCGGAGTCGTCGCGGTGTCCGGCGCCGCCTTCCGTGCCGTGCCCGGAACCGCCGTCCCCGCCGCCGTGTCCGCCGTGGTCCACGGTCGACTTGTCCGCACCCGCCTCGATCTGCTGCTCGTCGGGCGCCTTCGGCGCCTTCCCGGCGCCGTCGCCGCCCTCTCCGCCGAAGGTGACGTCCGAGCAGGTGTAGAACGCCTCAGGGCTGTCCGAGCGCTGCCAGATGCTGTAGACGAGGTGCCGCCCCGACTTCTCCGGCACGGTGCCCTCGATGACGTAGCTGCCGTCCTCCAGCGCCGGGTCGGTCGCCTTCGCGAACGGCTCCGGTTCCAGGTCGGACCAGGTCAGCGGTTCGGACGGGTCGTAGCCTTCCTTGGTCAGATACAGCTCGAAGGTGCCTTTGTGCGGCGCGGTGGCCCGGTACCGGAAGGTGTGCGGACCGGCCTTCATCGCGGTGGCCGGCCAGTCCGTACGGGGCAGGTCCAGCCCCTTGTACTTGTCCCGGCCCGCGCTGCACAGCTTCCCGTCCGGAATGATCTGCCGGTGCCTGCCCGCCGCGTCCGGGATGTTGACCTCGTTCCAGTCGTAGAACGCCTGCGTCCCGCTCGCGGCGACCGCCGCCTTGCACGCCGCCGACTGCGGACTCTCGGGTCCCTCGGCGAAGCAGGCGGACACCCGGCTGACCGGGTCGGCCATCGAACCGTGCGCGGCGGCGGGGACGGCCGTCGCCAGGACCAGCGCGAGCGGTGCGGCGCCCAGCGCGGCGATTCCTGCGGCCGTGCGGCGAACGGACATGTGAAGGGCTCCTTGTCACGGGGAAACGCCGCCCTCAGGCGGCAGGTGCGGGGACCGGAACGGGCTCGGGGCGCACCGCCTCCCCAGCGGATTGCTGCCGAACCCGCCCCGGTGGCCAGCACGTTAGCCACGCCTAGGGCCCGGAACGGCCCGTCGGCGGCCGCTGCCGGGATCCTTAGGGATCGCTTAAGGCGGGTCTAAGCACCCCGACAGGCTCGGGGCCGCGGCACGCCGCGCGGAACCGCGAGCTGGGCTTATGCGTTTTCATCGTGACTCCTTCGTGGATACCCCCACCTTCAGGTGGGGGAGGAAGCGAAGCACCTGCGAAGCAGGGCAACGGGCTGCGATTCGCCCCCAGGGCGGACCGCAGTGCTCTGACCCGCAGGTTTGATCTTCACCTGCGGTCTGGCTAGTTTGTGAGCCATGACCAGGGCTCACGTGAAGCGGGCGTTCAAGTACCGCTTCTACCCGACGGATGCGCAGGCAGCAGAGCTGTCGCGCACCTTCGGGTGTGTGCGGAAGGTCTACAACCTGGCGCTCGCGGCCCGCACCGAGGCGTGGGTGCGGGGTGAGCGGGTCAACTACAACCAGACGTCGGCGCTTCTGACCGTGTGGAAGAAGACTGAGGAGCTGGCCTACCTGTCCGAGGTGTCCTCGGTGCCGTTGCAGCAGACGCTGCGGCACTTGCAGGTGGCGTTCACCAACTTCTTCGGGAAGCGGGCCAAGTACCCGCGTTTCAAGTCCCGCAAGAAGTCCAGGAAGTCCGCCGAGTACACGACCAGTGCGTTCCGGTACCGGGACGGCAGGATCACTCTGGCCAGGATGACCGAGCCACTGGAGGTCGTGTGGTCCCGGCCACTGCCCGAGGGTGTGTCTCCGTCCACGGTCACCGTGTCGCAGGACAGTGCGGGACGTTGGTTTGTGTCGATACTGTGCGACGACCCGGCCGTGAAGCCGCTGCCCGCCACCGGTGCGGCGGTCGGCATCGACGTGGGCCTGACCCACCTGCTGACCCTCTCAACCGGCGAGAAGCTCGCCAACCCCCGGCACGAGCGCCGCGACCGTGCACGTCTGGCCCTGGCCCAGCGCCGCCTGGCGAAGAAGGCCAAGGGCGACGGCGCCAACCGGGCCAAGGCCCGGCGCAAGGTCGCCAGGATCCACGCCCGGATCACCGACCGGCGCCGTGACCACCTGCACAAGCTGACCACTCGACTCGTGCGTGAAAACCAAACGCTCGTGATCGAGGACCTGACCGTGCGCAACATGGTCAAGAACCGCAGCCTGGCCCGCGCCGTCTCCGACGCCGCATGGTCCGACTTCCGGAACATGCTGGAGTACAAAGCTGCCTGGTACGGGCGGGAAGTGGTCGCGGTGGACCGCTTCTTCCCCTCCTCCAAGCTGTGCTCCGCCTGCGGCACTATCGCATCGAAGATGCCCCTGCACGTCCGCACCTGGACGTGCGGCTGCGGAATCACCCACGACCGCGACGTGAACGCGGCGAAGAACCTTCTGGCGGCCGGGCTGGCCGTGTCTGTCTGTGGAGCTGGTGTAAGACCTCAACGGAGTTCTCCGGGCGGGCAGTCGGCGACGAAGCAGAAAACCCCACGGCGCGAGCCGTAGGAATCCCCTCCCTTCAGGGAGGGGAGGATGTCAACCCTGAACGCCCCGCCCGGCCCCCGCGGACCCCGCCGCGGACCGCGGCGGACACCCAGCGCACGAAGGGAGGGAGCAGGCCGTGAACCTGCTGGATCTGCTCCTGATCGTCGCGGCGCTCGCCTATGCCGGTTCCGGATACCACCGGGGGCTGGTCGCGGGCCTGGTCTCGCTGGCCGGGTTCGTCGGGGGCGCCTCCCTCGGCGTGTGGCTGCTCCCCTACGTCCTCCGCCTCGCGGACCGCGGCACCACCACCGCCACCCTGCTCGCACTGCTGACCGTGCTGGTGCCCGCGCTGGCCGGGCACGCGCTGGCCTCCCAGTTCGCCTGGCGGATACGCCACGCGCTCCGCCGCACCCCCGCGCGCTGGGTGGACGGAGCGGGCGGCGCCCTCGTCAACGTCGTCGCCGTCCTCGTCGTCGGCTGGATGGCGGGCAGCGCGCTCGCGGCCTCCCCCTCGCCCGCGCTCAACCAGGCCATACGGGGCTCCGCGCTGCTGGAGGGGGTGCACGAGCGGATGCCCGACAGTGCGGCGACCTGGTTCAACCGTGCCACCGGCGCGCTCACCACGGCGGGCTTCCCACCGGTCTTCAACCCCTTCGAACAGGAGCCGGGCGCATCCGTGCCGCAGCCGTCCGGGGACGCCGTCACCGAGGCGGCGACCTCCGCCGCACGGCGCAGCACGGTCAAGGTCGAGGGCGTCGCCGACGTGCGGGGCGGCAGGCAGGGGCAGGAGGGCAGCGGGTTCGTCTACGCCCGCGGCCATGTGATGACCAACGCGCACGTCGTCGCCGGTGTCGACGCGCCGACCGTCCGGGTCGGCGGCGTCGGCCGCCCCTACCCGGCCCGGGTCGTCCTCTTCGACCCGGACAAGGACATCGCCGTCCTGGACGTGCCGGGCCTGGAGGCGCCCGCGCTGCGGTTCGCGGGGGACGCCGGACGGGGGGACCGGGCCGTGGTGGCCGGCTATCCGGAGAACGGCGGCCTCGACCTGCGCGCCGCGGCCGTGGCGGCCCGCACCCCGGCGCGCGGCCAGGACATCTACGGAGGCTCGCTGACCACCCGGGACATCTACGCCATCCGCTCCCAGGTCCGCCCGGGCAACTCCGGCGGACCGCTGCTGACCTCCGGCGGGCGGGTGTACGGCGTCGTGTTCGCGCGCTCGACCACGGACGCGGGAACCGGATACGCGCTCACCGCCGATCAGGTACGCGGAGCCGCACGGGAGGCCGCGGACGCCACGGCCGCGGTGGACACCGGGAATCGCTCGGCGCTGTGAGACCAGGGCCGCCCGGTCCTGGGCGACGGCCCGTCAGATCCGCTTGACGCACCGCCACTCCGTGGCGACCTCCGCGTAGCCCAGGCGCCGGTTGACGGCCAGCATGGGCTCGTTCGTCGCGTCGTTCCCGGTGTAGGCGTGCCGGTAGCCCGCCGCGCGGGCCCGCCGCAGCGCGGCCAGCTTGGCCAGTCGCGCCAGCCCCCGGCCGCGGAAGGCCCGCCGGGTGCCCGTCATCCCCGACCAGTAGCGGTCCACCCCGTCGGTCTGCGCGACGCTGTAGGCCGCGATCCGCCCGTCCACCAGCGCGACGCTGCTCAGCTCGGCGTTCCAGTCGGGCCGCTGCCAGTTGTGTCGCAGCCACTGCGCGTACGGCGTCCTGCCCACGGGCACGTCGCCCGGCTCGTCGGCGGCGCACTCGGTGTCGGCTTCGTACAGCGGCCGCAGGTCGTCGGCGAACTCGGCGACCCGGTGCAGGGTCACGCCCGGCGGCAGCGGATCGGGCAGCTCCGGCAAGGTGGCGCGGTGCAGTTCGCGTCCGAGGAAGTGCGCCTGCCGGGAGGGGACGTAGCCGCGACGCTCGGCGAACGCGGCGGCGTGGCCGTCCGCGGCAACCCAGCTATATACCCGCCGCACCGCCTGCTCCGCCAGATACGCCTCGCCCGCGGCCACCAGGGCCGAGCCCGCGCCCCGGCCCCGGCGCCCGGGTGGTACCGCCGTGTGCAGAAAGCCCTGACCGGGCGCCACGCTCCCCGCGACCAGGCCCGCCTCCGCACACCCCGCGATCGTGCCGTCCGCGTCCTCGGCCACCAGCAGCCGCCGCCGCTGCCCCGCGGGCGCCTGCGCCACCTCCCAGGCGACCGTCTCGGCCGTGCACACCAGATACGGGATCGTCGCGCGGCGGACGGCGGCCACGGACCGGGCGTCGCCGGGGTCCTCGGGGCTGAAGGTACGGATCAGGGACGTCATGGCGCGGAGGCTACGTCGGCGGCGCGGCGCGGCGCTTCCGGATTTCCCGGGGTGGGGGAGAATCGGCCCGTACCCGCTCGCTCCCCGGAGGACCTGTGCCGCCGAACCCCACGAACGCCCTGGACATCGACCTCGATCCCGACGCGCCGGAAGCGCCCTACGAGCAGGTGCGGTCGCGCATCGCCGCGCTCGCACGCGGCGGCGACCTGCCCACCGGCTACAAACTCCCCACCGTGCGGGGCCTCGCGGAGGAGCTGGGGCTCGCCGCGAACACGGTCGCCAAGGCGTACCGCGCGCTGGAGGCCGACGGCGTCATCGAGACCCGGGGGCGCAACGGCACCTTCATCGCTGCCGCCGGCGGGGTCGCCGAGCGGGAACTGGCCGAGGCGGCGCAGGCGTTCGCCGCCCGGGCGAGGCGGTTGGACGCCGGCCGGGACGCGGCGCTGTCCGCCGCCCGGGACGCGCTCCGGGCCCAGTACGGCGGGTAGCCCGGCCGCTCTCCGGACTGACCCTCGCACCGGCCCCGGACCGGCGCGGCAGGCCTCGCCGCGCCGGTCCGGGGATCAGAGGCGGGCCGCTGCCTTGGTGGCGGTGGTGCGGAACGCGGCGACCGGGGCGTCCGGCAGGGTGCCCATCTCGGCCCAGCGCACCACGGTGACCTTCGTGCCCTTGCGGATCACCGCGAACAGGTTCACGCCGTGCTCCGACTCCGGCGGCGCGGTGTGCACGCCGTAGAGGTGTGCGCTGTCCCCGGCGTCGACCGTGCCGTAGTCGTCCCAGGAAGCCGTGCTGCCGGGGTGGTCCCGCAGCCAGTCGGCGGCGCAGCCCGCCGCGCGGGCCGCCAGCTTCGAGGCGAGTTTGTCCGCCGCCTTCACGGACGCGGTCGTGGTGGCGACCTGGGAGGCGTGGGTGTCGTAGTCGGTGCCGAAGAGGCGGTGGTAGGTGCCGGAGGTGTCGGGCACCGCACCGTCCACGCAGAAGGGTTCCGGGTCCGGCAGCCCCTTGGTGACCGCACCCTCGTACCACGGGGACGTGGCGTGCGGCGGCAGGTCGTCGGCGGTCAGGAAGCCCGGTGCCGCGGTCCGGGCCGGGGCCGCGGCGGCGGTGGCCGTCGCGGCGGTGAGCAGGGCGACGGCGGCGGCGGTGGCCGCGGCGGCGGAGCGGGTACGCATCGTGGGTCCTCCCCCTGGGCGAACTGTCGTGGGGTCAGACCCATGAGCCCGGCCGATGGTTGTCCGCGGCGGGCGGCTGCCGGGCACCCCGCCCCCGGCCCCGGCGAGTGGTGGGCACGGGCCGGGGCCGGGGACGTCGCCCGGCGGTCACAGGTACAGGCCCGCGCTCTCCCGCCGGCCGGGGACGTCTGCGGGCCGCTTGCCCTTCTTCCGGGCGTAGAGCTCCGCCAGGGTGGCGCCGTCGCGGCCGACGCCGTCCTCGGCGCCGAGCCAGGCGACCGCCTCCTCGCGGCTGAGCGAGCCCACCTCGATCCGGGCCAGGCAGCGCCCGGGCCGCACCACCGCCGGGTGCAGCCGCTCCAGGTCCTCGTTCGTGGTGACCCCTACCAGTACGTTGCGGCCCTGGCCCAGCAGCCCGTCGGTGAGGTTCAGCAGCCGGGAGAGCGCCTGCCCCGCCGCGTACTTGGCCTCGCCGCGGATGAGCTCGTCGCAGTCCTCCAGGAGCAGCAGCCGCCAGCGGCCGGACTCCGGGTCGGAGTCGTCCGACCCGATGGCGATGTCCATCAGATAGCCGATGTTGTTGAACAGGTGCTCGGGGTCCAGGACGCAGTCCACCTGGCACCACTCGCTCCAGGACCGGGCCAGCGTGCGCAGCGCGGAGGTCTTGCCGGTGCCGGGCGGGCCGTGCAGCAGCAGCAGGCGCCCGGAGATCTCGTCCGGGGTGACCTTCATCAGATCGTCCATGGCGGTGGCCACCCGGGCCGTGTAGTTCTGCCGCACGTCCGACCAGGCGCCGGCGCTGATGGTGCGGGAGGTGCGGCGCGGGCCGCGCATGGGGGAGTGGTACCAGAACCCCATGGACACCTGGTCCTCCTGCGGCTCGGGCTCGTCCTCCGCGCCGTCCACGGCCTGCCGCAGCCGCTGTTCGGCCAGTTCGTCGGTGACCGCCGTGACCGTGACCTCGGCGCCGCGGTTCCAGCGCGAGACGCGCGCCGTCCAGCCCTCCCCCTCGGCCAGTACCGAGCCGGAGTTGTCGTCCTTGGCCTCCCGCAGGATGTGTGCTCCCGGCGGCAGCAGGGTGCGCCCCTTCTTGACGCGGTCGACGGTGTGGCTGCGTGAGTACGGCTGTTCCCCCAGGGTGAAGCGGCCCAGGAAGAGGGCGTCGATGATGTCGCCGGTGGAGTCGCTGTCGTCGATCTGCAGCCGTGGCACCAGGGCCCGTTCGGGCGCGGTCGGTGCCGGTGCGCCGCTGCCGGCCGCGGTGGCCGCCGCGGTGCCGGGGGCGGGGGTGGCCGGGGGCGTCGTCGAGGTCTCGGAAGCCAGGGCCGCGCTCCTCTGGTCGGGTCGGCGGTCGGTACTCATGACTGCCATGATCCGGCATGGCGGCGGCACTCGCACGCGGGTTTCGCGGCGCGCCACCCGCGCATCCCGGAAACCCGTCCGCCCCCTGTGTGCGCCCGACGCCTCCCGGAATGCGGCGGGTTCGTCCTGGTTCGCGGGACTTCCCGGGGTGCCGGTCAGCTGCCCGGACGGCGTACCGTGTGCGTCAACAGCCTTGTGGGGCAGGTGAATGCTGTGGCCGGGATACACGCATGTCGTAGTCGGGAGATAGGGTTACTCTGCCCGGGCCGGGTGCCCTCGTACGGGTGGGGAGTGACATGGAACAGATAACAGTCGGCAGCAGGGCGCGGGTGCCCGCGATCAAATGCGGTACCGGCGCGACGAGTTCGCGCCTCGATCGGCACCTCTCCGTGCTCGCGGGTCCCGCCGTCCCACCGCGCGAGGCGGAGGACGCGACCACGCTGATGCGGGAGATCACGCAGCGCGACGCGCTGCACAGCCGCACGCGCAACCGCGGTGCGCGGGTCTCCCTCTTCGCCCCGCTGCGCAAGCTGCGCCGCACGCTGTTCGGCGAGCGCGGCTGAAGGCGGCCGCCGGACTGCTCCCTCGCGGAGTCCGCGAATCCTCCGCGGATCCTCTGCGGAACGCGTCCCGGCGGCCGTTTCCCCCTCGCGTCTCCCGTACCCCCCCGCAGCTCCCGTACTTCTCGCACCCCGTCCCGGGCCCGGCCCCGGCTTCCCGGCCCGTTCCTCCCGGCCCGTTGCGCCCGTCACGCCCGTTCGTCGTGGTCCGCCAGGTTCTCCAGCGTCACGGAGAAGGCGAAGCGGTCCCCCCGGTAGTGGATGCGGACCACGTCCACCACACGGCCTGCTTCGTCGTAGGTCACTCCCGTGTAGTGCAGGATCGGGCTCAGCAGCGGCACCCGCAGCAGCCGGGCCGTCTCCGGATCGGCCAGCCGCGCCTCGACCGTGTCCGTGATCCTGCTGATCCGCACCCCCACGGCGTCCCGCAGCACCTTCGTCATCGGCCAGTCGCGGCGCAGATCCGCCGGATCGATGTGGTCGGCGACGTCCCTGCGGACGAGGTTGCAGGCCCAGTTGGTCGGCTCCCCGCTCTCCCGTTCGCAGCGCAGCCGCCGGTAGGCCATCGCCTCCTGCTGGCCGGGGAAGTACTCGGCCAGCTCGGCGGGGACCGGCTCCGGCCCGTGGCCCAACAGCGTGGTGGGCTCCCCGGACTGCTGGGCGACGATCGTGTCCACCGAGCCGAGCAGTCGCACCGGCCGGGCCCGGCGCGCCTCCGGTTCGATGAAGGTGCCGCGCCGCCGGTGCCTGCTGATCAGCCCCTCCGTCTCCAGCTCCTTGAGGGCCTGGCGCATGGTCAGCACGCTGACGCCGTAGTGCTCGGCCAGCCGGTCCTCGGGCGGCAGCCGGTCCGGCGCCTGCGGGGCGCGGCCGAGTATGGAGGCGCGGAGGGACTGGGAGACCTGGTACCAGAGGGGCAGCTTCCGGTTCAGCTCGACGGAGTCGGGGGTGAACAGCGGCGTCATGGGGCGTGCCTCCGGGGTGGGGTCGGCCCGCCCGGGGTCCGCACGGCCGGTGCGGGTCCCGGCGGAGCGGGGCCGCGCGGGCCCACGCGGGCGGACCGACCGGGGACGTCAGGGAGCCGGGAAATGGCGCTCAAGACCCTGCCACACCGCGTCGTAGTCCGCCTGCCGGTGTGCGGCGCCCGCGGCCTGCCCGGTGAGCGTGACCGGCCAGCGCGTCTCGAACATGAAGGCCAGCCCGTCGTCGATCTTCTGCGGTGCCAGCTCGGCGGCCGAGGCCCGCTCGAAGGTCTCCCGGTCGGGCCCGTGCGCCGACATCATGTTGTGGAGCGAGCCTCCGCCCGGTACGAAACCGCCCGCGCCGCCCGCCTTGGCGTCGTAGGCGCCCTCGATCAGGCCCATGTACTCGCTCATCACGTTGCGGTGGAAGTACGGCGGCCGGAAGGTGTCCTCGCCCACCAGCCAGCGGGGTGCGAAGACCACGAAGTCCACCCCGGCCAGCCCCGGGGTGTCCGAGGGCGAGGTCAGTACGGTGAAGATCGAGGGGTCGGGATGGTCGTAGCTGATGCTGCCCAGCACGTTGAAGCGGCGCAGATCGTAGATGTAGGGCAGATGGTTGCCGTGCCAGGCCACGACGTCCAGCGGCGAGTGGTCGTAGACGGCCTTCCACAGGTTGCCGCAGAACTTGTTGACCACCTCGACCGGCCGCTCCACGTCCTCGTAGCCGGCCGTGGGGGCCAGGAAGTCCCGCGCGTTGGCCAGCCCGTTGGCGCCGATCGGCCCCAGGTCGGGCAGGACGAAGGGGCGGCCGTAGTTCTCGCAGACGTACCCGCGCGCGTTCTCCGCCAGCAGTTCCACCCGGAAGCGCACCCCGCGCGGGATCAGCGCCACGTGCCCCGGGGCCGCGCTCAGCGGCCCGAACTCGGTGTGCAGCAGCAGCCCGCCGCGCTCGGGCACGATCAGCAGTTCGCCGTCCGCGTCGCTGAAGACCCGGTCGGTCATGGACGCGTTGGCGGCGTACAGATGTACGGCCATACCGCTGCGCTGCCGTGCGTCGCCGTTGCCGCCCAGCGTCCAGAGACCGTCCAGGAAGTCGGTGCCCTCCGGCACCCGGGGCAGCGGGCCCCAGCGCAGCCGGTTGGGGTCGGGTTCCGTCTCCTGGAAGGGGGCGCTCCGCAGTCCGCCGTTGTCCGCGCGGACGAAGCGGGGGTGCGCTGCCGAGGGGCGGATGCGGTAGAGCCACGAGCGGCGGTTGTGCGCCCGGGGCTCGGTGAAGGCGCTGCCACTCAACTGCTCCGCGTACAGGCCCAGCGGCGCCCGCTGGGGGGAGTTGCGCCCGAGGGGCAGTGCGCCCGGCTCGGCCTCGCTGCTGTGCTCGTTGCCGAACCCGGCCTGGTAGGTCAGGTGCCCGGCCGCGCCGCGCGCCTGATCCCGTGCCTGCTCGGCGGAGGTGCCGGTCCTGCTGGTGGTGCTGTCGGTGCCCTGGCCCATCGCCAACTCCCGCCGCATCATGAATTCCTATGGAGGACCATAGGAATAACGGGGGTCTCCGTCAACGCACCACGCGTGCCCGCCGGACGTGCCGGGGCAGGGGCGGTGCCGGCGGCCCGCGGTGACCCAGGGCACCCCGACGCCGTGCTGACACCTTGCTGACCCGACAGTAGGTTTGCCCCATGAAGGCACACGACGGCATGTACATCGACGGCGCCTGGCGCCCCGCTGCGGGCACCGGGACGATCGAGGTCACCAACCCCGCCGACGGAACCCTCCTGGCCACCGTCCCCGCGGGCGGTCCCGAAGACGTCGCGGCAGCCGTGCGCGCCGCCCGCGCGGCGCTGCCCGGCTGGGCCGCCACCCCGCCGGCGGAACGCGCCGCGCGGCTGGACGCGCTCCGGCGGATCCTCACCGACCGGCGCGAGGAGATCGCCCGGACCGTCACCGCCGAACTCGGCTCCCCGCTCACCCTCTCGCAGAAGGTGCACGCCGCCGTGCCGATCGCCGTCTGCACCGGCTACGCGGAGCTCGCCGCCGCGTACTCCTTCGAGGAGCGGCTGGGCAACTCCCTGGTGCTGCGCGAGCCGGTCGGAGTCGTCGGTGCCATCACCCCGTGGAACTACCCGCTGCACCAGATCGTCGCCAAGGCCGCACCGGCCCTCGCCGCCGGCTGCACCATGGTGCTCAAACCGGCCGAGGACACCCCGCTGGTCGCCCAGTTGTTCGCGGAGGCCGTCGACGAGGCGGGGGTGCCCGCCGGGGTCTTCAACCTGGTCACCGGGCTCGGCCCGGTCGCCGGACAGGCGCTGGCCGAGCACGAGGACATCGACCTGCTCTCCTTCACCGGCTCCACCGCCGTCGGCCGCCGCATCGGCGCGGCGGCCGCGTCCGGCGTCAAGCGTGTCGCGCTCGAACTCGGCGGCAAGTCGGCCAACGTCATCCTGCCCGGTGCGGACCTGGCGAAGGCCGTGAAGGTCGGGGTCGCCAACGTGATGTCCAACTCCGGCCAGACATGCAGCGCCTGGACCCGGATGCTGGTGGACTCCGAGCGCTACGAGGAGGCCGTACGGCTGGCCGCCGAAGCCACCGCCAAGTACACCACCGGGGACCCGCTGGACGAGGCCACCCGCGTCGGCCCCCTCGTCAACGCCGCGCAGCGCGAGAGGGTCACCGGCTACATCGAGCGCGGCCGCGAGGAAGGGGCCCGGCTGGTGGCGGGCGGCGCCGAGCCCCCCGAGGGCGCGGAGCGCGGCCACTACGTCCGGCCCACCGTCTTCGCCGACGTCACCCCCGGGATGACCATCGCCCAGGAGGAGATCTTCGGCCCCGTCCTGTCCCTGCTGAAGTACGAGGACACCGAGGACGCGCTGCGGATCGCCAACGGCACCGTCTACGGCCTGGCCGGCGCCGTGTGGTCCGAGGACGAGGAGGAGGCCGTCGCCTTCGCACGCCGGATGGAGACCGGACAGGTCGACATCAACGGCGGCCGGTTCAACCCCCTGGCGCCGTTCGGCGGGTACAAGCAGTCCGGCGTCGGCCGGGAACTGGGCGTGCACGGCCTGGAGGAGTATCTGCAGACCAAGTCCCTCCAGCTCTGAGAACCGCGCTCACACCGGCCGCGCCGGGCCGGTCCGTCCGAGGCCACCTCCGTCCCGCATCCCGCTTGGAGCCCGCATGGTTCGCGCCCTCGTCCTGCCCGCCGTCTCGGCACCCCTGGAGGTCACCTCGATAGCCCTGCCGGATCCCGGACCCGGCCAGGTGCGGGTGCGGCTCGCCGCCGCCGGGGTCTGCCACTCCGACCTCTCGCTGGCCAACGGCACCCTGCGCCAGCCCGTACCCGCCGTCCTCGGCCACGAGGGCGCGGGAACCGTCGTCGCCGTGGGCGAGGACGTACGGGATGTCGCCCCCGGTGACCGGGTCGTCCTCAACTGGGCACCGAGCTGCGGCGAGTGCCACTTCTGCGCGCAGCTGTCCGAGCCCTGGCTGTGCGTGCGCGCCAACGACGCCACCACCACCCCCTACGCGCGCACCCGCAGCGGCGACGGCCTCTACCCCGGGCTGAGCGTCGCCGCCTTCGCCGAGGAGACGGTCGTCCCGCGCCGGGCCGTCCTCCCGCTGCCTGCGGGGGTGCCGCTGGAGGACGCGGCGCTGCTGGGCTGCGCCATGCTCACGGGGTACGGCGCGGTGCACCACAGCGCCCGGGTACGGGTGGGCGAATCCGTCGCGGTGTTCGGCGTGGGCGGGGTGGGGCTGGCCACCCTGCAGTCGGCGCGGCTGGCCGGTGCCGGACAGATCGTGGCGGTGGACGTCTCTGCGGAGAAGGAGGAGATGGCCCGGGCCGCCGGGGCGACGGACTTCGTGGTGGCGGGAGAGAAGACCGCCAAGGAGGTCCGCGCGCTCACCGAGGGCGGCTACGGCGCCGATGTGGCCATCGAGTGCGTGGGGCGGGCCGCGACCGTCCGCGCCGCCTGGGACTGCACCCGGCGAGGCGGCCGGGCCGTCGTGGTCGGCATCGGGGGCAAGGACGAGCAGGTCTCCTTCTCGGCGCTGGAGATCTTCCACTTCGCGCGGGAGCTGCGGGGCTGCGTCTACGGCGACTCCGATCCCGCCCGGGACGTCCCCGTGCTGGCCCAGCATGTGCGGGACGGACGGCTGGAGCTCGGGGCGCTGGTGAGCGAGCGGGTCGGGCTGGAGGGGGTCGGGGACGCCTTCGCGGCCATGCGGGCCGGGCGGGGCGGGCGCACGCTGGTGGTCTTCTGAACCTCGGCCGGCCGCCGGGGCGCGGCGGTCTTCCGGGCCCCGGCGGGGTCCGGCCCACCGCGAGGGTCCAGGCCCCGGCGGGGTCCGGACTAAGCATCCGCTCAGTGCGCAGTAAGCTGGGCGGATGACGACGGGTGAGATCGATGAATCCTTCGGCGGCGTCACCCCGGACGCCGCCCGCCGCCTGCTGCTGGGTGCCGTGGAGGCGTTCGCCGAGCGGGGTTTCCACGCCACCACCACCCGCGACATCGCCCAACGTGCGGGGATGAGTCCCGCCGCGCTCTACATCCACTACAAGACCAAGGAAGAGCTGCTCTTCCACATCAGCAGGGTCGGCCACGAGCGCTCGGTGGCGGTGCTGGAGGAGGCCGTCGCGAGCGCGCCCGACTGCGCGGAGCGGCTCGCCGGTGCCGTCCGCGCGTTCGTGCGCTGGCACGCGGAGCACCACACCACGGCGCGGGTCGTCCAGTACGAGCTGGCGGCGCTGGGGGAGGAGCACTACGCGCGCATCGTGCTGCTGCGCAGGCGCAGTGAGGAGATTCTGCGCGCGGTCCTGGAGGAGGGCGTGGCGGCCGGGGAGTTCGACATCCCGGACCTGCGGGGCACGGCGCTGGCCGTGATGTCGCTGTGCATCGACGTCGCCCGCTGGTTCAGCCCGGAGGGCCGCAGGACGCCGGACGAGATCGGCGCGCTGTACGCCGATCTCGCCCTGCGGATGGCGGGCCACCGGCCCGCCGGTCTCACCAGTAGTAGCGGCTGAGGCTCACCGCGACGCACACCGGCTTGTCGCCGCCCTCCCGTTCCACCGTCACCTGCGCGGCGACCTGCACCCCGCCGTCCGGCGTCTCGCTGACGTCGGCCAGGGTCGCCCGGGCACGCAGCCGGGAGCCGACGGGCACGGGGGCGGGGAAGCGCACCTTGTCGGTGCCGTAGTTGACGCCCATCCGCACCCCTTCGACGCGCAGGATCTGCGGGACGAGTGCGGGCAGCAGCGACAGGGTCAGATAGCCGTGTGCGATGGTGCTCCCGAAGGGGCCCTCGGCGGCGCGTTCCGGGTCCACGTGGATCCACTGGTGGTCACCGGTCGCGTCCGCGAAGAGGTCGATGCGCTTCTGGTCCACCTCAAGCCAGTCGCTGACGCCCAGCTCCTGGCCGACTGCGGCGCGCAGCTCCGGGGCCGAGGTGAAAACCTGGGGTTCCGCCATGCAAACAACCTCCCACGCTGGTAAGTCGCGGAGCAGATGCCGAATAAGCGATTGCTCAGCACGTGCCCGTCAGCATGCCAGCAGGGCCCCGCGGGGCGCCACCCCGGCCCCCGGTGCCGACTGCCGCGCCCCCGGTCGGTGCCGCAGTCCGGCGCAGCGCCTCTCCGGTGCCCCGTCCGGTCCGTCGGCGTGTCCGGCCGGCTCCGCGGCGCCGCGGTCGTCCGTGCGCGGCGGCCGCTCAGCCCTGGGAGGGCAGCGGACTGCCGAACCCGAGCCGGGAGCCGGCGCCCGCGCGGTGCGGATTGCGGCTCTCGCGGCGGGCGGTGCCCTCGGTGCGGATCTCCGTGCGGCCCCCCCGCTCCATGCGCAGGGCGCGGCGGTAGGGGGGCGCGTCCCGGACGCCGCCCGGCATGGCGATCATGCGGCGCAGCACCTCCGCCAGCCGGGGAGTCGGTGGCCGGGCCGGATCGCACCGCAGCAGCGACCTGCCGCCCCACGTTCCGCGGTGCCACTCGTCGAGTGCGGTCGGCTGCCTGATCCCCTTGTGCTTCTCGCGCCTGCGGCGGGCGGCGACTTCGGACTCGTAGGCGAGCCAGACCGCGCGGGCCTCCTCCAGTTCCTCCAGGGCCGCGACGAGCAGCGCGGGGTCGGGTTCGCGGTCCTCCGGGTCGAACCCGGCGTTCCTGCACAGGTGTTGCCAGGTGGCGCGGTGTCCGTAGGGGGCGAACCGCTCCAGGCACTTGCGCAGCGCCTGTCGCCGCTGGGACCGTTCTCTGTCCGGATCCCGGACCTGTCGGGCGAGCGCTCTGAAACCGGCCAATCATCCCACCTCCGGCGGAGAGGACCCGTGTCGTCGGGGATGTGACGTGCCGCCCCGCGGTTCGGATCCGTCTCCGGCGATGCTTTTTCGCGCGGAGAGCGCGCACTTGCTTCGGCGTGGCGGATTACCCCGGATGCGGTCCGCTATTCCTGTAAGGGCTGCGACCCCGCCTCATCGGGCGCAGCCGCTTCCGGGGTCTCCACCGGTCACGCATGCGCGGCGCCGCGCGCCGCCCACAGCAGAGGAACGAGCCTGCGGCCGCCGCCGTTCCCGAAGCAGTGCCGGGCGGGTCGCCGGCACCCCTTCCGCAAAGACATACCGACTGGTTAGTCTGCCGATCGGGCGCGGCGCCGCGGAACCCTTCCGCCGACCGCGCCCGAACGGGGCCGCAGGAGCACACGCCCGGAGAGTGGGAGGCGCAGCCGATGGAGTCCTTGCGCGACAGTGCCGTCGTCGTCACCGGAGCGGGCGGCGGCATCGGAGCCGCCCTCGCCCGCAGATTCGCCGCCGAGGGTGCGCGGGTCGCGGTCAACGACCTCGACCCGGGCCGCGCCCGGGCGGTCGCCGAGGAGATCGGCGGCATCGCCGTCCCCGGGGACGCCGCCACCGTCGTGGCGCCCGCACGCGAGGCGCTCGGCGGAGCGGTCGACACGTTCTGCGCCAACGCCGGTCTGGCGACCGAGGGCGGCCCCGAGACCCCCGACGCGCAGTGGGACGCCGCCTGGGACCTCAACGTGATGGCGCACGTCCGGGCCGCGCGCGAGCTGCTGCCGGACTGGCTGGAGCGCGGACGGGGGCGCTTCGTCTCCACCGTCTCGGCGGCCGGACTGCTGACGATGGTCGGCTCGGCGCCCTACAGCGTCACCAAGCACGCGGCACTCGCCTTCGCCGAGTGGCTGTCGGTCACCTACCGGCACCAGGGCCTCCAGGTGCACGCCGTCTGCCCCGAGGGAGTACGCACCGACATGCTGGAGGCCACCGGTGCCGCGGGCGACCTCGTGCTGCGACCCGGCGCCATCGCCCCGGAGACCGTGGCCGACGCGCTGTTCGCCGCGCTCGCCGACGGACGCTTCCTCGTCCTGCCGCACGCCACCACCCAGGGTCACTACACCGCGCGCGCCACCGGGACCGACACCTGGCTGAGCGCCATGAACCATCTGCAGCGCAAGGTCGAGGACGCGGCCGGCGGGACCCCGAAGGGCGCTGCCGGGACGCGGGAGGGGGAGCCGGCATGACCTCAGCGACCGCCGCCGGGTACGGGGACAAGCCCTGGCTCGCCCAGCTCACCGAGGCCCAACGCGCCCCCGTCACGCCGCCGGAGACGCTGCTGCACGCCTTCGTCGCCGCGGCCCGCGAGGTACCGGACCGCGCCGCGCTCAGCTACTTCGACGGCCGGCTCAGCTACGCCGAGACAGACGCGCTCTCCGACGCCGTCGCGGCGCACCTCGCCGCACGTGGCCTGGTCAGGGGCGACCGGCTCGCCCTGATGCTGCAGAACAGCCCGCAGTATGTGCTGGCGCTGCTCGGCGCCTGGAAGGCGGGCGCCACCGTCGTGCCCGTCAACCCCATGTACAAGGAGCGCGAAGTGGCGCACGTGCTCCAGGACGCGGAGCCGGCCGCGCTGGTGTGCTCGGACCGCGCCTGGGAGGAGCGGCTGCGCGCCGTGGCGGCCGGTGGCACCGTGCGCACCGTGCTGACCGCCTGCGAACTCGACCTGCAGACGCGGGACGACCCCCGGGTGCTCGACTTCGCCCGGTGCGCGCCCGCCGAGGACGCCGAGGACCTGCTCGCCGTCGCCCGCAGCGGCGCGCCCGCACCCGCCGGGCGCGGACTCACCGGCGACGACATCGCCCTGATCAGCTACACCTCCGGGACCAGCGGCAACCCCAAGGGCGCCATGAACACGCACGCCAACCTCGCCTACAACGCGGAGCGGCAGCGTGTCGGCCACGGCATCCCCGAGGGGGCGTGCGTCTTCGCGCTGGCTCCGCTCTTCCACATCACCGGAGCGGTCGTGCAACTGTGCGGCTGCATCGCCAACAAGGGCACGCTCGCGCTCGCCTACCGCTTCGACGCGGGTGTCGTCCTGGACGCCTTCCTGGAGCACCGGCCCGCCTACACCGTCGGCCCCTCCACCGCGTTCATGGCGCTGGCCGCGCACCCGGCCGCGTCCCGCGAGCACTTCGCCTCCTTCACCCATCTCTCCTCCGGCGGCGCGCCGCTGCCCCCCGCGCTGGTGGAGAAGTTCCGCGCCACCTTCGGCCCCTACATCGGCAACGGCTACGGCCTCACCGAGTGCTCGGCCCCGTGCGCCTCCGTACCGCCCGGCAGGCAGGCCCCGGTCGACCCGGAGTCCGGCACCCTGGCCGTCGGCCTGCCCGGCCCCGACACGGTGGTGCGGATACTGGACGAGTCCGGCGCCGAGGTGCCGTTCGGGCAGCAGGGCGAGATCGCCGTGCGCGGCCCGCAGGTGGTGCCCGGCTACTGGCGGCGGCCCGCGGAGACCGCCGCCGGGATGCCCGGCGGTGAACTGCGCACCGGGGACATCGGGTTCATGGACACGGACGGCTGGCTTTACGTCGTCGACCGCAAGAAGGACATGATCAACGCTTCCGGGTTCAAGGTCTGGCCCCGCGAGGTCGAGGACGTGCTCTACACGCACCCGGCCGTCCGCGAGGCCGCGGTGGTCGGGGTGCCGCACGAGTACCGGGGCGAGACCGTCAAGGCGTACGTCAGCCTGCGCGAGGGCGCGTCGGCCGCTCCCCAGGAGCTGAGCGGATACTGCAGGGAGCGGCTGGCCGCCTACAAGTACCCCCGCGAGGTGGAGGTGCTGCGAGAGCTGCCCAAGACCACCAGTGGCAAGATCCTCCGGCGGGAGCTGCGTTCCCGGCAGGACGGCTCCCCGACGGCGAGCGGGCAGTCGGGCCGGCCGGGCGGCGCCGATCGGTGAACGATGAGTGAGAGGCAGGTGGCGGCCATGGCGACCAGGGCCGGTACGGGAGATCCGGCACACGGCAGCGGGACCCGCACGGCGCGCACCCGGAGCGGGGACGACACCCGGGTGCCGGTACCGCAGCGGCTGATGGCGGCCGCCACCCGCCTCTTCGCGGAACAGGGGTACGACCGTACGTCCGTGCAGGAGATCGTGGAGGCGGCAGGCGTCACCAAGGGCGCGCTCTACCACTACTTCGGCTCCAAGGACGATCTGCTCCACGAGATCTACGGCCGGCTGCTGCGGCTCCAGCAGGAGCGCCTCGACCTGCTCGCCGACCGTGCGGCTCCGGTGGAGGAGCGGCTGCGGCAGGCCGCGGCGGACGTCGTCGTCACCACCATCGACAACCTCGACGACGCCATGATCTTCTTCCGCTCGATGCACCAGCTCTCGCCGGAGAAGCAGAAGCAGGTGCGGGCCGAGCGGCGCCGCTACCACGAGAGGTTCCGTGCGCTGGTCGAAGAGGGCCGGCGCTCCGGGGTGTTCAGCGACGCGACCCCCGCCGACCTGGTCGTGGACTACCACTTCGGTTCCGTGCACCACCTCAGCAGCTGGTACCGGCCCGGCGGGCGGCTCACGCCGCAGGAGGTCGCCGACCACCTGGCCGATCTGCTGCTGCGGGCGCTGCGGCCCTGAGCGGGCCCGGGGCCGCGGAGCGCGGCCCTCCGTCGACGAAAGGACCATCCGTGCAGGCATGGCGCGTCCACACCAACGGCGAACCGCGCGACGTGATGCGGTTGGAAGAGGTGCCCGAGCCCGAACCGGGTCCGGGGCAACTGCTGGTCCGGGTCCGGGCCGCAAACGTCAACTACCCGGACGCCATGCTGTGCCGGGGCGAGTACCAGGTGCGTCCACCGCTGCCGTTCACCCCCGGCGTGGAGCTCTGCGGCGAGATCGTCGGCGGGGCCCGGGCGGGGGAGCGGGTGCTCGGGCAGCCGGTGCTGCCCTGCGGGGCCTTCGGCGAGACGGCCGTCGTCGCCGAGGAGAGCGCCCGTCCCGCGCCCGAAGCGCTGGACGACGCCGAGGCCGCCGCGCTGCACATCGGCTACCAGACCGGCTGGTTCGGGCTCCACCGGCGGGCCGGGCTGCGGAAGGGCGAGACGCTGCTGGTGCACGCCGCCGCGGGCGGCGTCGGCAGTGCGGCCGTCCAGCTGGGCAAGGCGGCCGGGGCCCGGGTGATCGGGGTCGTCGGCGGCGCCGCGAAGGCCGAGGTCGCCCGGGAGCTGGGCTGCGACGTCGTCGTCGACCGCAGGAGCGAGAACGTGGTCGCCGCGGTGAAGGAGGCCACCGGCGGTGCGGGCGCCGACGTGGTCTACGACCCGGTGGGCGGCGACGCCTACGCGGCGTCCGCCAAGTGCATCGCCTTCGAGGGGCGCATCGTGGTGGTCGGCTTCGCCAGCGGCGCGGTGCCCACCCCCGGACTCAACCACGCGCTGGTGAAGAACTACTCCGTCCTCGGGCTGCACTGGGGGCTGTACGCGCAGCGGGAGCCCTCCGCCGTCGACCGCTGCCACGAGGAGCTCACCCGCCTCGCGGCGGAGGGCGCGGTCAAGCCGCTGGTGAGCGAGCGCGTACCGCTGGGCGGCGCGGCCGACGCCGTCCAGCGGGTCTTCGACGGCGTGACCACGGGCCGCGTGGTGGTCGTTCCCGGCTGACCCGCCCCGGACGGGCGGCGGCGGGCCGTGACGCGTTCCCGGCCCGCCGCCGACCCGCACCGCCTCCGTCGGCACCGGCCTCCCCGGCCTCCCCGGCCTCCCCGGCCGCACCGCGGAGCACCGGGCAGCCGGGGCTCCCGGGCGGGCCCCCGGCGCCGCTCCCCCCCCGCTCGGGCGGGCACGGCGGGCACCCGGCGTCATGCCCGGCCCGGGACTCAGGCGACCGCGGCGGCCGCCGCCCGTCCGGCCGTGCGCCCCGAGAAGAGGCAGCCGCCCAGGAAGGTGCCCTCCAGTGAGCGGTAGCCGTGCACACCGCCGCCGCCGAAACCCGCCGCCTCGCCCGCTGCGTAGAGCCCGGGAACCGGGGCGCCCCGGCGCGCCGCGTCCCCCGACCCCGGCGCGGGTTCGGCGAGTACGCGCGAGGAGAGGTCCGTCTCCAGCCCGCCCAGGCTCTTGCGAGTCAGGATGTTGAGCCGGACCGCGATCAGCGGACCGGCGGCCGGGTCCAGCAGGCGGTGCGGGGCCGCGACCCGGATGAGCCGGTCGCCCAGGTACCGCCGGGCGCCGTTCAGCGCCGTGATCTGGAGGTCCTTGGTGAAGGGGTTGCGGATCTCCCGGTCCCGGGCGGCGATCTCCCGGTGCAGCGCCGCCGCCTCGATCAGCCCGTCACCGGTCAGCTCGTTCATCCGGCGGGCCAGGGCGGCGACATCGCGCTCGATGACGAAGTCGGCCCCGTGGTCCATGAAGGCCTGGACCGGTCCGGGGGCGCCGCCGCGTGCCCGGCCCAGGACCTCGCGCACGGACCGGCCGGTCAGATCCGGGTTCTGCTCCGAACCGGAGAGCGTGAACTCCTTCTCGATGATCTTCCGGCTGAGGACGAACCAGGTGTAGCCGTGCCCCGTTCGCATGATGTGGTCGAGGGTGCCCAGCGTGTCGAAGCCGGGGAAGAGCGGGACCGGCAGCCGCTGTCCTGTGGCGTCGAGCCACAGCGAGGAGGGTCCGGGCAGGATGCGGATGCCGTGTCGGGCCCAGATGGGGTTCCAGTTCTCGATCCCCTCGGTGTAGTGCCACATCCGGTCCCGGTTGATCATGTGGCCGCCCGCCTCTCCGGCCACGTCGAGCATCAGCCCGTCCACGTGCGCCGGCACGCCGGAGAGCAGCTTCCGGGGCGGAGTGCCCAGCCGCTCGGGCCAGTGGGCACGCACCAGATCGTGGTTGCCGCCGATACCGCCGGAGGTCACGATCACGGCCTGGGCCCGCAGTTCGAAGCTGCCGTCGGCCTTCCGGCTGCTGGCCGTGCCGCGCCGCGCGTCGCTGGGCTCCAGCACCTGGCCGGTCACCGTGTCCAGCGCTCCGGCCGTCCGGGACAGGCCGGTCACCCGGTGCCGGAAGCGCAGTTCGACCAGGCCGCGTGCCACGCCCTCGCGGACGCGCCGCTCGAACGGTTCGACGATGCCGGGCCCGGTGCCCCAGGTGATGTGGAACCGGGGCACCGAGTTGCCGTGGCCGCCCGCGCCGTAGCCGCCCCGCTCGGCCCAGCCCACCACGGGGAAGAGCTTCAGCCCCTGGGCGCGCAGCCAGGCGCGCTTCTCGCCCGCGGCGAAGTCCACGTACGCCTCGGCCCACCGGCGCGGCCAGTGGTCCTCGGGCCGGTCGAAGGCGGCCGTGCCCAGCCAGTCCTGCCAGGCGAGTTCGCGGCTGTCCCGGATGCGCAGCCGCCGCTGCTCGGGCGAGTCGACGAAGAACAGGCCGCCGAAGGACCAGTGCGCCTGCCCGCCGAGCGAATTTTCGGGCTCCTGGTCGAGGAGGACGACGCGCCGCCCGGCGTCGGCCAGTTCGGCTGTCGCGGCGAGGCCCGCGAGTCCGGCTCCGACCACGATCACATCGGCGTCGTACGCCATGCTCCCACCCTTCTCGACACCTGCCGCAACAGGTGCCGGACACTGCACCGGGACCGGTGACCGGAGAGTAACCTCCGGGCCCGCCCGCGGACACCCCTGCGCGTGGCCCGTCTGCGGTGCTTGGATGGGCGTATGACACAGCAGGGGCGCTCGGCGGACGAGCTGCTGGACATCGTGGACGCACAGGACCAGGTGGTCGGGCAGCGGCTGCGCGGCGAGGTCTACGCCCGCCGGCTGCGGCACCGCAGCACTTCCGTCCGGGTCCGGGACGCGGCGGGCCGGATCTTCGTGCACCGCCGCACCCCCACCAAGCTGATCTTCCCCGGGATGTACGACGTGGTGGTGGGCGGCGTGGTGGGCGCGGGCGAGGACTACGACACGGCGGCGCTCCGGGAGGCCGAGGAGGAGCTGGGCGTCACCGGGCTGCCGCAGCCCGAGCGGCGGCTGAAGTTCCTCTTCGAGACGCCCGAGTACTCCTGGTTCCTCCAGGTGTACGACGTGGTGTGCACACTGCCCGTCCGGCCGCAGCCGGAAGAGGTCGCGTGGTGGGACTTCCTGCCGGAGGAGGAGCTGGAGCGGCGGCTGGCCGGCTGGGAGGCGCGGGGCGACGTCGTCCCGGACGGACTGGAGTGCCACCGGCGGCTCGCCGCGCTGTAAGGGGCGCTCCCGTGCGGCGCGGGTGTCCCCGTGGGGAAGCGCCGCAGGTCACCGCGTACGGTTGAGCCATGCGCGACCGGCTCTCGGCGACTCTTCGGCTGTGGTTCGCCCCCCAGCGGCTCAGGGAGGAGGGCACCACGCCCGACTACCGCTTCTCGCTCGCCAACGAGCGCACCTTCCTCGCCTGGATCCGCACCGCGCTGGCCCTGGTGGCGGGCGGGATCGCGGTCGACCAGTTCCTGACCGACCTGCGCTGGGGGGTGCGCACGGCCGTCGCGACCGTGCTGCTGGCCGGTGCCGCGCTGTGCGCCGTCCGGGCCGTGAACCACTGGGTGCGCTGCGAGCGCGCCATGCGCCGCGGCGAGGACCTGCCCGCCTCGCGCTTCCCGGTGCTGCTGGCCGGCGGCACGGCGTTCGCGGCGCTGCTGGTCGTCGCCGTCGTGGTGTTCGGCCTGGCCGGCCGGTGAGCGGCGAGCCGCCCCGCGACCCGGGCGCCCAGCCGGAGCGCACCTGGCTGGCCTGGCGCCGTACGACGCTGACCTGCGCGGTGTCGGTGGCGCTGACGGCGCGGGTGGCGCTCGCCGACCCCTCCGGTCCCGCTGTGGCGGCCGCCTGCCTCGGTGTGCTGGCCTGGGTGGGCCTGCTGGTGACCGCGCACCGCCGGATCCGTGCGCTCTCCCGGTCCCGGCCCCGGACGATGGGGGCGGCTCAGACCCTGGGGGCGCTGGCGTGTGTGCTGGTGCTGGTCGGAGTGGGAGGAATGATGCTGCTGTGAACGGCCCGGAGGGGACGCACGCGCCGTTCGTTGCCGTCATGGGGGTGTCCGGGTCCGGCAAGAGCACCGTCGGGGAGTGGCTGGCCGAGGCGCTCGGTGTGCCGTTCGCCGACGCGGACGACTTCCACCCCGCGCACAACATCGAGAAGATGTCGGCCGGTGTCCCGCTGGACGACGCGGACCGGGCGCCGTGGCTGGACGCGCTGGCCGACTGGCTGCGCCGCCGGGCCGCCGGCAGCTCCGCCGGCGGGGGCGTGCTGGTCTGCTCGGCGCTCAAGCGCCGCTATCGCGACCGGCTCCGCCAGGCGTCCGGGCGGCTGTTCTTCGTCCACCTGGAGGGCCCCTGCCCGCTGATAGCCGGACGGCTGGCCCGCCGCGGCGGCCACTTCATGCCGTCCAGCCTGCTGCGCTCCCAGTTCGAGGCCCTCGAACCGCTCGGCCGGGA
Source organism: Streptomyces sp. NPDC006925 (assembly GCF_042869575.1). NCBI lineage: Bacteria > Bacillati > Actinomycetota > Actinomycetes > Kitasatosporales > Streptomycetaceae > Streptomyces > Streptomyces sp. NPDC006925. Next base: position 91,376 of record NZ_JBIAGB010000011.1, read on the forward strand.
CGAGTACGGTGCCGCCGTCTCCGTCGCCGGCACTCCGGAGGAGACCCGCGAGGCCGTGCGGAGCGCACTGGCGCGCGCCCGGGTGTGCTGAGGGACGCCCGCCGGGCTTCGGCCGGCGCGGGTCAGGCGAGCGCGACGGCGGCCAGGATCAGCACCCCGACCGTGAGGACGATGATCAGGGCCAGGCCGGAGGGGTTGCGGTGGTTGAGGACGTAGCCGTTCCTGGAGCGCGCGTCGCGTACGAACAGCGGCTCGTTGTCACCCATGGGCATGCCCCGAGGCTAGAGCGCGACCCGTGCGCCTGTCATGGGACTTCGGTCGGAAAGCGGTGCATCACACACCGAGCCGGGAGGTCGGCGGTCAATCCGGACCGTCCCGCCGCCCCGCCGCCGGGAGCGGAATCCGGACCGGATGGGGATCCCCTCTGGACTCCATACCGACTAGTCGGCATGATCGGATGCGACCGATGCCGAAGGAGCGCGCACGATGAGCGAACAGAACCCGCCCGGTCTCGATCTGCCGCGGCTGGCCGCGCACCTGGAACGCGAGCGCCCCGGACTGGTGCGCGGACCGCTGAGCGCCGAGGTCGTCCAGGGCGGCAGGTCGAATCTCACCTACCGGGTCACCGACGGGACCGGCCGGTGGGTGGTGCGGCGGCCGCCGCTCGGGCACGTGCTGGCCACCGCGCACGACATGGCCCGCGAGCACCGCGTCATCAGCGCGCTGCGCGACACCCCGGTGCCGGTGCCCGGGACCGTGCTGCTGTGCGAGGACCCGGACGTGCTCGGTGCGCCGTTCTACGTGATGGACCACGTCGAGGGCACCCCCTACCGCACCGCCGGGGAACTCGCCCCGCTCGGCGCCGAGCGGACCCGCGAGGTCGTCCTGGCCCTGCCCGAGACGCTGGTGGCGCTGCACGCCGTCGATCCGCACGAGGTGGGGCTGGGTGACTTCGGGCGGCCCGAGGGCTTCCTGGAGCGGCAGCTGCGCCGCTGGAGCAAACAGCTGGAGGCGTCCCGCAGCCGTGAGCTGGCCGGTATCGACGAGTTGCGCGGCGCGCTCGGCGAGGCGCTGCCCGACTCGCCGCGGCCCACCGTCGTGCACGGCGACTACCGCCTCGACAATGTGCTGATCGACGCCGACGGCGAGGTCGCCGCGGTGCTCGACTGGGAGATGTCCACGCTCGGCGACCCGCTGACCGACCTCGGGCTGCTGGCGATGTACAGCGAACGCCAGGACGTGCCCGACTCGCCGGTCAGCACCACCAGCGGGGCCCCGGGACACCCCTCGGCCGCGGAGCTGATCGAGCGTTACGCCGAGCTCTCGGGCCGCGACGTCTCGCGGATCAACTGGTACACCGCCTTCGCCTACTTCAAGCTCGCCGTCATCCTCGAGGGCATCCACTACCGCTTCACGCTCGGCAGCACGGTCGGCGCGGGCTTCGACCGGATCGGCGAGCTGGTGCCGGTCTTCATCGACAACGGACTCTCCACTCTGCGGAAGGGCTGAGGCAGCACATGGACTTCGCATACGACGCGCGCACCGAGGAACTGCGCGAGCGGCTGCTCGCCTTCATGACGGAGCACGTGTACCCGGCCGAGCGGACGGCCGAGGAGCAGCGCGGTGCGCAGGACTCCCCCTGGAGCACGGTGCCGGTCATCGAGGAGCTCAAGGCCGAGGCACGCAAGCAGGGGCTGTGGAACCTCTTCCTGCCCGACGAGGAGTACGGGGCCGGACTCTCCAACCTGCAGTACGCGCCGCTGGCCGAGATCACCGGGCGCAGTCCGCAGCTCGCGCCGACCGCGCTCAACTGCGCGGCGCCCGACACCGGGAACATGGAACTGCTCGCCCAGTTCGGCTCGCCCGAGCAGCGCTCCCGGTGGCTGGATCCGCTGCTGGCCGGCGAGATCCGCTCGGCCTTCGCCATGACCGAGCCGGACGCCGCCTCCTCGGACGCCACCAACATCGGCACCCGGATCCGGCGGGAGGGCGGCGAGTACGTCGTCACCGGCCGTAAGTGGTACATCTCCGGGGCCATGCACCCGGACTGCGCCGTCTTCATCGTCATGGGCAAGACCGACCCGGACGGCGCGGACGTGCGCCGCCAGCAGTCCATGGTGCTCGTCCCCCGGGACACCCCGGGTGTCGAGGTGCGCCGTGCCATGTCCGTCTACGGGTACGAGGACCACTACCACGGCGGCCACGCCGAGGTGGTCTTCCACGACGTCCGCGTCCCGGCGTCCGCTCTCGTCGGCGAGGAGGGCGGGGGCTTCGCCATCGCGCAGGCCCGGCTCGGCCCGGGCCGTATCCACCACTGCATGCGGTTGATCGGCATGGCCGAGCGGGCCATCGAGCTGATGTGCCGCCGGGCGCTGGACCGGACGGCCTTCGGGGCGCCGCTGGCCCGGCAGGGCGTGGTGCGCGAGTGGATCGCCGATGCGCGGGTGCAGGTGGAGCAGTTGCGGCTGCTGGTGTTGAAGACGGCCTGGCTGATGGACACCGTCGGCAACCGGGGCGCGCACACCGAGATCCAGGCGATCAAGATCGCCACGCCGCGTGCGGTGGTGCGGATCCTCGACGACGCCGTCCAGCTGCACGGCGCCGCCGGGGTCTCGCAGGACTACCCGCTCGCCCACCTGTGGGCCTCGGCACGGACGTTGCGGCTGGCCGACGGACCCGACGAGGTGCACCAGCGCTCGCTGGCCCGCCGGGAGCTGAAGCGCCACGCCTGACGGCAGTACCCACGCCTGACGGCAGCGCCGCGTCCGGCAGCCCGGCGGAGGGTTCCGGCCCCGGCCCGGCCCCGGTGGACGGCTCCGGACGGAAGCCCGCGGACCGGTGGGTGTCCGCGCCGCCCGGAGCCGCGCCGGAGTCACCCTCCCGGCTCGACCGGCACCGGGCCGCCGCGCCGCCGGGCGGGGTGCCGGCCCTGCGGCGGAGACGGTTCGGGCCGGGGCGGCGGGCGCCGCACCTGGTGGGTCTGCGGCTCCCCGGCCGAGAGGGTGAACTGCCTGCCGCAGTGGCACAGCTCCAGCGGCTCGCCCTCCAGCAGCGTGTAGAGGGCCGTCCGGCTGCGGATCTCCACCCGCAGCCGCCGCCCCCGCACCTGCACGGTGAACGCCAGCCGGCTCAACTGCTCGGGCAGCAGCGGGGAGAAGTCCAGCATGCCGTGCCGCAGCCGCATCCCGCCGAACCCGGCGACCAGCGCGATCCAGGCCCCGGCCAGCGAGGCGATGTGCAGTCCGTCGCGGGTGTTGCTCTCCAGGTCCGCGAGGTCCATCAGCGCCGCCTCGCCCACGTAGTCGTAGGCGAGCCGCAGATGCCCGACCTCGGCGGCCATCACGGCCTGGCAGCAGGCGGAGAGGGAGGAGTCCCGGACGGTCATCTGCTCGTAGTAGTCGAAGTTGCGGGCCTTCTGCTCCGCGTCGAAGGCATCGCCGCGCTTGTAGAGCGCCAGCGCCAGGTCGGCCTGCTTGATGACCTGCTTGCGGTACAGATCGAAGTAGGGGAAGTGCAGCATCAGCGGATACTGGTCAGGGCCGGTCGAGGCGAAGTCCCACATCTGGTGCCCGGTGAAGCCCGCCGACTGCTCGTGCACGCCCAGTGTCTCGTTGAACGGCAGCGCCACCGCTTCGGCCGCGTCCCGCCAGGCGGCGGCCTCCTCGTCGTCCACCCCCAGCGCGGCGGCCTGCTCGGTGTACCGCTCCACCACGTCCGCCGCCTCGCGCAGGTTCTGCTGCGCCATCAGGTTGGTGTACAGGTTGTCGTCCGCGACGGCGCTGTACTCGTCGGGCCCGGTGACCCCGTCGAAGTGGAAGGTGCCGTGGTGGTCGTGGTGGCCCAGCGAGTGCCACAGCCGGGCGGTCTCCACCAGGATCTCGACCCCCGTCTCGCGCTCGAACTCCACGTCGCCGGTGGCCGCGACGTACCGGGTGACCGCGTCCGCGATGTCGGCGTTGACATGGAAGGCCGCCGTACCGGCCGGCCAGTACGCGGAGCACTCCGAGCCGTCGATGGTCCGCCAGGGGAAGGCCGCACCCCGCAGGCCGAGCTGGCGGGCCCGGTCCCGCGCCGCGGGCAGGGTCTCCTGCCGCCAGCGCAGCGCCTCGGCCACCGAGTCCGGCGAGGTGTAGGTGAGCACCGGCAGCACGAACTGCTCGCTGTCCCAGAAGGAGTGGCCGTCGTAGCCGGAGCCCGTCAACCCCTTGGAGGGGATGGCGCGCTTCTCGGCCCGGGCACCGGCCTGCAGCACGTGGAAGAGGGCGAAGCGCACCGCCTGCTGGATCTCCGCGTCCCCGTCCACCTCCACGTCGGCCCGCGCCCAGAAGCTGTCCAGATACGCCTGCTGCTCGTCCACGAGCCCCTGCCAGCCCTTGCTGCGGGCACCGGCGAGGGCCGCGTCGACCTGGTCCCGCACGGCGGGCAGTGAGCGGACCCCCGACCAGCCGTAGGCCACCAGCTTCTCCACCCGCAGCGGTTCGCCCGGCCGCAGCTCGGCGGTGACGGTGAGCCGCGCGACGTTCTCGCCGCTCTCGCTGGAGGTGCTGGTCGACTCGGGGCCGTACACGAGGTGATCGGCGGCCGCGCCGACCCGCAGCCCGCTGCGCTCGGTGCGGTGCACCAGGCGCAGCCGCATGTCGGAGGCGAAGTCCTCCTCCGGCTGCAGCACGTCCTCCAGCGCGGTGGCGACCCGCGGGTCCTCGCCGCTCTTCTGCGGCAGCTGCTCGTTGGCGACCAGTTCGGACTGCACGACGACGCGCACGTCCGAGTCCAGCGGCTCCACCTCGTAGGAGACGGCGGCGACGGCCCGCTGGCCGAAGGAGACCAGCCGGGTCGAGGTGACCCGTACGGTGCAGCCTGCCGGGGAGCTCCACTCGCAGACCCGGCGCAGCAGTCCGGTGCGCAGGTCCAGCACCCGCTCGTGGGAGCGCAGCTTGCCGTAGCGCACGTCGAACGGCTCGTCGTCGACGAGCAGCCGCATGACCTTCCCGTTGGTGACGTTGATGACCGTCTGCCCGGCCTCGGGGTAGCCGTAGCCCCCCTCCGCGTACGGCAGCGGGCGCAGCTCGTGCACCCCGTTGAGATAGGTGCCGGGCAGCCCGTGCGGCTCCCCCTCGTCGAGGTTGCCGCGCCAGCCGATGTGCCCGTTGGAGAGCGCGAAGAGGGACTCGCTCTGCGGCAGCCTGTCGACATCCAGCGTGCTCTCGCGCAACGACCAGGGCTGCACGGCGTAGGACGAGTTGCTGATCACGGGCGCTCCTTCCGCTGCGGGTGCCGGGGGGCGTCCCGTTCCCGGGCCCCCTCCCGGTCGCTCAGTTCGGCCAGGTCCTGCACGACGGTGTCCGCGCCGTGCGCGCGCAGCGCGTCGGCCTGTCCCGTCCGGTCGACCCCCACGACATACCCGAAGGCCCCGGCCCGTCCGGCGTCCATCCCGGCGAGCGCGTCCTCGAAGACGGCGGACTCGCCCGCGGCCGTCCCCAGGTCCCCGGCTGCGGCCAGGAAGGTGTCCGGACGTGGCTTGCCCGGCAGTCGGCGCTCCCGGGCCACGATCCCGTCGATCCGTACCTCGAACAGATCCTCGATACCGGCCGCGGCCAGCACATCGCGGCAGTTGGCGCTGGAGGAGACCACGGCCGTCCGCAGCCCCGCCGCCCGCACCGCGTGCAGATACCGCACCGAGCCCTCGTACGCCGCCACACCGTCGGTGCGGATCTTCTGCAGCAGCAGGTCGTTCTTGCGGTTGCCCAGGCCGTTGACCGTCTCGCGGCCGGGCGGATCGTCGGGGTCGCCCTCCGGGAGGTGGATGTCCCGCGCCGCGAGGAAGGTCCGTACGCCGTCGGCCCGCGGGCGCCCGTCCACATAGGCGTCGTACTCCGCCACCTGGTCGAAGGGGCGGAACCCGGGCCCGTCCCGGTCCCGCAGATAGGCGTCGAACATCTCCTTCCACGCGGCGGCGTGCACGGCGGCCGTCTTGGTCAGCACGCCGTCCAGGTCGAACAGGCATGCGCGGATGCGGTCCGGCAGACCGAGGATCGTCATGCGTGCCGGGTCCCCTGGCCGCCGCTCCGGCATGCCTGCCGAGGCGCTTTGCCGCCCGGCTGGACGTCCGCCGGGCCGACCATGGCCCTCGGCATGGGAGCTCGGGACCGGACCGAGGCCGGGACCGGATCGAGGCCGGGAGCGGCCCGCGCCGCGGGGGAGGGTGACCTGCCCGGCGCCGCGGGCTCCGGGCCGCTTCCGTACGCCGTTCGGCAGCCGGGCCCGCGCGGCGGAGCTGCGGGCTACGGCCGGGCGGACGTCAGGTCGCCGGCCGATCCCGGCTCTGCCGCCGTGCCCCGACCGTCGGGCGCGGCGCCGGCTCCCGCGTCCGCGGGTTGGCCGCCGGCGCTTCGGGGCCGCGACGGCTTCCGGTCCATCTCGCGCCACTCCGGCCGCAGTCCGGTCAGGTTCGTGGTGAGGAAGTAGGTCGCAGCGCCGGCGCACAGCACCGGCACCAGGCCGAAGGAGGCGACGGCGGTTCCGGCGAGGAGGCCGCCGAGCGGGATGCCGGCCCAGGCGAGCGAGTCGCCCAGCGCGTTGACCCGGCCCCTCAGCTCGCCGGGCACCCGTTCGAAGTTGAGCGCCCCCAGTATCGGATTGAGGAAGCCCGCCCCGAACCCGCCGAACGCGAAGACCGCCAAGACCGCCCACAGCGGTACGTCCACGGCCAGGATCAGGAACCTGGGCGCACCCGCCAGCAGGAACCCGGCGAAGAAGACGGGGCGGCGGCGCATCCGGTGCGCGACAGCGGCGGCCAGCAGGCTGCCGAGGACCGCGGCGATTCCCAGCGCGCTGTTGGCCAGCCCGATCGCGCCGGGCCCGTTGCCGGACTCCCGGGCCCAGACGGGCAGCAGCAGCGTGGCGAAGGCAGCGTCCAGGAGGTTGGTGACGCCGACCATGGCGATCACCGTGAGCAGCAGCGGATCACGCCGCAGGAAGCGGAAGCCGGCACCGAGCCGCCGCCAGTAGCCGTCCTCGGGCCCGGTCCGGGCCTCGGGGCCGGAGCCGGGCGGCGCGGTTGCGCGGCGGCCCGGCAGCAGCAGCACGATGAGGACCGAACCCGCGGCGAAGCAGCAGGCGATGGCGAACAGCGCGGTCTGCGCACCGAGCAGGGCCACCACCGCGCCGCCGGCGGCCGGGCCCACGGTGGAGGCCAGCCGCTCGGTGACCCCGGCCAGTCCGGCGGCCCGCTCCAGCGGCACCCGGGCGCGTTCCGCGGCCACCGGGACCATGATCTCCTTCGACAGGTCACCGGGCCCACGGGCCGCTCCGATCACCGCGACGAGCAGGAGCAGCAGCCAGAACGAGAGCACGTCCACCAGGTGCAGCAGGCCGACGGCGGCGATCGCGGCCGCGCTGACGACGTCGGTGATCCAGGAGACCGTGCGCGGGCCGATCCGGTCCACCAGCGGTCCGGTGAACGCCTTGACCAGGACGTAGGGGGCCATCTCGCACAGGGCCACCAGCCCGGTGCGGGCGGTGCTGCCGGTGGTGACCAGGACGAACCAGGGGAGCGCGATGGCGGAGATGCGGGTCCCGGTCAGGGACACCGCCATCGCTGCCAGCACGCCCGCCAGCGGCCGTCGGCTCCGCTCGGTCATCCGCGAACTCCAGACCGCGCGTTCGCATGGTCCGGCTCGGGCACCGCGTCCCATCGGCTGGGGAAACCGCGCCTCACTCCGGTTCGGGCACCGCGCGCCGTACGTCGCGGAGCCGGTCCAGTTCGCGCCGGTCGCGCTTGGTGGGGCGGCCGGCACCGCGTTCGCGCCGGGGGACGAGCGGCATCTCCACCGGGGAGGGCGGCGGTGGGCTGTTGTCCTGATAGCACTCGACGGCGACCGAGGCCCCCACGCGCTTCTTGAGCAGCCGTTTGACGATCACGATCCGTTCCCGGCCCGCCTGCCGCACCCGCACTTCGTCGCCCACCCGCAGAGCGTGGGCCGCCTTCGCCCGCTCACCGTTGACCTTGACGTGTCCACCGCGGGCGGCGGTCGCCGCTTGGGAACGGGTCTTCGCCAGGCGGACGGACCAGATCCAGCTGTCGACCCGCACCGACCCCTCGTCTGCCGTCATGTTCCCGATTCTAGGGTGCGGCGCCGGCGGATCCCCGGGCGCCCACAGGCGTCGGCCCGACCGGTTCCGGACGAGCGGTCCGTCTGCTGGGGGGAAAGGATGCGCGGCCCCGGAGGGCGCCGCCGTCCGGGGGCCGCTGCCGGCCGTCACCCGGCGAAGATCCGCGGCAAGGCCGACAATGAGCACATATGGACGCCTTCTCCGCGGACCCCGGCTCCGCAGCCGTCGCCCGAACCCCGGAAGACGCCTTCCGGGAGCTCGACCGGGTCGCGCTGCGTACGGAGGCGCACGCCCGGCACCGCGCGCGCGTCCGTGTCACCGAGGCGCGCCGTCTCCCCACCGCGCCCGCCGGGAGCGCCGGGAGCGGACCGCCCCGCCGCGGTGGTACCGCGGACCGGGCGACCCCCGAGGTGGCGGTGCTGCCCGGGCTGCCGTCCTGGCTGCCCGCGGTGCTGGGCGTGCTGCGGGGCAGCGCCGCGGTGCTCCGGGCGCAGCACACGGGGGACGGCGCGGCCCGGGATTTCCTCGTCGTCGGCGCCAACCACCTCGAACTGAGCGGGGTCGAGCGCGACCCGCGCGGCCTGCTCGGCCGGTCGTTGTCGCAGACCCGGCCGGGCATCCGGGCCAGCGGGATGTACGACGTCTACCGTGCCGCCCTGGAAGGGCGCGGCCCGGTCGCCGTCGACGACCTCGACTACGTCGACCTCGTCGACGGCGGTCTCCAGCGCGGGCGGCTGCGCGGCACGGTGGTGCTGCTGCCGGACGAGGGCCTGCTGCTGACGAACTGGGAACCCGTGGGCGACGTGCGGCTCAGCCACCGCATCCAGGAGCGCAGCCGGCTGGGATGGGCGGAATGGGACCTGGTCAGCGGCCGGATGCGCTGGTCGCACGGGCTGCGCCGACTGTTGGACCTGCCCACCGCGCCGGGGGCCGCGGCGGAGCCGGAGCACGGTCTGGACGGCGAGGCCCGCTCGGTGACCTCGGTCGACGACGTGACGGCCGAGCTGCTGGAGCTGCGGCGGAGGATCGTCCCGGAGGACGTGCCCGCCTTCGCCGCCGACATGAGCGCCCTGCTGCGCGGCGGCGAGGTCGTGGACCGCGAGGTCACCCTCCGGGTGGCGGGGCGGGAGCGGCGGATCCGCTGGATCGGCCACGCCGAGCCGGAGGGCGCCGGGGTGCCGGATTCCCTGCTGTTCACCGCGCGGAACGTCACCGGCCAGGAGGAGCTGCTCAGCCGGGCTCTGACCGAGACCGAGCGGCTGCGCCGGGAGGCGGCCGTCGACCGGCGGGTCTCGGAGACCTTCCGCCAGGCGCTCACCCCGCCGCTGGGCGTCCTCACCGCGCCGTGGCTCTCCGTCGGCGCCGTCTACGTGCCCTCCGACTCTGGGGTGGGCGGCGACTGGTACAAGTGCCGGGAGCTACCCGACGGGCGGGTGCTGCTGGCCGTCGGCGACGCCTCCGGGCACGGTGTGGACGCGGCCAGCCGGGCGGTGCAGCAGCGCTCGGCGCTGGCCGGACTCGCCTACACCGACCAGGACGCGGCGGCGCTGACCACGGCGCTGGGCGAGGTCGTCTACTACAGCGGCCTGGACACCACCGCCACCTGTGTGGTCGGCCATCTGCACCCGCGGGCGCGGGTGCTGCGCTGGGCCAGTGCCGGGCACCCCACACCGATCCTGGTGCGGGACGGGGTGCCGCGGCTGCTGGAGGCGGAGCACGGACTGATGCTCGGGGTCACCGCGCATGCGGCCTACCCGCTCACCACCACCCGGTTGTACTCGGGCGACCTGCTGCTCTGCTACACGGACGGGGTCATCGAGCACCGCGGCATGGACCTGGACGAGGGGGTCGCAGCGTTGATGGCAGCCGCCCGGGAGTGCGCGGAGCGCGGCACCTCGGCCCAGGAGGCCGTCGACTGCCTGGCCGCGACCCTGCTGGGGCGCGAGGCCGAGGACGACGCGACGATCCTCGCGCTGTGCGTCACGTGAGGCGCCGGACAGCCCACCCCGTGAAAACGCGAGGCCCCCCGGACAGTTCCCGGACAGTTCCCACGCCGCGTAGCCGATACGGCGCCGCCGGCCAGCCGGCCAGTCGGGCTCCTCCCTGGCTCTTCGTGACGACGCAGCGCCTACGGCCGCAGCCCGGCAGGGCAGGGGCGCCGGTTCGTACGCGGTGACGGTCAGCCACCGGGGGGCACCGAAATGGTCTGCTCGGCCCAGATCACTTTGCCGTCCTTGGTGTAGCGGGTGCCCCAGCGTGCGGCGAGCTGGGAGACGAGGAAGAGGCCCCGTCCGCCCTCGTCCATGGTGGCCGCGTAGCGCAGGTGCGGCGAGGTGAGGCTCTGGTCGTACACCTCGCAGGTGAGGGTACGGTTGCGCAGCAGCCGTACCTTGATGGGCCCGGCCCCGTAGCGCATGGCGTTGGTGATCAGCTCGCTGAGAATCAGTTCCGTGGTATCCGCAAGGCCCGCCAGGCCCCACCCCGTGAGTTGTGCGGAGACGGCGGCGCGTACGCGGGGAACAGCCGCCGGGTCCGACTCCACGTCCCAGTGTGCGACCTGCCCCGCCCCCAGCACTCGCGTACGGGCTACCAGCAGCGCGATGTCGTCGCTCTGGACAACCGGGAGGAGGGCCTCGAGTACGGCGTCGCAGATCTGCTCCGGGGACTGGTCCGCGCCCCTCAGAGTCTCGCGGAGCTGTTCGAGTCCGACGTCGATGTCCTGGTCCCGGCGTTCGACCAGGCCATCGGTGAACATGACGAGCCTGCTGCCCTCGGGCAGCCGCAGCTCGGCGGATTCGAAGGGCAGCCCGCCGATGCCGAGAGGCAGCCCGGACGGCACATCCAGATACTCGACCGTGCCGTCGGGGTGTGCCAGAGCGGGCGTCGGGTGCCCGGCCCTGGCGATCGCACAGTCACGGGTCACGGAGTCGTAGACGGCGTACAGGCAGGTGGCGCCGGTCATGGTGGTCTCGTCACCGGCCGCGACCACGTCCTGGTCGGTGAGGGTGACCAGCTCTTCCAGGTGACCGAGGAGTTCGTCGGGAGGCGGGTCGAGGGAGGAGAAGTTGTGCACAGCGGTGCGCAGCCGTCCCATGGTGGCGGCGGCGTGCAGCCCGTGCCCGACGACGTCGCCCATCACCAGCGCGACACGGGCGCCCGGCAAGGGGATGACATCGAACCAGTCGCCACCGACCCCCTCCTGCGCGGGGAGGTAGCGGTAAGCCACCTCGACGGCGTGCTGCTCGGGCAGGGCACGCGGCAGCAGGCTCCGCTGAAGCGCCACTGCCATACCGTGTTCCCGGGTGTAGCGGCGTGCGTTGTCGAGAGACACGGCTGCATGAGTGGCCAGTTCAGCCGCGAGGGAGAGGTCGTCCTGATCGAAGGGCTCCGGTTTCTCCGACCGCCAGAAGTTGACGACGCCCAGGAGCACACCGCGGGCGGGCAGCGGCGCCGTGATGAGCGAGTGAGCCCCGAAGTCGAGAATACGGGCGGCCCGCTCCGGCCCAACTGTCTGCCATCCGGGGGAGTCACGCAGCCGGGGCACCAGAATCGCCTGACCCGTCTCGACGGTGCGGGCGGACGGCGACGCCGGCGTGAACGTGATCACCTCACCGACGGTGAAGAAAGGCACCTCATCACGGATCCCGTTGACGGCCGTACGGAGCAACCGTCTGCTGTCGCCGCCGCCCAGCGCCGGTTCGTCGCCGCGCAGCACCGGCTCGGCCAGATCCACGGTGACATAGTCCGCGAAGCCCGGGACCGCTGCCCGTGCCAGCTCCTCGGCCGTTTGGACCACATCGAGGGTGGTGCCGATGTCGCTGGTCGCGTCGTAGAGGAAATCCAGCCGTCGCCGGATCAGCTCGACCCTCTGCGAGGCCTCGCCGAGCATCTCCATTACTTCATCGGTGCGGACCGGTTCCGCTCCGACCACCGTGTCGATCGCAAGCCGCGCGGACGCCGCACCGACAGAGCCGGAGAGCTGAGCCTCCACGTGATGGATCAGATCGGGGGTGGCCTTGGCCTCCGGAGAGTCGGGGCCGGCTCCGGGGTAGGAGCGCACCGCCCGCTGTGCGCCCTCCCGCCCCAGGAAGCGCTCCAGCACGGACTGCAACGCCCCGACCGTGGCACTGACCTGCCGACGGCGCCCTCCGGCAGGCTCCGTGAGGATGTCGACGAACTGCACCGCCTGCGCCTGCTCGGCGGCCGTCGGCCGGCCTACGAGGGAGACGCCGACATATCCGCCGATGTTCACCAGCGCACTCCAGAACATCGCATGGCTGATCGGATCCATTCCCGTCAGGCCGAACAACTGCTGGGGCCGGAGCAGTTCGATACCGAACGGGCCGTCACGCAGGAACGAGGCGGACAACAACCCCGCCTCGGCGAAGCTCGGCAGCAGCAGGGTGTAAGCCCACATGACGAACCCCGCGACGAGGCCCACCAGCACACCCCAGCGAGTACCGCCCTTCCAGAACAGGCCGCCGAGAATCGCGGGCGCGAACTGTGCCACAGCCGCGAACGACACCAGGCCGAACGCCGTCAGCGCCTGCCCTTCACCCGCGAGCCGGAAGTACGCGTACCCGAGCAGCAGGATCAGCACGATGGCCGTCCGGCGAATGCCCAGCACCAACCGGGTGACGTCGGCCCGGTACGCAAGCCGGGACATGGGACGCAGCAGCAGCGGCATCACCAGCGAGTTGGACACCATGGTGCTGAGCGCGATGGTCTCGACCGTGATCATGGCCGTGCCCGCGCTGAGCCCCCCGACGAAGACCAGCAGCGCCAGCCCCTGCTGCCCCTCGGCCATCGGCAGGGTCAGTACGTAGGTGTCGGCGTCGGCGGTATTGCCGAGTCGCAGCAGCCCCCCGGCCGCGAGCGGAAGCACAAAGATCGTGATGGCGAGCGAATAGAGCGGGAACAACCACATCCCCCGCTTGAGATGCCTCTCATCGACGTTCTCGACAATGGTGATCTGCCACTGCCGAGGCAGCAGCACGATCGACAGCATCGACAGCACGGTCAGCCAGACCCAACTGCCGTAGCTGACGTGCCCTTCCAAAACGAACAGTTGCGTGAAGTCGGCATTCGCCGCACGAGTGAACAGATCACCGAATCCGCTGAACATCCAGAACGTGACAAAGACCCCGACCGCCAGGAGCGCCCCGAGCTTGACCAGGGACTCGAAGGCGACAGCCGTCACCATCCCCTCGTGACGCTCGGCGGTGTCCAGGTGCCGTGCACCGAAAAGAATGGTGAACGCGGCGAGCAGCAGCGTCACATACAAGCCGGTGTCCTCGAGCAGCGGGACATGGCCGAGCTCCGAAGGAGTGGTGATCTCGGGATACCGCCGAAGGATCTCGAAGGCGTTGGAGATCGCCTTCAACTGCAACGAGATATAAGGGACGACCCCCACCACGGCGATGACTGCCACCAGGCCACCCAGCACCGCGCTCTTGCCGTAGCGGGCGGAGACGAAATCGGACAGCGAAGTCAGCCGGTGCCGCCGGCTGATCCGGATGATTCTGCGCAGCACCAGCCAGCCGAGCGCGAGCATGAGCGTCGGCCCCAGATAGACCCCCAGGAAGCCGATACCGGTCGTGGCAGCCCCACCCACATTGCCGTAAAGGGCCCACGCCGTCTCGTACACCGCGAGCGACAGCGCGTAGACCGTAGCGTTGTTGATCAGACTCCGCCCGGCATCCGCCCGCCGGTCGGCGTAGAAGGCCACTCCGAAGAGCAGACCCAGATACGCCACCGAAATCGCGACGATGACCTCGGTCCGGAGCACAGTGCTACCGGGACCTGGCGCACACGGCGGCGACCAGGCCGATCACGACCACCCAGACGAGATAGAGGTACGCCCACAGAACCGGTACGCCGAAAACCCGGTCCACCCGGTCGAACCGCGCCAGCAACGGCGGAATGACCAGCACGAACCCCAGCGCGGCGAGGGCCGCCAAGCGCCCCGCGAGCCGCCCGTCGTCCTGCGACTCCGCCACGGCTGCCTCCACAACCCCGATTTCACGCTTCGACATGCGCCCAAAAGCGCCCAGTGCCGCATCGCAGCGACCACCGGCAACACCGGGCCGACACCCGCACCCCCCAGTACGCTACCGACCCCCCAACCGCGCCTCCGAAGAGCGACACACCCCCTCCCGTATTCCCGCAAACACCACCCCGACGCCCCAGCAACGACCGCACCCACAGTCCTGACCACCCGCACGGGGGTCACCAGGCGCCGATCTCCTCTTCGAGCAGGGACCAGAAGCTTTCCGCGGCGGCGTTGTCGAAGCGTGATCCGGTGCGTCCGCAGCCCTGCCGCAGTCCCGACTTCCCCATTTGCGGCCGGAGCTGGGCGGTCGTGTCTGCACTGCCGCGATCGCTGTGCACCACGCAGCCGGGCTCAGATCCGCCCCAGGCGTGTGCCGTGTGCCGTGTCGAGAGCGTCGACGACGAGCTCGGCGCCTCGCCGGGGCCGGTGCCCGAACGGCTCCACGCGTTTCTCGCCCGGGCCGCGGCGGCGATCCGGACACTTCGGCGGGCGGGTCACCTACGCCTCCGGCTCCTGGGGGCCCGTCGGCTGGGCGCCCTTCGACCTGGTCGGCGTCGACGGCTGCCGTCCGGCTGCGCGGCCGCCCGTCGCCGGGGTGCGGTCCTCCGCCCGGCCGGTCCGGCATCCGGGCGGAGTGCGGCGGGCGGGTACGGGTACCCGGGCGGCCCCGGGTGCCGCGTGGCGGCCCGGGGCCGGCACCGTCCCGGCCCGGTCGGAGCGGGCTCAGTCCTCGCCGCGGAAGATGTGCGATTCCGGGTCCCCGTCGCCGCGGGAGGAGCGCGGCCCGTAGCTCATGGGGCCGTCCGGGCGGCTCGCCGTCCGCGAGACGTGCACTGTCGGGCGGCGGGTTTCCCGGGCGTTCTCGTCACGGGTCGTCTGGTCCTGCTGCACGTGGGATCACCTCCGAGGTCGGCTCACCGGAGCGGGTCCCCACGCGTCGCGCAACGAAACGGTGAAACGGGGCGAAACAGGTGCCAAACGGAGAAAATCGGAAAACTTCTTCAGGGACCCAGGAACCAGGAACACAGGAACACGGGCAGTCGGACCCTGACGGAGACGGAGACGGAGACGGAGACGGAGACGGAGACGGAGACGGAGACGGATACGGGGACGGAGACGGGCGCGGTGCGGGGCGCCGCCCGTCCGTCGCCGTCTGCGGGCCGCCTGCCCGGACGGACCATGTGAAGCGGTGAGACCTCGGACATGAACGACGCGTTCTTCTCCTCGACGGGCCAGGGCTGGCCGCAGTTCGCCGACCTCGCCCTCGCCTTCGTCCTGACCTCGCTGATCGGGCTGGAGAGGCGGGCCAAGCGCAAGAGCGCGGGACTGCGCACCCATGCGCTGGTGGGCATCGGTGCCGCGCTCTTCATGCTGGTCAGCAAGTACGGCTTCGCCGATCTGATGGGGATGGAGGACGTCTCCTTCGACCCGTCCCGGATCGCGGCGCAGGTGGTCTCGGGCGTCGGGTTCCTCGGTGCCGGGGTCATCTTCCTGCGCCGCGACGTGGTGCGCGGGCTGACGACCGCGGCGATCGTGTGGGTCTCGGCCGCGGTCGGGATGGCCTGCGGCGCGGGTCTGCCGCTGCTGGCCGTGGCAGTCGTGGCGATGCACTTCCTCACGGTGTGGGGCTTCACCAAGATCAGCGATCGGTTGCCGGGCGTGGAGCCCGGCCATCTGCGGCTCACCTACCAGGAGGGGAGGGGCGTGCTGCGCACGGTGCTGGAGCTGTGCACCGATCGGGGGTTCGCGGTGACCGAGACCAACGTCGAGCAGATGGACGAGCGGCAACCGGATCTGGCGCGGCTGACCCTCGCGGTCTCCGGGCCGGGCTCGGTGCCGGAACTGGTGGGCGAGCTGGTGGCGGTGCCGGGGGTGCGCGCGGTCAACGGCCGCACCGCCGCGAGCGCGCAGGACGGCGACTGAGCGCGGCGCGGCCGGGTGCTCGCCCCAGAGCGAGGTTTCCGGCCCGACGGCTGCGGAAACCCCGTGGGGCGACACCGCGAGCCGAAGGGGGCTGAGTACATGAACGCGGACGTCCTCGGAACGGCGACGGACCTCGCCGCCCGCGATCACCTGGTGGGCTTGGTGCCCGGGCTCATCGGGCTGCTGATCGTGGCCGCGTTGATCGGCGCCGTCTGGCTCGGCATCCGGATCAAGAGCCGTGAGCCCGAACTCCCGGAGCCCGACCAGCAGCCGCACCTGCCCGACAGCGGCCCGGTCGAGGAGATCACGGAGAACCGCGAGCCGGACGAGATGCCGCGCGACGGGATCCGTCGGCTGCCGCACAGCGGGGTGCACGACCAGGGCGACCGCGAGCACCATCCGGGCGAACCACCGACGCGCAAGAAATGGGAGCCCGGCAAGAGCGGATCCTTCGGCAGCGGCGGAGCCGGCTGAGCCGGTCTCCGCGCAGCGCATGGCGGGCGCTGCTGGTACCCGAGACCAAAAATCCCTCGCCGGGCCGCTCCGACCTGCCCAGCGCAGGGCTGGCGACCTCGGCCGCGGGATCCGCGGTGCTGAAGGCACTGCCGCCCGGCCCCGGAGCGGCCCTGGTCGTCCTGGCCTTCTGCCTGGTCAGCCTGGGTGTGGGCACGGTGATGACGCTGACCAACAGCATGGTCCTGGCCGCCGTCCCGCCCGAGCGCGCGGGGGCCGCCTCCGCCGTCTCCGAGACCGGCATCGAGCTGGGGGCCCTCGGCGTGGCCGTGCTGGGCAGCGTGCTCACCTCCGTGTACCGGATGCGCCTCGACCCGGTCGACGGCGTACCGGCCGCCGCGCTGGAGACGGCCCGCGAGACGCTCGGCAACGCGCTCGCCGCCGCCGCGCACCTGGGTGGTGAGCCCGGCAGGGTGCTGGTCGCCGAGGCCAGGTCCGCCTTCACCGTCGGCGTCCAGGCCGCCGGGCTGGCCGGTGCCGCACTGCTCGCGGTCGCCGCCGTCCTGGCCTGGCTGCTGCTGCGGCCCCGGCCCGGGGAGGGCGGCGGCGCGGCTCCCGGCCCCGGCCGGGCAGTCGCCCGGCACGACTGACGCACTCGCACGCCGGGCGGGAAAGCACCCGTCCTGAGGACAGACCGCTGCGGCGAACGGCTCAAGCTGCCCGCGCGCCGCGCTCGCCAACCGGCCTCCACGCGGTTCCCGGCCGCACGATCGTGCCATGAATGAGGCCGTACGAAAGAGACGGGCGGCGGCTCCGCTGGCCGCACTGGTGTGTGCCGCGGTACTCGCCGGAGGCACGCCGCAGGCCGCGGGAACCGCCCCCGCGAAGGGCGTCGCCGAGGCCGCGCGGCCACTGCCCGCGCTCTACCGGGAGGCCGCGGCCGCCGCCGCCCGCTACGAGGCCGCCACCCGCAAGGTGGCGGCCCAGCGCGCGGCGGTCGCCCGGGCCGAACGCGCCGTCAGCAGAGGAGAGCACCGGCTGCGGCGGCTGCACCGGCAGCTCGGCGCCGTCGCCCGCAAGCAGTACCAGCAGGGCGGCTGGGCCCCCGCCACCCGGCTGCTGACCGTCGGATCGCCGGACACGCTCTTCGACCAGCTCCGTGCCCAGCACCAGGGCGACCACGCCTTCCACCGGCTGCTGCGCACCACGGAGACGGTCCAGCGGCAGCTGGACCGGCAGCGGGCGCACCGGCAAACGGTGCTGGGCGAGCTGAAGGCCGAGGCCGACCGGCGGCGGCGCGCGCAGCGTGCCGTCGAACAGCGGCTGAACCAGGCCGGCGAGCGGGTCCGGGAGGCACGGGAGGAGAGGGTCGCACGCGCCGCCGGGCCGATCACCCGTGCCGCGCTCCGCTCCGACGGCGAGGAAGCGAAGTGGGTGGCCCCGGTCGAGGGTTACACGCTGTCGGCGGGCTTCGCCTCGGCGGGCAAGCGCTGGGCCCACAGCCACACCGGCCAGGACTTCGCCGTCGGCACCGGCACTCCGGTGCGGGCCGTCGGTGCCGGGACCGTCGTACGGACCGGCGGCGGCGGGCCGTTCGGCAACCACATCGTCATCAAGCACCCCAACGGCTACTACACCCAGTACGCGCACCTCTCCCGGATCCAGACCCGGCAGGGCGACCGGGTACACGCGGGCGAGCAGATCGGGCTGTCCGGGAGCACCGGCAACTCCACAGGACCGCACCTGCACTTCGAGGTCCGGGTCACTCCCGACGTCGGTTCGGGGGTCGACCCGCTGCCCTGGCTGCGCAGCCGCGGCGTGCACGTCTGACGCCGCCGCCGCGGTGTGACGCCGCGGCAGCGCCCGATGCGGCGGCCGGAGGCCCGCTTCCGCCCGCCGCACCCGGCCCCGCCGGACCGACCTCGCGGGCCCCGGACCGACGGCCCCTGGCCGCGGGCCGCCCGGCGTGTGAAGCTGACGCCGTGAACGGACAGGACGCGGGCGGTACGAGCGGGGACGGCGCCGACTGGGAGCGGCGGGTGGCCGACACCTGGGCGCGGATGGACGCGCTGGTGGCCGAGCGCGGAGCGGACGGGTTCCGCGCCGCGGTCGGGGAGCTGGCCGGCGAACTGCCCGCGGGGAGCCCGCAGGCCGCCTTCGAACGGGCCTGCGCCTTCGATTCCACGGGCCTCCCGGAGCGGGCCGTCCCGCTCTACCGGGAGGCGCTGCACGGTGGACTGACCGGGGTGCGCCGCCGCCGTGCCGTCATCCAGCTCGCCAGCTCGCTGCGCAATCTGGACCGGCCCGGCGAGAGCGTCGCGCTGCTGCGGGCCGAACTGGAGCGCGACATCGGGACGGACGGCGCGGACGGCACCGACGGCACCGACCGTGCGGGCGGGGCGCACGAGAGGGCCGAGGTCGTCGCGCTGGAGGACGCTGTGCGTGCCGTTCTCGCGCTGGCCCTCACCGACCTCGGCCGCTCCCGCGAGGCGGTGCCCCTCCTGCTGACGGCGCTCGCCCCGCATCTGCCGCGCTATCAGCGCTCGATGGCCGGGTACGCGCGGCAGCTCGCGCGGCGCGCCGAGGAGTGAGTCCGCGCGCCCGGACCCGGACCGGGCGAGACCGGCGCCGTCCGGGCCGGGTGGCGGCCGGTCAGGGCTGCGCCATGGTGCGGTTCATCGCGAGGTTGGACACCAGCAGTCCGCCGTCCACCGGGAGGCTGACCCCGGTGATCCAGGCCGCGTCCCGGGAGGCCAGGAACGCCACGGCTGCGGCGATGTCCGACGGCTCGCCCACCCGGCCGAGGGGATAGTGTGCGGTGACGCGCTCCAGCATCTCGGCCCGCTCCCGCCACACGTCGGTGCGCACCGTGCCGGGCTCGACCAGGTTGACCCGCACCCCGCGCGGCGCCGACTCGACGGCCAGGGTGCGGGTGAGGGAGGCCAGCCCGGCCTTGGCGGCGCTGTAGGCGTGCTCCCCGAAGTGCCGCTCCGCGTTGACCGAGCCCACGTTGACGACGGCACCCCGCCCCTCGGCCGCGGCCAGCAGGGGCAGTGCGGCACGGGTGCACCGCGCCGCCCCGTGCAGGGTGACCTCGAAGTCCTCGTACCAGGACGCTTCCTGCCAGTCCTCGAAGCGGGCCGGATCGCGGTGGCAGGCGTAGGCGTTGTTGACCAGGACGTCGAGTCCTCCGAACACCTCGGCGGCGCGGTCGGCCGTTGCCTGCGCCGCCGAGGCGTCCGTCACGTCGCAGCCGCGGGACGCGGCCCGGCCGCCGCTGCCGCGGATGTCCGCGGCGATCCGCTCGGCGCGGTCCGGATCCCGGTCGGTGACCAGGACCTGTGCGCCTTCGGCGGCGAGCCGGCGTGCGACGGCCGCTCCGATGCCCTGTCCGGCGCCGGTCACCAGCGCCGCGTATCCCTCGAATCGTGTCATCGGATCATGCTAGAAGCGCCCTCCCCGTGCTGCTCCCCGTGCTGCTCCCCGGCACCGGACCCGGCGGCACCGCCGCGTGCGGCGGCCTTGTTGTGCTGCTCCTCCCAGGTGGACAGGGCGAGCCCGCAGGCGTGGTCCATGTGCCGGAGCTTCTCCAGGCACAGTTCGACGCGCCGGTCGGCCGGCAGCGCCTCCAACTGGTCCTGCAGTTTGGGCAGCCGCAGGAAAGTGGCGTTTCCCAGCACCGTGACCCGCAGCGGCCGTCCGGCGCCTGGGTCCTCCGTCTCGACGTGGACGTGGGAGGTCTCCCAGGCGGTCTTCACGACGGCCATCAGCAGCCCCAGCAGCACCCCTTCGAACATGTTGGTCAGCACGATGGCCAGCGCCGTGACGGCCAGCACCACCACCTCCGCGCGGTGCTCCCGCCACATCGGCCCCAGGTCGCGGAGCGGGATCAGCTTCCAGCCCGCGTGCACCAGGACGCCCGCCAGCGCGGAGAGCGGGATCATGCCGAGCGCAGCGGGGAATGCGGCCGCGAACAGCAGCAGCCACAGGCCGTGCAGCACCCGGGAGACCTTCGTCCTGGCCCCGGCGTGGACGTTGGCCGAGCTGCGGACGATGACCGCCGTCATCGGCAGCGCGCCCAGCGCCCCGCACACGGTGTTCCCGGCGCCCTGGGCCATCAGCTCCTTGTTGTAGTCGGTGCGCGGACCGTCGTGCAGCCGGTCGACGGCTGCCGCGCTGAACAGCGACTCGGCCGAGGCGATCAGGGTGAACGCGAGCACCGTGCCCAGCATGCCGAACGAGGCGAGGCCGCCGAACTCGTCCAGGCCCGGAGGCTGGACGGAGTCCAGCAGACCCTGCACCTCGACGCGGGCGACGGGCAGGTCGAACACCGCAGTCGCCGCCGTGGCCAGCAGCACCGCCGCCAGCGGCGCGGGCAGCACCCGCGCCGCTGGCCGCCACTTCGGCCACAGCAGCAGGACGGCCACCGTCCCGGCCCCGATCGCCAGGGCGGTCGCGGCGGTGCTGTCGCCTGCGGTGTCCAGCACCAGCCCGCCCAGGCCCAGGATCTTCTCCGGACCGCTCGCGGGTGCCTCGGCGTCGGCCAGCGCGTAGAGCTGACCGGCGATCAGCACCAGGCCGATGCCCGCGAGCATCCCCTGCACGACGGAGACGGAGATGGCGCGGAACCAGCGGCCCAGCCGGAGCACGCCCATCAGCAGTTGCAGCAGCCCCGCCAGCAGGACCAGGACGCCGAGCGCGCCGATGCCGTAGGTCTGCACGGCCTCGTACACCAGCACCGTCAGCCCGGCGGCGGGGCCGCTGACCTGGAGACTGCTGCCGGGCAGGAACCCGGTGACCAGACCGCCCACGATGCCGGTGACCAGCCCGAGTTCGGCCGGTACGCCGGAGGCTACGGCGATGCCCACGCACAGCGGCACGGCGACGAGGAAGACGACCAGCGAGGCGGTGAAGTCCGCCCGCAGGGTGCTCCGGTCGGGCAGGGGAAGCACGGCACGTGCGCCGCCCGGATTCTGCACACTGCTGTTCTCGGAGTTCTCGGAGTGCGTCATGACGCCGCCTCTCACAGCGGGAGGAACGCGTCGAGACGCGTGTCGAGTTGGAGTATCAGACCGGTGTCGATGCCGTAGAACCAGCCGCGCAGCCGCAGCAGCCCGGCGGCCTCGCGCTCGGCGACGCAGGGATGGTCGCGCAGCCGGGCCAACTGGGCGCGTACATGGCGCTGCACGGCTGCGGCCACGTCGGGTTGCGTGCGGGCCTCGTCGTCGGGGGCCAGCTCGGCGGAGGATTGCAGTTGGGCGGTCAGCCAGCCGTGCACGGCCGGCACGGCCGCCAGGTCCTCACCGCGCACCAGGGCGCCGACCGCGCCGCAGTGCGAGTGCCCGCACACCACGATCTCGGGCACCTCCAGTACCCGGACCGCGTACTCGATGGTGGCCGATTCGCCGCTGGGGCGTTCGGCTCCGGTGTAGGGCGGCACGGCGTTGCCCGCGGTGCGCAGTTCGAAGAGCTGCCCGGGGCGGGCGCCGGTGAACACGGCGGGCTGCACCCGCGAGTCGGAGCAGGAGATGAAGAGGGCTTCGGGGGACTGGCCCTGCGCCAGCCTGCCGTAGCTCTCGCGTTCGTCGTCGCGATCGCTGATCCGTGCGGAGAAGGAGCGTGCGTGCGGGATGAGAGAGCGCATCAGGGATACCTTGCGTTCAGGTGCGTACGGGATCGGCGTACGGGGCCCCGGTCCGGGAACGGGCAGCGGGGGCTGCGCGCGGATCGCGGTACGGAGGCTGCGTACGGGGGTCGGCGGGGCCGCGCCCCGCGGCGGCGCGCGCCGCTCACCGGCCGGTCACGGACGGCGGCGGGCTGCTGCCGCGGCCGTATCAGTGCAGCAGCACCTGGTGCAGTACGGGGACCTCGACGGATCTGCGCCACGGCATGCCGGCGCTTCCGTTGCCGGGCAGTGCGATCCGCTTCGCGGCGGCCGGGGGGCCGAGCCGCGGGGCGCACGCGTGCGGCGGACGCTCACCGGGGGCGGGCGGTGCGCCCGGGTGCCGGACGGTGCGACGCGGGTGGCAGTCGGCCGCACCGTGCTCGGTCTCGTGCCCCGCGGAGGGGGAGACGTCCTCGGCGGTGGCGATGGGTGCCGCCGGTCCGCTCGGCGCGGCGAGGAGGGCGCCGGTGCCTTCGGCGGCCAGCAGGACGGACAGGAGCAGGACGAGGGCCGAGAGGCACGCCTTGGCGGCGGTCATGTGGCGTCGCATCGTCGTCCTCCGGTCCACTGCTCCGAGCTGGGCCGATTCCATCGTCACCCACAGGGTGTGACGAACCCGCACGTCGAAGGTGAACGATAGGTGAACTCGTCCTGGAGGGGCGGAGGTTGCTGCTTTCTTCCGCTGGTTTCCAGCCGTAACGGCGGGAATTGAACGCTGACCGGATTCGGTCATGCGATTGAAACTCGAACTTTCACGTCTCCACCGGCGCGTCTGCTCCCGGAGCCGCCCCACGGTGGGCCCACCGCCGAGCCCGGCCGGGAGTGCGGCTACGCGATTGCGACCGGCGGTGCTCCGAAGGGGGTCCGATGTCGCGGCGACGGTGTCCCGATGTGCTTCCGCCGGTCCGTCCTCGACGGGATCCCCCCGGCCCCCCTCTTCGCAGGAGTCCGCCTGGAGGTCACCCGCCGCCCCGCGCGGACGCCCGCCCTGCGGGGGTGAGCGGGGGCGCCGAGCCGCTCCGGGGCGGGGCGGCGCTCCCGGGGGTCCGGCCGGGCTGCCGCGGCGACCGCGGCGGCCGACCCGCGGTCACCGTCCGTGGCCGGGCGGTAGGGGGCGCGTGCCGCCGCTCGGCGCGCTGCCGCGAGCGCCGGGGGATCCGGTGCCACCATGGAAGCAGGCCCCCGACATGGGAGGAAGAGATGTTCGAGCCGGACGACATCCGGGAGTGGCGCGGGCACGACGTGGTGGACGCGGGCGGCAGCAGGATCGGCCCGCTGGAGTCGGTGTACGTGGATACCGCCACCGACCAGCCCTCCTTCGCCACCGTGACCGTCGGTATGCCCACCCGGCACCGGCTGGTCTTCGTCCCGCTGGCGGGAGCCACCGTGGGGCCGGGGTATCTGAAGGTCCGGTACCCCAGGGGCCAGGTCAAGGATGCCCCCTCCATCGGCACGGACGACGTGTTGCCGGCCGGGGACGAGCCCTCCGTCTTCGCCCACTACGAGATCGAGTACACCCCGGGTGCGGGTGGCGAGCGCCGCCTCGCGCGCCGCTGAGACGGGGAGGTCGCGATGTTCCTGTTCCTGTTCCTGGTCGCGGTGGCGATCCTGCTGGGGGTTTTCGGCTCCATCGTGGAGGGGCTGTTCTACCTCCTGGTCATCGGCATCTTCGTGGCGCTGATCGCCTTTCTGTACGCGGCCTGGCGCATCACCGCCGGGGCCACCCGGCGCTCTCCGCGCTGAGCCGCCCCTTCCGAGGCGGCCGGCCACCGGGCGCTGTGTACGTGATGTAAATGTAAGGACAACAGCTCTTTACGTCATCCGGGCACCGTGCCACTCTTCCGGGCACGATCTCTGGCGCAAGGACGCAAGGAGGGGCCCGGATGGGAGTTGTCGCGCGGAGAACCGCGCTGACCGCCGCCGTCCTCGGAGCTGGCTCGGCGACACTCGCAGGCTGCGGGAGCCCGCTCGATCCACGCGGGGGCGAGGGCGGGGACGGTGCGATAGCGCTCAGCGTCGCCACCAACGCCGTCGCGGGCGGTAAGAACGCCGACGAGGCCGAGTGGATCGAACGCTGGGTCATACCCCGCTTCGTCGCCCAGCAGCGCGCCGAAGGCGTCGACGTACGGGTGGAGTTCCAGCCCAGCGGCGTGGACGACGAGCAGTACAAGACCAAGCTGGCCCTCGACCTGAAGGCGCAGGCGGGGCCGGACGTGATGGCGCTGGACGGCATCTGGCTGGGCGAGTTCGCGCAGGCCGAGTACATCAGACCGCTGCACGAGGTGGCCGGGACCGGCGTGGCCGACTGGTCCGGCTGGCGGCAGATCAGCCCGAAGGTGCGCTCTCTGGCCCGTTTCGAGGGACAGCTCTACGGCATACCCGCAGGCACCGACGCGCGGGTCCTCTACTTCCACAAACCGCTCTTCCGCAGGGCCGGACTCCCCGCCGACTGGCAGCCGGCCGGCTGGCAGGACATCCTCGACGCGGCCCGCACGCTCAAGCGCCTCGACGGCGTCACCCCGCTCCAGATCGACGCGGGTACCGCGATGGGCGAGGCCACCACCATGCAGGGCGTGCTCCCGCTGCTCACCGGAGCCGGCGGCCGGATCGCCAAGGGGGACCGCTGGTACGGCGACACCCCGGAGCTCCGCGCTGTGCTCGGCTTCTACCGGGACGTCTACCGGCACGGACTGGGCGACCCGCGGCTCCAGCAGGAGGCCAAGGGCCGGGACAAGTCCTTCGAGCAGTTCGCGGAGGGCAGGCTGGGCATCCTGGCCGAGGGCGACTACTTCTGGCGGGACGTGATCTCCCCCGGTACCGGAACGGCCCCCATGAAGCGGCGTGACAACGATGTCGGCTATGCCCTGGTGCCCGCCCGGGCGCGGCACGAGGGCATCGGCGGCCGGGACCACGTCAGCCTCTCCGGCGGCGCCGTGCACGTGCTCAACCCGAACACCCGCCATCCCCGGCAGGCGTTCGCCCTGTTGACCGCGCTGCACTCGGCGCGCGCACTGCGGGCGCGACTCGGGGACGCCGCCATGATCACCGAGCGGGACGACGTCAACGACACGGTCCTGGAGAAGGACCCCATGCTCCGGTTCTGCGCCGAGAAGGCGCTGCCCGTCACCAGCTTCCGGCCCCCGCTCGCCGCCTACACCGCCGTCTCCCTCGCGCTCCAGGAGGCGACGGCCCGGGTGGTGGCGGGCCAGGAGCCCGACCACGTCGCACAGGCCTACCGCAAGGATCTGGAGGAGGTGCTCGGTGGCAGCGACCACATCATCGGCTGAACAGGCCGCTCCGGCGGCGGACCGCGGCCCGCACGAAGCGGGGGGACGCGAGTCGGAGCGGGACGCGGCCGGACTCGGCCGCCGCCGGGCCGCCGCCTTCGTCGCGCCGGCGCTGGTGCTGATCGCCCTGTTCCTGGTGCTGCCCGCCGTCTGGACGCTCTACCTGGGCGCCACCGACTACCGGCTGACCGGAATCCCCGCCATCGACCCCAGCTTCGTCGGATTCGACAACATCACCAAGGCGCTGGGTGACGAGAGCTTCCTGCACTCGCTCCGGCTCACCCTGCTCTTCGTCCTCGGCTCCGCCGTCATCGGCCAGGCCGGACTCGGCTTCGCGCTCGCCTGGTGGATGCGCGAGCGCAGCGGATGGCTCAGGACGACGCTCGAAGCGCTGGTGATGCTCGCCTGGATCCTGCCCAGTTCGGTCGTCGCCTTCCTGTGGATCGCCTTCCTCGACCGGGACGGCGGCACCCTCAACGAACTGCTCCGCACGCCCGGCGCCGCCTGGCTGCTCGACCACCCGATGCTGTCGATCATCGTCTACAACATCTGGCGCGGCAGCGCCTTCTCGATGATGCTCTACAGCGCGGCCCTCGGGAACGTGCCCGCCTCCCATCTGGAGACCGCGCGGCTGGCCGGGGCGAGCGGATTCCAGCAACTGCGCGACGTCGTCTTCCCGCGCATCCGCGGCCACATCCTGACGAACCTGCTGCTGATCAGCCTGTGGACGTTCAACGACTTCACTCCGTTCCTCATCACGGCCGGCGGCCCCGACGGGCAGACCGAGACGCTGCCCGTGCACATCTACAAGACGGCGCTCGGCAGCGGAGAGCTGGGCTACGGCGCCGCGCTCTCCTTCCTGATGCTGCTGATCAACCTGGTGGTGGCGGTGATCTACCTGCGGCTGCTCGGCCAGAAGAACCGCAAGAAGAAGACCCGGACCGCACGCGGAGCATCCGCCGAAGGCGCCCACGGCAGCGAACTGGAGGAGTCAGCGTGAGAACCCCGGCGAACCCAGCCGCCGCACTGCTGCGCGGCGTCGGCGTCTACCTCCTGGTCGCCCTCACCCTCGCGTTCTTCGCGCTGCCCATGCTGTGGCTGGCCAGCGCCCCCTTCGACAAGCACCCGGGCATCACCGTCTCGCTGCCCGACTTCACCCTCGCCAACTTCGAACGGCTCTGGGACAACCCCAACGCCGTGAACTCCCTGGCCAGTTCGCTGATCCTGGCCGTCGGCAGCGCCGTGCTCGTCGTCGGGCTCTCCGCGCTGGCCGCCTACGCGCTCAGCCGGGTGCACATCCGCGGCCGGGACGGGCTGCTGTACGCGCTGCTGCTGCTGTCCTCCATCGTCACCGGCACCGCGGCGATGGTGCCGATCTTCCTGCTCGCCGCCGAACTCGACCTGGTCGACTCCTACCTCGGGGTCGTCCTCGTCCTCACCGGCGGCCTGCTGCCCGCGGCGATCTTCATCCTCAAGGACTTCATGGACACCACGCCGCGCTCCTACGAAGAGTCCGCGCGGGTCTTCGGCGCCTCTCCGCTGCGCGTCATGAAGGACATCGTCGTGCCGGTGGTCCGGCCGGGACTCGCCACAGTCGGGGTGTGGACGGTCGCCCAGGTGTGGGGCAACTTCCTCATTCCCTTCCTGCTGCTGCGCTCGCCCGACAAATCGCCCGCCGCGGTGGTCATGTACACCTTCTACACCGAGGGTGGCCAGCCCGACCTCGCGCTGATCTCCACCTTCTCCCTGCTCTACTCGCTGCCGGTCGTGCTGATGTTCCTCTTCGTCAGCCGCCGCTACGGCTTCCGCTTCCACGGAGGGATCAAGGCCTGATGGCAGACATCACCCTCGACCGGCTCGCCAAGGTCTACCCCGGTGGCGTGCGGGCCCTGCACGACCTGGACCTGACCGTCCGGGACGGCGAGTTCTTCGCCCTCCTGGGTCCTTCCGGCTGCGGCAAATCCACCCTGCTGCGCACCATCGCGGGACTGGAGGCCGCCAGCGGCGGCACCGTCCGGATCGGCACGCGCGACGTCACGGAACTGCAGCCGGGCGACCGGGACATCGCCATGGTCTTCCAGGACTACGCCCTCTTCCCGCACATGACCGTCGAGGAGAACATCGGCTACCCGCTGAAGATCAAGAAGGTGGGCCGGGCCGAACGCGCTGCCAAGGCCCGGCGGACCGCCGAGGAACTCGGCCTCGGCCACCTCTCGGAGCGCCGGCCGGGCCAGCTCTCCGGCGGCCAGCAGCAGCGGGCCGCGCTCGCCCGCGCCATGGCCTGCCATCCGCAGGTCTTCCTCTTCGACGAGCCGCTGTCCAACCTGGACGCGCGGATGCGCCTGGAGGCCCGCACCTTCCTCAAGAAGCTCCAGCGGGAACTGGGCGTGACCACCGTCTTCGTCACCCACGACCAGGCCGAGGCGCTGGCCATGGCCGACCGCCTCGCGGTGATGGAGGGCGGCGAACTGCGCCAGGTGGGCACCCCCACCGAGGTCTTCCGCCGCCCCGCCAGCACCTTCGTCGCCTCGTTCATCGGATCGACCCCCATGAACCTGCTGGCGGGCCGGGTCACCGGGGAGGGGACCGTACGGGTGGCGGGCGGCGAGCTGCCGGTGCCCGACGAGGCCGCCGCGCTGGCCGCAGCGGGCGAGGAGGTCGTCTACGGCATCCGCCCCGAGTACCTGAGCTGGTCCGACCGCGCGGTGGACGGTGCGGTGGGCGGCACCGTCTCGGTCGTGGAGAACCTCGGCAGCGCCCAGTTGGTCACCCTGGAGCCCGAGGACGGCACCAGCGTGCAGGTCGTCGTCCCCGAGGAGCGCGAGCCGGCGCCCGGCGCCCGGGGCTGGGCCCTGCCACGCGCGGACCGGGCGCTGCTGTACCGGGACGGAGACCTCCTCACCGCCCGCGCGGAAGCCGGAACCGCAGCGGCCCCGCTGTCATGACCGTACGCGAACAGATCCGGCACGGCACCTGGACGATGGAGCAGCGCGCCCAGCAGGTCCTCCGCACCGTCCCGGTCGAGGTGCCCGGCGGTACCGGCGCCCTCACCGCGATCCTCTCCTACCCGCGCGCCGCGGGCGTGCTCGACCTGGGACTCCTCGGCCCGCACGGAGAGTTCCGCGGCTGGTCGGGCGGCGCCCGCGACACCTTCACCGTCACCGAGGAGTGGGCCACCCCCGGCTATCCGCCCGGCCCGCTGGAACCCGGTACCTGGCACGTACTGCTGCGGCTGCACCGCATCCCGCCCCCGGGCCTGCCCTGGACGGTGCGGGTACGGCTCGGCACCCGGGCGCCCGCCGCACCTCCGGCCACCACCCCGCCCCCGCACCCGGCAGCGGACAGGCGCCCGCGGCGCGGCGTCCCCCGCCTGGACGGCGCGGAGTGGCTGGCCGGCGATCTCCACGCGCACACGGTGCACAGCGACGGCTCCCTCACCCCGGACGAACTGGCCCGCGCCGCGGCCGCCGAGGGCCTGGACTTCCTCGCCGTCACCGACCACAACACCGTCAGCCACCACCCCTGGCTGCCGGCCGTCGCCCGCCGGCAGGGCATCCGGCTGCTGCCCGGCCAGGAGGTCACCACCGACCTCGGGCACGCCAACGTCTTCGGCGACACCGGGTGGATCGACTTCCGCCGCCCCGCCGGAGAGTGGCTGGAGCAGGCCGAGACAGCGGGCGGCGTCCTGTCCGTCAACCATCCGTTGGCCGACGACTGCGGCTGGGAACTCCCCTTCGCCGCACGGCGGCCCCGACACGCCGAACTCTGGCACCACACCTGGACCGACCGGCGGCACTCGGCGCCCCTCGCCTGGGCGCGGGCCTGGCGCGACGAGGTCGTCCCGCTCGGCGGCAGCGACTTCCACCGACCCGAGCAGGGCCGCCCCCTCGGCGCGCCGACCACCTGGGTGCTGAGCCCGGACGGTGACGTCCTGGCCGGTCTCGCGGCGGGCCGCACCGCCGTCTCGGCCGGTCCCGGCGCCGCCGTGCTGCTGCGGTACGGGGACGAGCTGCTCGCCCTCGACGCCGACGGCACCGTTCTCGTGCGGCCCGACGGACGGCGCACCGTGGTGCGCGGCGACACCGTCCGGCTGTCGGCCGCCGACGGGCTCCACCGGCTGGAGACGCACACCTGCGAGGTGGTGGCCCTGTGCACCTGAACCGTCCGGGCGCCCACCCGGCGCGACGAAAGGGACCCATGCGCGTCCGCATCGCCAACGCCCCCGTCTCCTACGGGATATACCGCCCCGACCACCCGCTCCCACCGGACCGCCTGCTGGCCGCCTTCCGCGACCACGGCTACCGGGGAACCGACAGCGGCCCGATCGGCTACCTCGGCGAGGGGAAGGCGCTGGCCCGTCGCCTCGCCCGGCACGGCCTCTCCCTCGCGGGCGGCTGGGCCGATCTGCGCTACGGCGCGGAGCCCGCCGCGTTCGCCGCCGACCTGCGCGCCCTCGACCGGGCCCTGGACGCCTTCACCGCCGTCCCGGTCGACGACGCGCTCTTCGCGCCGCGCCCCACCCTGGCCTGCCCCGCCGACCCGGAGCGCTTCGCGGCCCCGGGCATGCCCTTCGGCCCGGACCGGCTGCCCTCGGACCGCCCGGACGGCCCGGGCCGTTCGGGCCGTTCGGATCAGGAGTGGGGAGACTTCGCCGCGGATGTGCAGCGGGCCGCGGACCGGTGCCGGGAGCGCGGGCTGGAGCCGGTCTTCCACCCGCATCTGGGCACCGCGGTGGAAACCCCCGAGGAGACCCGCCGGCTGCTCTCCCGCACCGATGTCTCGCTGTGCCTGGACACCGGGCACTGGTGGCTGGCGGGCGGCGATCCGGTGGCCGCGGTGGCCGAGTTCGGCCCCCGGATCCGCCAGGTGCACCTCAAGGACGCGGACCGCGCCGTGCACGAACGGGTCCGCCGCGCCGGCGGGGACCTGTGGTCGGTGGTCGCCGCGGGCGGGTTCCCCGCACTGGGCGAGGGCGACATCGACCTCCCCGCCGTCCTGGCAGCGCTGCGCGCGGCGGACTACGGCGGCTGGCTGGTCGTCGAGCAGGACGCCCCACCCCACGACCAGGACCCGGGCCGGAGTCCGGGCCACGAGCAGGGCCGGGACGCGGACATGGACATGGACATGGACATGGACCAGGGCCGCATCGCCGCACAGCAGAAGGCGAACAGCGCCCTGCTGCGCAGCCTGCTGCGCGATCCGCCGCCCGTGGCACCGCACCGGACACCGCCCGAACCGCTCCGTCAGGAAAGGCCGCACTCATGACCCCCGCCACCGCCACGCCCGCCGGCCGGCCACTGCGCATCGCCGTCGCCGGGCTCGGGGCCATCGCACGCACCGCGCATCTGCCGCTGCTGGAGCGGCGCCGCGAACTGTTCGAGATCACCGCGCTGTGCGACCTGTCCCCGAGCGCCCTCGCGGAGCTCGGGGACAGGTACGGCGTACCGCCCGAGCACCGGCACACCAGCACCGAAGCACTGCTCGCCGACGGCGGATTCGACGCCGTCGTGCTGCTGACCTCCGGCTCGCACGGTCCGGCCGCCGAGGCCGCGCTGCGCGCCGGACACGCCGTCCTGTGCGAGAAGCCGCTCGCCTTCACCCGGGCCGAGGCGGCCCGCATCGCCGACGCCGAACGCGCCCAGCGGCGCGGCCCGCGGCTGATGGTCGGCTACATGAAGCAGTACGACCCGGCCACCCGGAGGCTGGCGGCGCTGCTCGCGGACGCCGGCGGGCCCTCCCGCGTCCGGTCCGCCGAGGTGTGCGTACTGCACCCCACCGGACCCGACCAGCTCGCCTTCGCCCGGCTGCCCGCGCCCGGCGGCGACGCGGACCCGGCGGAACTGGCCGCGCTCACGGCCCGGGACGACGCGCTGACCGACGCGGCGCTCGGCAGCGCCGCCACCCCGGAAATGCGCTCGCTCTACCACATCGTCATCGGCTCCATCAGCCACGACCTGTCGCTCCTGCGGACCGCAGCCGGCGCCCCCGAGACCGTCGACCTGGCCGCCATGTGGGGCGCCTCCGCCGAAGGCCCCGGCTCCGTCGAACTGTCGGGGCGGCTGCCCGGCGGCGCCCGCTACGCGATCCGCTGGCACTTCCTGCCCGGGCACGCCGCCTACCGGGAGACCTTCGCCGTCCACCACGAGAGCGGCACCCTGGAACTGGCCTTCCCCTCGCCGTATCTGATGAACGCGCCGACCCTGCTGACCGAGACCTCCAGAGCCCCGGGGGAGGGGCCGCACACCGAGCGGCGCGCCGAACACCGCTCGGTGACCGAGGCGTTCGAGGAGGAGCTGGCCGCCTTCCACGCGATGGTCACCGAGGGTACCCCGCCGCGGACCGGGACCGAGGGCGCGCTGCAGGACCTGACCACCGCGCAGCGCGCCGTCGCGGCGTACGCGGCCCACCACCGGCTCCCCTCCGAAGGAGAGGCAGCAACCGCATGAGCGTCACACAACAGGGCACGGACGAACTCGTCATCGTGCCGCACACCCACTGGGACCGGGAGTGGTACCTGCCCTTCCAGCAGTTCCGCCTCCAGCTCATCGGGCTGCTGGACGAGGTGCTGGAGCGCATGGAGAACGACCCGCGGCAGCGCTTCACCCTCGACGGGCAGGCCGTCGCGGTGGACGACTACCTGGAGGTCCGGCCCGAGCGGCGCGCACGGCTGGCGGCACTGGTCTCCGCGGGCCGGCTTGCCGTCGGACCGTGGCAGATCCTGCTGGACGAGTTCCTCTGCTCCGGCGAGAACATCGTCCGCAACCTCGAACTCGGGCTGCGCCGCAGCCAGGAGCTGGGCGGGTCGCTTCCGGTCGGCTATCTGCCCGACATGTTCGGGCACTGCGCCCAGATGCCGCAGATCCTGCGCGGAGCCGGGCTCGAACACGCCTGTGTGTGGCGCGGCGTCCCGGCCTCCGTGGACAGCCACGTCTTCGCCTGGACCGCGCCCGACGGTACGGCCGTCCGTACCGAGTACCTGGCCGCGGGCGGATACGGCAGCGCGGCGGGCCTGTTCGACGACCCGGCACGGGTCGCCGAGCAGGCCGGCGCCGTCGCCGAGGCGCTCCGCGCCTGGCGCCCGGACGGCTCCCCGATGCTGGCGATGTACGGCTCGGACCACACCGCGCCCGCCGCGGATCTGGCCGACCTGCTGGAGCGGCACAACCGGCGGCAGCCGGCCCAGGGCGGGGTCCGGCTGCGGCTGGCGACCATGGCCGAGTACTTCGCCGCGCAGCCCGCCGGCACGGCGGGCCTGCGGGCCGTGCACGGCGAACTGCGCAGCCACGCGCGGGCCAACATCCTGCCCGGCGTCCTCTCCGCGCGCGCCCCGCTCAAGCAGGCCATGGCCCGCGCCGAACGCGCCGTGGAGCGGTACGCCGAGCCGCCGGCCGCGCTGTGGCTCGACGACGCGGCACAGCGCTTCCTGGAGATGGCCTGGCATCGCCTGATCGAGGTCTCCTGCCACGACTCCGTCACCGGCTGCGGCTGCGACGAGACCGCGCAGCAGGTCGCGGCACGCATCGCGGAGGCCGAACAACTGGGCCTGGCGGTGCGGGACATGGTCGGCAAGCGGCTGACCGCGCAGGTCCCGCACGATGCGCATCTGCTGCTCAACCCGACGCCCGCGCCCCGCACCGACCTGGTGGAGCTGGACGTGGCGGGCGACGGCCCCGTGCACCTGGCGGCCGCGGACGGCACCGTCCTCCCCGCCCAGCGGACGGCCGGCGCGCCCACGCTACTGGCCGACGACACCGTTCCGGCCGACCGGCTGCCCACCGTGCTGGCGCGGGTGCACGGCAGCGAGCTGTACGGGCAGGAGATCACCTCCTGGCACCTCGACCCCGCCGAGCGGCTGCTGCGCTTCACCGTCGCCCGCAGGAGCGAGGCCGGATTCGACGTCGCCGAGGTCCGGGACGCGCTGTCCGCCGCGCGGCCGGAGGGCGACTGGCGGGTGGTCATCGAGGCCGAGCCCCGGCAGCGGATCGTCGCGGCGGTCCCGGCACCGGCGCTGGGCCACACGGCCGTGCGCGCCGCACCGGGCGCGGCACCCGAGCCCGCGCACCCGGTGCGCGCGGCGGACGGCGCGCTCACCAACGGCCTGCTCACCGTGGAGCCCGGCGCGGACGGCACCTGCACCGTGCGGACCGCGGACGGAATCGAACTGACCGGCGTGGGTCGGGTGGTGGACGGCGGCGACCTGGGCGACACCTACAACTACGCCCCGCCCCGGCACGACGTGCTGGTGGACCGGCCCACCGGGGTCACCGTCCGCCGGCTCGCGGAGGGCCCGCTGCTGGGCGCGTACGAGATCGAGCGCCGCTATTCCTGGCCCGCGGCCGGTGACGTCGCCGCCGACGGCCGCACCGCCGCCACCGAGCCGACGACCGTGCTCACCCGCGTCGAACTGCGTTCCGGCGAGCGGTTCGTGCGGCTGCGGGTCTCCTTCGACAACCGCAGCGAGGACCACCGCGTGCGGCTGCACGTCCCGCTGCCCCGCCGCGCCCGGGCCTCGCACGCGGAGGGCCAGTTCGCCGTGGTCGAGCGGGGCCTGACCGCGGAGGGCGGCTTCGGCGAGGAGCCGCTGCCGACCTTCCCGGCTGCCGCCTTCGTCGCGGCGGGCGGTGCGGCCGTGCTGCTGGAGCACGCCACCGAGTACGAACTGGTCGCGGACGGCGGCGAGCTGGCGCTGACCCTGCTGCGGCCGACCGGCATGATGTCCCGCAACCGCAATGCGTGGCGCGACGAGCCCGCGGGCGGCGAGTTCGCCACCCCGCAGGCGCAGTGCCGCGGACCGCGGACGGTGACCTTCGGCGTGCTGCCGTACCCGGGGGAGTGGCACGAGTCGGGGGTGCACACCGCCGCCGAGTCCTTCCGGCACCCCTTCACCGCGCTGCCCGGCGCCGCGCCCGCCGCCACCCCGCTGCCCGGCGCGGGGCAGGGGTTCACCCTCGCCGGTGAGGGCGTGGTGCTGAGCGCGTTGCGGGAGCGGGAG
Organism: Streptomyces sp. NPDC006925; assembly: GCF_042869575.1. Taxonomy (NCBI): domain Bacteria; kingdom Bacillati; phylum Actinomycetota; class Actinomycetes; order Kitasatosporales; family Streptomycetaceae; genus Streptomyces; species Streptomyces sp. NPDC006925. The sequence continues at coordinate 125,860 of NZ_JBIAGB010000011.1, forward strand.
GGGCGGTTGGAGGTCCGCGTCGTCGCCGAGGTCCCGCACCGGGTGCCGGCGCGGCTCGCGCTGCCGGGGCTGCGGTACGCGCGGCGCTGCGATCTGCTCGGGCGGCCGGTCGAGGAGGGCGCGCTGTCGGTGCAGGACGAGTCCGTCGCCGTGCGGCTGCGACCCTGGGAGATCGCCACTTTCCTGCTGGAGCGCTGAGGACGCCTCGGACGCCGAGACGGGGTGCGGCCGGGCACCGGGGTGCGCCCCGGTGCCCGGCCGCAGGCGGGATCAGGCCAGCATCCCCTCGACGAGGTCGGCGGCGCGCGTGGTGCCACCCGCGGCCCGGGCCTGCGCGCGCAGCAGTGCCGAACGACGGGCGACCTCCGGGTCGGTGACCAGTTCTCGCAGCGCCGTGTGCAGCGCCTCGGCGGTGGCCTCCGGGGTGTCCAGCCGGCGGGCCACGCCCAGATCCACCAGCCGGTCGGCGTTCATGAACTGGTCGGTGGCCTGCGGCACGGCGATCATCGGGACGCCCGCCAGCAGCCCTTCGCCGCAGCCGCCCATCCCGGCGTGGGTGACGAAGGCGTCCGCCTGCTCCAGGATCGCCCGCTGCGGCACCCAGGGGTGCACCTCGACGTTGGCGGGGGCGGTGCCGAGTTCCTTCGGGTCGGTGTACTTGCCGATCTGGAGGACGACATGCCACCCGGGCAGGTCGCCGTAAGCCGCCAGGCACCGGCGGTAGAACTCGGGTCGCCGGGTGCAGGCCGAGCCGAGGGAGATCAGCAGCACGTTCTCCGCGTCCGCCGGCCGGGTCCACTGGTCGGCGGACGCGGCCGGATCGAAGCAGGGCCCGACGAAGTCCACCCGGCGGGAGTCGACCCGGTCGGCGTGCGGCTGCATCGCCGGGGAGATCAGCGCCAGGGCGCGCGGGGGAGAGCCGGCGAAGACGTCCACATCGGTGGTGGCGGCTCCGCAGCCGGCCAGCCACCGGGCGAACTTGGCCCGGTGCGCTTCCGCGCCCGGCAGCTGCCGCAACTGCGCCCCGATCTCCTGCTCGTAGCCGTCCCATGCCACGAAGGTCGGGGAGAGTTGCAGGAGCGGCCGGTTCTGCGTTTCGGCCAGCGCGCGTGCGGCGTAGCCGCCGATGTCGTACAGATACAGGTCCGCCGGATCATGGCGGTAGGCGGCGTGCAGCTGGGGCAGCGCCTGTACGGCGTTGTCGAGGAAGAGGTCCATCGCGGCGATGGGGTCCTCGGGCCAGTTGTTGTCGGCGACCGGCAGCGTGGAGGTGCAGACGACCGGTTCGGCTCCGGTGGCCCCGGTCAGGTCGGCCACCGCCGGGTCATTGGCGTAGGTCACGCGGTGGCCGCGGGCCACCAGTTCGCGGATGACCTCGAGGCTGGGCAGGACGTGGCTGACGGCGGGGATGCCGACCATCGCGATATGGGCACGGCGACGGGACAAGGGTGATCACTCACTTCAGATCTGCGGCGAACAGGACACGGCGGCCCCGCGCGCCGGCCTGCCCGGCGGTACCGGACGGGGCGCGCACAGGGGGGTGCCGGAGAGTGGCGGGGCGTTGCCCCGGCCGTGTCAGCCGTAGATCTGAGCGCAGAAGTACATGTGTGTGACTGTAGTCCCGCCCCGGCCCGCGGGCACTCCCTTTTCCCGCGGCGCCGTCTCCGGCGCCGTGCGGGGAGCCGGGGGCCGTGCGGGGCGCCGGAGTTGCGGGAGCGTCACGTCCGCGGTGCGGCGGCCTCCAGCTCGGTGACGCTGCCCGACATGACCGTCCGCACATGGGCGGTGAGGTGGTCCGCGGGCCAGTCCCACCAGGCGACCGCGAGCAGCCGGGCGACGTCCTCCGGGCTGTACCGGGTGCGGAGGAGCCGGGCCGGATTGCCGCCCACGATCCCGTAGTCGGGTACGTCCTTGGTGACCACGGCGCCGGAGCCGATGATCGCGCCGTGTCCGATCCGCACGCCGGGCAGCACCGTCGTGCCGTGGCCGAACCAGACGTCGTTGCCGACGACGGTGTCGCCCCGGCTGGGCAGCCCGGTGAGCAGGTCGAAGTGCTCCGCCCATGCGCCGCCCATGGTGGGGAAGGGGAAGGTCGAGGGCCCGTCCATGCGGTGGTTGGCGCCGTTCATCAGAAACCGCACGCCGGTGCCCAGTGCGCAGAACTTGCCGATGACGAGTTTCTCCGGGCCGTAGTGGTACAGCACGTTGCGCGTCTCGAACGCGGTCGGATCGTCCGGGTCGTCGTAGTAGGAGTACTCGCCGACCTCGATCAGCGGGGACGTCACCAGCGGTTTGAGCAGCACCACCCGCGGCTGCCCGGGCATCGGGTGGAGCACTGTCGGATCGGCCGGCACAGGCATGGGCGTGGTCCTTCGACGGAGGCGCGGTCGGTTCATGATCGCGGACCCTTGCCGCCCCGGACCACCCGTTTACGATCCGCTCTGCGGCTGTCATCTGCGTGAACGGTGCTCCACGTCGCGGCGGCCCAGCGCGCAGGTTTCTGCCGTCAGGCCGAGAGCGCCGCCTCCTCCCGTTCCGGATCCTGTGCGCATCCCGCGGCCAGCGCGTCCAGGGACACGTGCAGTGCCGAGGCCAGGGCCGCGATGGTGAAGAACGCCGGGGTGGGCGCCCTGCCGGTCTCGATCTTGCGCAGTGTCTCAGCGGAGACGCCCGCGGCGGCCGCCACCTCCGTCATGCTCCTGTTGCCGCGGGCCTGACGCAGCAGCAGGCCGAACCGCTCGCCGCGTTCCCGTTCCTCCGGGGTCAAAGGAGTCCTCACCATGACTGTGATACTAATACCGGTATAAGTATTGGGTAGTGGTGAGGCGGGGAGACGCAGCACATGGTGGAGATCAAGACCGACGCCGCGCTGGACGCGATGCGGGAGGCCGGGCGGGTGGTGGCCCGCGCCCTGGCCGCGGCCCGGGAGGCGGCCGGGATCGGGGTGTCCCTGCGGGAGCTGGACGAGGCGGCCCGTGCGGTGCTGGCCGAGGCGGGAGCGGACTCCCCGTTCCTGGGGTACCGGCCCTCCTTCGCGTCGACCCCCTTTCCGGCCGTGCTCTGCACCTCCGTGAACGACGCCGTGGTGCACGGCGTCCCCACCGACTACCGGCTGCGCGACGGCGACCTGGTGAGCCTCGACTGCGGTGCGCGGCTCGACGGCTGGACCGGTGACGCGGCCGTCAGCTTCACCGTCGGCACCCCGCGCCCCGCGGACCGCGAGCTGATCGACGCCACCTGCCGGGCCCTGGAAGCCGGTATCGGCGCCGCGCAGGCCGGTGGCCGCCTCGGCGACATCTCGCACGCGGTCGACACCGTCGCCCGGCAGGCCGGCTGCGGTATGCCCGCCGACTTCGGCGGGCACGGCATCGGCCGCAGTATGCACGAGGACCCCCATGTGCCCAACCGGGGCCGTCCCGGCCGCGGCTTCCCGCTCCGCCACGGCCTGGTGCTCGCCATCGAACCCATGTTCATGGCGGGTGGACGGAACGCCTACCGCGCCGGCGCCGACGGCTGGACGCTGCTGACCACCGACGGCAGCCGGGCCGCCCACGTCGAGCACACCGTCGCCGTCACCGACCAGGGCCCCCGCGTCCTGACTCTGCCCTGAGGCCCGCCTGGTCCGCTCCTTCCGGGGTGCGCGCCGTCCGCGCGGCCGCCGGGTTCACCGTTCTGTACGTACTGGTGTGTACAGGCTCTCCCGGGTGCGGGCCCGGGCGGGGGGAACGGCCTCTCCGGCGGGGTGTGGCGCGCACGGCGGGCGCGCCTTCGGCAAGGTGTCCGCTATGCCTGGTACGCGGCCGTATGTACCCTGAGTGGAGCACACGCGATGCCCCACGCGGCGGGAAGGCGGTCACATGGCTGCGGTCGGCGGAGTGCCCTGCTGGGTGAGTCTGATGACCCCCGATCAACGGGCCGCCGAGGAGTTCTACGGGCCGGTGCTGAGCTGGACGTTCGTCACCTCGGACGCGGGGCCCGACCGGCGGATCGCCACGGTGGCCGGTCAGCCGGTCGCCGGGATCAACCAGCTCGCCCCCGGTGCCGGGCCCGAGGCCGAGCGCTGGACGGTGTACTTCCAGGTCGAGGACGCCGACGTGGTCGCCGAACGCATCGCCGAGCGAGGGGCGACCGTCGCGGTCGGCCCACTGCGTGCGGGAGGCGGCCGTGCCGTCATCGCCGCCGACCGGTGGGGCGCGCCGTTCGGCCTGTGGCAGGGCGACGGGCCCGCCTCCTGGTGGGTGGGGTCCGGCCCCGCGCCCGCCTGGCTCCAGTTGCACACCTCCGACGCCTTCGCCGCCGCCGTCTTCTACGGGGAGATCTTCGACTGGATGGCCGACCCGAGCCACGGGGTCACCTACGAGGAGCAGTACGACGAGATCGTCGTGCGGGTCGACGGCGCCCCGGTGGCCGGGCTGCGCGGCGGCGCCCTGGAGGCGCCGCCCGATCCGGGCATCCGGGCGCGATGGGAGCCGTACTTCCGGGTACCCGACCTGGACGCGGCGCTGAGTGCCGCGGAACGGGAAGGCGGCGCCGTCGCCACCCCGCCCCGGGCCGGACCCCTGGGGCGGACCGTGACGCTCCGCGATCCCAAGGGAGCCTCCTTCTGTCTGCTCAGCGCGTAAGGAGCACACCATGCAGGAGAACGACAAGAACGGACCGATCAAGGACGACGAGGCCAAGAAGCGGCTCCGCGGAGACCTGCGGTCCAACCGTGAGGAAGGGCGGGAGATGGAGCCCTCGGGTGAGGACCAGCCCGAGCCCTTCCGGGACCCGCAGTCCCTGCGGACCGGTGGCACGCCCGCCGGGATGACGCCCCGCGATGTCGAGCTGCGCTCGGAGATCGCCCAGTATCTGGGCCGCCATCTGTACCCGACCGGGCGCGCGGAGGTACTGGACGCGCTGCGTGCCGAGCACGCCCCGGACCGGCTCGTGGACATGGCCGCGGGGCTCCCCGCCGACACCCGCTTCACCAACGTGCAGGAGCTGGCGCAGGCCCTCGGTCTGCACACCGAGTCGCGCCGCGGCTGAGCCGCCCGGCCCGGGTCCGGCGCCGGTCGGCGCCGGACCCGGGTGCCGCCCGCGAGGAACAGCGGCCGGGGCGGGGGCCGCCGAGTCCTGCGGGGACCGGGCGGACTCCCGACCTTCTGCCTGCCCGCCCGCCGGCGCGGTTTCGCGGCCGGCGGCAACGTGGTGCGCACCGCGGGATGTGGTGCGCACCCGGGCGAGTGGTGAACGGTGTGCCACCGGGTGCCGCCCCGTCCGTACGCGCGTTTCCATCCGAGCTGCCCGGACCACCTGATCGGGGGAACATGCTCGGGCGCGAAAGGGGAATCGGGCAGCGATGACGTTCTTCCGTGAGGTCGAGAGCAGGATGGAGCGCTTCTCCGACTCCTTGTGGCGGCTGTTCGCACACGGCGCCGAGGAGCCGGTGGAGGTGCTGGAGGTGCTGCGCCGCGAGTGCGAGGCGAAGGCGGTCATCGTGGCCCGGGGCCGCACTGTGGTGCCCAACGCCTTCGAGCTGGAACTGCCGTCCGAGAGCTACGCGCGGCTGGCCGGCCAGGCGGGGCCGGTCGGTGAGCGGCTCGCGTCCGAGGTGCGGCGGCACGCCGCCGAGCGGCGCTTCAGCTTCGCGGGGCCGGTCGCCGTCCGGCTGTGTCCGCCGCGCGCGGGGCAGGAGCCGCCGCGCTACCGGGTGCACAGCAGCATCACCCCGCGCCCCTGACCGCGCGCACGAGGACTCCGCACAGCGAGCAACAAAGCCGCTCACGCTCACTCAGCAGATCGCGCAGAAAAGCTCGTTCCGGCCATTGACACCCCCCTGGGCCCTCCTTAGTGTCACATCGCTATTTCGAACACGTGTCGAAATCTCGAACATGGCGGACGACCTCAGGAGCGGCTCTCGTGCGCATCACCGGTATCAGTACCCACGTGGTCGGGACGCCTTGGCGGAACCTGACCTATGTCCAGGTCCACACCGACGAAGGACTCACCGGGGTCGGGGAGACCCGGATGCTGGGCCGCACCGAAGCGCTGCTCGGCTATCTGCGGGAGGCCGAGGTCAACCACATCGCCGGCTCCGACCCCTTCCGTACGGAGGACCTGGTCCGACGGATGAAGTACGGGGACTACGGGCGCGCGGGCGAGATCGTGATGTCCGGCATCGCCTGCGTGGAGACGGCCTGCTGGGACATCAAGGGCAAGGCACTGGGCGTGCCCGTGTGGCAACTGCTGGGCGGGAACGTCACCGAGGCCGTCCCCGCGTACGCCAACGGCTGGTACACCACCGAACGCACCCCTGACGCCTACCACCGGGCGGCCCGGGAGGTCATGGCGCGCGGCTACCGCGCCCTGAAGATCGACCCGTTCGGCACCGGCCACCTGGAGCTCTCCCACGCCGAGACGCGGTACGCGGTCTCCCTCATCGAGGCGGTGCGCGACGCCATCGGCCCCGAGGCGGAACTCATGCTGGAGATGCACGGCCGATTCGCGCCCGCCACCGCCGTCCGGCTCGCCCGCGAGATGGCGCCGTTCCGGCCCGCGTGGCTGGAGGAGCCGGTGCCGCCGGAGAACCTCAAGGCGCTCGCGAAGGTCGCGGACAAGGTGGACATGCCGGTGGCCACGGGCGAACGCATCCACGACCGGATCGAGTTCCGCGAGCTGTTCGAGAGCCAGGCCGCCGACATCGTCCAGCCGGACCTCGGACACCTCGGCGGCATCGCCGAGACCCGCAAGCTGGCGGCCACGGCCGAGACCCACTACACGCTGGTGGCGCCGCACAACGTCGGCGGCCCGGTGCTGACCGCCGCCAGCCTCCAGGTCGGCTTCGCCACACCCAACTTCAAGGTGCTGGAGCACTTCAACGACTTCGCCGACGCCGAGATCAGGAAGGTGGTCAGGGGCGCACCCGAGGTGGACCCCGCGACCGGCTGCTTCCCGCTCTCCCGGGAACCGGGCCTGGGAGTGGAGCTGGACACCGACGCGGCCGCGGAGTTCCCCCAGCAGCGCGCCCACTTCGACCTGTGGGCCGAGGGCTGGGAGACCCGCGACCCGAGCGGCGCCGGCCGGTGACCGGGACCGCTGCCGTCGGCGACGGCCGCGCCGTCGTCCTGGAGGCCCCCGGCACCGTCCGCCTCGCCCCGCACACCCCGCGCCCGCCCGGCCCCGGCGAGGCACGGGTCCGGGTGCACGCCGCCGGGATCTGCGGCAGTGACCGCGAGTTGCACCAGGGCAACCGCCCCGCGCCGTACGCGCGCTATCCGGTGACGCCCGGTCACGAGTGGTCGGGCACCGTCGAAGCGGTCGGCGACGGGGTGCCCGGCACGCTCGTGGGCCGCAAGACGGTGGGGGAGGGGTTCCGCAACTGCCAGCTGTGCGACCGCTGCCGCGCCGGCGAGACCACGCTGTGCACCGCCGGGTACGCCGAGACCGGCTTCACCGAGCCCGGCGCCATGGCTCCCACCCTCACCCTCCCGGCCCGGCTGCTGCACCTGCTGCCGGACGACGCCGATCTGACGGCGGCGGCCCTGCTGGAGCCCGCTGCCTGCGCCGCGGCCGCCGCGCTGCGTGCCCGCGTCCGCGCCGGGGACCGGGTGGCCGTCGTCGGGGACGGCACCCTGGGGCTGCTCGCGGTCCGGCTGCTGGCCGCGGGCTCGCCCGCCGAGCTGCTGCTGACCGGTGCCCGACCCGGACGTGCGGAGCTCGCCGCCGGGTTCGGCGCCACCGGCTACCGGCACCACCGGGAGACCACCGGGCTCGGCGGCTACGACACCGTGGTCGAGGCGGCGGGGGTGCCCGGTGCGGCGCGGCAGGCGGCAGGGTTGCTGCGGCGCGGTGGACGGCTGGTGCTCACCGGGATCCCGCCCGCCGGGGCCGCGGAACTCGACCCCGCCGCGCTCGTCCTGGGCGCGCTGCGGGTGGATACCGTCTTCGGCGCCCCGCCCGCCGCCTGGGCGCACGCGGTGCGCGCCTTCGCCCGCGGACTGCTGGATCCGCTGCCGCTGGTCACCCACCGACTGCCGGTCACCGAGTTCGAGCAGGCCGTCGCCCTCGTGGCCGACGGCGATCCCGCGGTCGGCAAGGTGCTGCTGCACCCCTGACGCCCTCCCTCCCCGCACGCCCTCCCTCCCCGCACGGCCACCCGCCCCGTACCGAAGGAGCCCCGTGACCACCAGCACCGCACCCCGACTGCCGGGTGAACCCGCCCTCACCGCGCTGGAGCTGCCCCCCTCCCCGCCCGAACCCGCCGACACCTCCCCGCACGCCTTCCCCGACGGCGGCCGCTGGCGCACCGAGGTGCCCTCCTGCGAGGGACCCGAGGCGCTGGCCGTCGTCCTGGCCGAGTCGGCGCGGCTCGAGGTGCCGCTGCACCGCATCAGCCAGGGCAGCGGCATCTGGATGCTCACCGACGCCGAGATCACCGAGATGGTCCAGGCGTGCGCCGAACGGGACATCGAGCTGTGCCTGTTCACCGGGCCGCGCGGCACCTGGGACACCGGAGCCGCCACCCGCACCGACTCCGGCGGCGCCGGGCTGCGGGCCCGCGGCCACAGCGCGCTCGCCGGGTGCGTGGAGGACGCGGTGCGCGCCACCGGACTGGGGGTGCGCTGCCTGCTCGTCGCCGACGAGGGGGTGCTGTGGACGCTGCACCGGGCCCGCGCCGCCGGCATCCTGCCCGCCGGCACCACGCTGAAGGTCTCGGCGCTGATCGGGCCGGTCAACCCCGCCTCGTACGCCGTCTACGAGCGGCTCGGCGCCGACTCGCTGAACGTGCCCAGCGATCTGACGCCCGACCACCTCACCGAGATCCGGCGGGTCAGCGCGGCGCCCATGGACATGTACATCGAGGCTCCCGACGACCTGGGCGGCTACGTGCGGATGTACGAACTGGCCGAGCTGATCCGGCGCGGCGCCCCGCTCTACCTGAAGTTCGGGCTGGCCAGGGCGCCCGGCGTCTACCCGTCCGGGCGGCAGCTGCGCGCTGCCGTGCTGGACACGGCGCGCGAGCGGGTGCGCCGCGGCCGGCTCGCCCTGGACCTGCTGGCCCGGCACGGCGCCGCGGACGGGATGTCCCCGCCCGGCGCCCGGCTGCCGGGGCCGCTGCACCGCTTCGAGCACACCGAGTCCGAAGGGAACTGACCATGCGCACCCGCAGACGCCGTACCGCCGTCTCCGCGGTACTGGCCGCCGCGCTCGTCGCCGCACTGGCCTCCTGCGGCCAGGAAGCGCGCGGCGGCAGCCGCTACCGGCCGGACAAGGGCAAGGGCGGCACGATCGGCCTCGCCATGCCCACCAAGTCCTCCGAGCGGTGGATAGCCGACGGCAGGAACATGGCCGAGCAGTTCCGCAAGGCCGGGTACAAGACCGATCTGCAGTACGGGGACGACAAGGTCGAGAACCAGGTCGCCCAGCTCGAGAACATGATCACCAAGGGGCACCGGCTGCTGGTCGTCGCCGCCATCGACGGCTCGGCGCTCACCAACGTCCTCAAACGGGCCGCCGACGCCCACATCCCGGTCATCTCCTACGACCGGCTCATTCTCGGCACGAAGAACGTGGACTACTACGCGTCCTTCGACAACGAGCGCGTCGGCGAACTCCAGGGCCAGTACATTCTCGACCGGCTCGAACTGGAGAAACCGGACGAGGACGCCGACAAGCACTACACCCTCGAGCTGTTCGCGGGCTCTCCGGACGACAACAACACCAAGTACTTCTGGAACGGCGCGCTGAAGAAGCTGCGGCCCTTCCTGAAGACCGGACAACTGGTGGTGCGCAGCAAGCAGACGAAGATGAACCAGGCGACCACCCTGCGCTGGGACGGCGGCACGGCGCAGAAGCGGATGGACGACCTGATCAGCAAGAACTACGGCAGCACCGACGTGGACGCGGTCCTCTCGCCCTACGACGGCATCTCCATCGGCATCATCTCCGCGCTCAAGAGCGCCGGCTACGGCAGCAAGCGCCATCCGCTGCCCGTGGTCACCGGTCAGGACGCCGAGCTGGCCTCGGTGAAGTCCATCGTGGCCGGGGAGCAGACCCAGACCGTCTTCAAGGACACCCGCAAGCTGGCCAAGCAGGCCGTGCGGATGGGCGACGCGCTGCTCAACGACAAGAAGGTCGAGGTCAACAACACCACCGACTACGACAACGGCAAGAAGGTCGTGCCCGCCTACCTGCTCAAACCGGTCTCCGTCGACAAGTCGAACACCCAGCTCCTGGTCGACGAGGGCTACTTCACCGCAGGGCAGCTCAAGTGAGCGCGGCCGGCGGCGACACCGGGCAGGACCGCCCCGTCCTGGAGATGCGGGGCATCACCAAGACCTTCCCGGGCGTCACGGCACTCAGCGAGGTGAACCTGACCGTGCGCCCCGGGGAGATCCACGCCGTCTGCGGGGAGAACGGCGCGGGCAAGTCGACGCTGATGAAGGTGCTCAGCGGGGTACACCCGCACGGCAGCTACGAGGGCCGGATCAGCTTCCGGGGGGAGCCGGTCGCCTTCAAGGACGTCCGCGCCAGCGAGCAGTGCGGCATCGTCATCATCCACCAGGAGCTGGCACTGGTGCCCTTCCTGTCCATCGCCGAGAACATCTTCCTCGGCAACGAGCAGCTCGCCGGACGCGGGTTCGTGGACTGGGGCGCCACCATGCGGCAGGCGGCCGGGCTGCTGCGGAGAGTGGGTCTGCGGGAGAACCCGCAGACCCCCGTCGCCGACCTCGGCGTCGGCAAGCAGCAACTGGTGGAGATCGCCAAGGCGCTGTCCAAGGAAGTGGAGCTGCTCATCCTGGACGAGCCCACCGCCGCGCTCAACGACGAGGACAGCACCACCCTGCTCGCCCTCATCCGGGAGCTGCGCGCACAGGGCATCGCCAGCATCGTCATCTCGCACAAGCTGGGCGAGATCCGCCGGATCGCCGACACCGTCACCATCCTGCGCGACGGCCGAACGATCGAGACGCTCCCGGTCCGCGCACACCCGGGCGACGCCCCGGAACTCTCCGAGGACCGCATCATCCGGGGCATGGTCGGCCGCGATCTCGACCACCGCTTCCCGGAGCGCACCCGGTACGGGGGCGAGCACAGCACCGCGCTGGAGGTGTCCGGGTGGACCGTACGGCACCCCGTCGACCAGCAGCGCAAGGTCGTGGACGACGTGTCCCTGACGGTGCGCCGCGGTGAGATCGTCGGGCTGGCCGGGCTGATGGGCGCGGGCCGCACCGAGCTGGCGATGTCCGTCTTCGGCCGCTCCTACGGGCGCTACGAGTCCGGCACGGTGCGGATCGACGGCCGCGAGGTGCGCACCAGGACCGTCCCCGCCGCGATCGGTGCGGGCCTGGCCTATGTCACCGAGGACCGCAAGCAGTACGGCCTCAACCTCATCGACACCATCAACCGCAACATCTCGCTGGCCTCGTTGGGCGGGCTGGCCCGGCACGGCGTGGTCGACGAGCACCGGGAGAGCTCCGTCGCCGAGCGCTACCGCACCTCCATGAACATCAAGGCGCCCACCGTGCACGAGCAGGTCGGCCGGCTCTCCGGCGGCAACCAGCAGAAGGTCGTGCTCGGCAAGTGGATCCACGCCGACCCCGAGGTGCTGATCCTCGACGAGCCGACCCGGGGGATCGACGTGGGCGCCAAGTACGAGATCTACACCGTCATCGACGAACTCGCCGCACAGGGCAAGGCCGTGCTCTTCATCTCCTCCGAACTGCCCGAACTGCTGGGGATGTGCGACCGCGTCTACACCATGGCCGAGGGCCGGCTCACGGCCGAGGTCGCCCGCGCGGACGCCACCCAGGAGGTCCTGATGCGCCACATGACCCGGAACAGAAGCTGAGGCCCGCCATGACCACCACGACCGATCCCACCGACGCCCCGCCCTCCGCGCAGGGGACCGCCCGGTCGGCGGCTTCCCTGCTGCTGGAGAACGTACGCGGCCACATGCGGCAGTACGGCATGCTCACGGCGCTCGTCTTCCTCATCGTGCTGTTCCAGATATGGACGGACGGCACGCTGCTGCTGCCGAACAACGTCTCCAACCTGATCCAGCAGAACGGCTACATCCTCATCCTGGCCATGGGCATGATGATCGTGATCATCGCCGGTCACATCGACCTCTCCGTCGGCTCGCTGGTGGCCTTCGTCGGCGCCATGGCCGCGGTGATGATGGTCGAGCACGGCATGCCGTGGGTTCCGGCGCTGATCCTGTCGCTGCTGATCGGTGCCGTCGCCGGAGCGTGGCAGGGCTTCTTCATCGCCTATGTCGGCATTCCCTCCTTCATCGTGACGCTCGCCGGGATGCTGCTCTTCCGCGGACTGACCCAGATCGTGCTGGGCGGCCAGTCCCTCTCGCCGTTCCCCACCGGCTTCCAGAACCTCGCCAAGGGCTTCATCCCGGAGATGGGCCCCTACACGCAGTACCACAACCCCACGCTGGTGATCGGGCTGATCGCCATCGTCCTCCTGCTGCTGCGCGAGCGGCGCGACCGCAGGCGGCAACTCCGGTACGAGCTGGAGGTGCTGCCCACCACGCTGTGGGTCGCCAAGTGCGTGGCCCTGGTCGCCGCCGTGCTCGCCTTCACCTTGACGCTCGCCAGCTTCCACGGGGTGCCCGTGGTGATGCTGGTGATGTGCGCACTGCTGATCGGGCTCGGCTACGTGATGCGCAACGCCGTCGTCGGCCGGCACGTCTACGCGCTCGGCGGCAACAAGGCCGCCGCCAAGCTCTCCGGAGTCAAGGACCAGCGCGTCACCTTCCTCGTCTTCGTCAACATGGGCGTCCTCGCCGCGCTGGCCGGGTGCGTCTACGCCGCACGCCTCAACTCCGGCACCCCGCAGGCCGGCCTCAACTTCGAACTGGAGGCCATCGCCGCGTCCTTCATCGGCGGCGCCTCCATGAGCGGCGGCGTCGGCACCGTGGTGGGAGCGGTCATCGGCGGACTCGTCCTCGGCGTGCTCAACAACGGCATGTCCCTGGTCGGGATCGGTACCGACTACCAGCAGGTCATCAAGGGGCTGGTGCTGCTGGCCGCGGTCGGATTCGACGTCTGGAACAAGCGCCGGGCCGGACGCTGAGAGCGACGGCGGCAGCGGACCGGACGCCCGGCACCGTCCCTGGCGTCCGGTCGGGTCACCCGGCGCCGGGACCTGCCGCCGCCGTGCGTCCGCGCGCGGCGACGGCAGGCCCCGGGCCCCGGCGAAGGCTCACCCGGTGGGCCTCACCCGGCGAAGGGCGGCCCGCACAGCCCCCGCCCCGCGTCGCGGAGGACCAGCAGCGAACCGGCCGGCTGCCGGGGTGCGGCGAGCCCGGCGCGGGCCGTGGTGATGTACAGATCGCGCAGCCCGGCGCCGCCGAAGGCGCAGGCGGTGGGCCGCCGCACCGGCAGCTGCACCACCCGGTCCAGCGCGCCCTCGGGCGTGTAGCGCCGCACCGCGCCCCCGTCCCACAGCGCCACCCACACGCATCCGTCCGCGTCCACGGTCAGTCCGTCCGGGTGGCCCGCGCCCGGCTCGACCTCCGCCAGCGGGCGCCGTCCGGTGGGCAGCCCGTCCTCCCGGACGTCGAACACGTCGAGCCGCCGGGTGGGGCTGTCGACGTAGTACAGCAGCCGCCCGTCGGGGCTCCAGCCGGTTCCGTTGGAGACGGTGACGCCGGCCAGCACGGTGCGGGCCCGGCCGTCCGGAGCGAACCGCTCCAGAGTGCCGCCGCCGGGCGCCTCGTCGTAGCGCATCGTGCCCGCCCACAGCGCGCCGTCGGGGGCGACGGCCGCGTCGTTGCCCCGGCGGCCGGGCACCGCCTCGTGGTGCAGCCAGCGGAAGCGTCCGTCCGCGTCGTACAGCCCGATCCCGTCCCGCAGGTTGACGACCAGCCCGCCGCCCGCGCGCGGCTTGGCCGCGCCCACGTGCTGCTCGGTGGCCAGCACCGTGCGCCCGCCGGTCGCGGGGTCGAAGGTGTGCACCCGGGAGGCGAGGATGTCCACCCAGATCAGCCGCCCGGCGGCCGCGTCCCAGGTCGGCCCCTCGCCGAGCACGGCGGCCGCGGGCACGGCGGTCTCGGCTCGCATCCCGGTCACCGCCTCGGGTGCCCCAGCCGCTCCGACAGCCGCCCGGCTCCGCGCCGGGCCAGCTCCGCGAGCTCGTCCCGCCGCTCCCGGTTCCAGCGGATCAGCGGCACGGAGACCGACAGGGCCGCCACCACCCGGCCGGAGCGGTCGCGGACGGGCGCGGCCACGCAGCTCACATCGGTGTTCGACTCGCTCTCCTCGACGGCGAACCCGCGCTCGGCGACCTCTTCCAGCTCCTTCCGCAGCTCCGCCGGGTCGGTGACGCTGCGGGGCGTCATGGCGCGCAGCTCGGCCCCGTCGGGCAGCCGCGTGGCGAGTTCCTCGGCGGGCAGCGAGGCGAGCAGCATCTTGCCGACGGCGGTGCAGTGCGCGGGCAGCCGGCGGCCCGCGGCCGAGACCATGCGCACGGCCTGGGTGGAGTCCACCTTCGCGACGTAGATGACGTCGGTGTCCTCCAGGATCGCCACATGCACCGTCTCCTGGCAGCTCTCGGCCACCGAGCGGGCCACCTGCTGCCCCTCGGCCGCGAGGTCGAGCTGCTCGGCGTACCGGCTGCCGAGCTGGTAGGCGCGCACCCCCAGCCGGTAGTGGCCCGCCCGGCCGGGCACCGGCACCAGGTAGGAGCGGGCCGTCAGGGTGCCGACCAGCTCGTGCACGGTGGTGCGGGGCAGGCCCAGCCCGCGCACGATGTCGGGTGCCGAGAGCGGGCCGTCCCGCTCCAGGAACAGCTCCAGAATGTCCAGCGCCCTGGTCACCGCGGGCACGAGCCGTCCCATGGCTCCTCCTGTTCGAAATATCGAAGAGTGATCGCCTCTCCGAACATCCTATCGGGCGTGGGGGAGGTGTACGAGGGGGTGAGCCGGTCCACTCGGGAGCCATGAGCTACGCCAACCCTGACCCCGATCCGGACACCACCACCGGTCTGGAGGCCGGTGGCGAGGTGCCGCCCGGCGAGACACCGCCCGCGGAGGGCAGTACATCGGAGTCCGGCCCCTTCGAGAAGCACAACCCGGCCACCGGCTGGAGCGTCGTGCCGGTCGTGCTCATCACCCTCGTCGTCGTCGCCGTGCTGCTGTTCTTCGTGGGCTACCTGGTCGAGCTGCAGTAGGCCTCCCGTCCCCGCTGGTGGCGCCCGTACCCGCACCCGGAGCCGACCCGGTGCGCGGTCACCGTGCGTCGACCGGTTCCCACCCCGCGCATTCGGGTGTGACCTGCGAAGATGCCGTGCGGCGTGGTGTGTGTCACGGTGAAATCGGGCCGCTGGGAACACGGCGGCACGGCACAGATCGTGCCCGGAAGCGGACTGGGGGTCGCTTCCCGCCTGTCTTGCGCAGCACCCATGTGAGACGTGGGAGTGAGCAGTCCATGAAGACCACGCAGATCCGCACCACCGAGGACGACAGCGCCGCCGCTGCTCCGGACGAGGCCGGCAGCGACCCCTTCCGGGCCGGGGACGCCGCCGCTTCCCGGACCGCTCCGGACCGAGTCACCACGGACGAGGCCGAGACGTCCGCCTCGTCCCGCACCTCCCGTCGTACCCATCACGACGCGCCCGACACCGCGGCCGACTTCGCCGCGCTGGCGGAACTGCCCGAGGACTCTCCCGAGCGCCGCCGGCTCCAGGACTGCGTGGTCACGGCGTGGCTGCCGATGGCACACCGGCTGGCCCGCAAGTTCCGCAACCGCGGCGAGTCGCTCGAAGACCTCGAGCAGGTGGCCGCGCTCGCGCTGGTCAAGTCCGTCGAGCGCTACGACCCCGCCCGGGGCAACGCCTTCGAGACCTTCGCCATCCCCACCATCTACGGTGAGCTCAAGCGCCACTTCCGGGACAACATGTGGGAGATCCACGTCCCGCGCCGCGTCCAGGACCTGCGCAACCGCGTCCGCGCGAGCCTGCGGGAGCTGGAGCTGACCTCGTCCGGGAGATCCCCCACCGTCGCCGAACTGGCGGCCCACAGCGGCCTCTCCGAGGAGGACATCCTCACCGGGATGGAAGCCCTCCAGTGCTTCAACTCGCTCTCGCTGGACGCGCCTGTCGCCGCCGAGTCCGGCGGTGGAGGCGACGGCGGAGACGGGGCGATCTGCCTGATGGACACCCTCAGCTCGGACGAGGGCGGCTACGACCACGTCGTCGACCGCGAGGCGGTCCGCTCCTGCCTGTGCCGCCTCCCCGAGCGCGAGCAGCGCCTGCTGTATCTGCGCTTCTTCCGCGAGCTCACGCAGTCGCAGATCGCCCGTCGGCTGGGCGTCTCGCAGATGCACGTCTCCCGCCTGCTCGCGGCGGCCTGCCGCCGGGTACGCGAGGAGATCGAGGAGCGGGAGGACGAAGAGGGCAACGCTCACCCGCCGCGCGCCGCCGCCTGACCGGCCCAGCGCTTCCGCCGAGATCCCCCCGCCCCCGGGACCCGGGAGGCGGGCTCTAGCCTGTCCGGCAGACGTCCGTGCCGACCCGAGCAGCCGGCACACCGATCTGATGATCTGACGGAGAGAGCGAGAATGACGGCACTGCCGCAGCCTTTCGACGCATCGTTCCACGCCCGGCCGAACGCCGCCTACAGCGCACTGCGGGAACAGGGGCCCGTGCACCGTGTGGCGCTGCCGGACGGGACCGCGGTGTGGCTCGTACTGCGGGACGAGGACGTACGGGCGGGGCTGTCCGACGCCCGGCTGTCCGTCGACAAGGCCCACTCGAACGGCGGTTACCGGGGCTTCTCGCTGCCACCCGCACTGGACGCCAACCTCCTCAACCTCGACCACGGCGACCACATACGGCTGCGCCGCCTGGTCGCCCAGGGATTCACCCCGCGCCGGGCCGAGGCGATGCGGGCCGGCATCCGGGAGGTCGCCGAGCGGCTCGCCGGCCGGCTGGCCGCACGGCTGGACGCCGAGGGCACGGCCGACCTGGTGGGGGAGTTCGCCGAACCGCTGCCGATGACCGTGGTCTGCGACATGTTCGCGGTACCCGAGACGGACCGGCGGCCGTTCGCCTCCTGGGTGCGCACGATGCTCGCGATGGAGAGCCCGCAGCAGGTGGGCGAGGCGATCGACCGGATGCACGACTTCCTGCGCCGCCTGGTCGCCGCGCGCCGGAGCGCGCCCGGCGACGACCTGCTCTCCGCGCTCGTCCAGGCCCGCGACGAGGGGGACAGGCTCTCCGAGGACGAACTGTGCTCCCTGGCCTTCCTCCTCCTGGGCGCGGGCATCGAGAACGTGCAGCACCTGGTGAGCGGCGGACTCCTGGCGCTGCTGCGGCACCCCGACGAACTCGCCGCCCTGCGCGCGGACTCCGCGCTGCTCCCCGACGCCGTCGAGGAACTGGCCCGCTACGCGCACGCGAACCTGACGGCCATCCGCCGGTTCCCCACCGAGCCGGTGGAGTACGGGGGTGTGCCCATCCCGGCCGGTGACACGGTGCTGCTGTGCCTGTCCTCGGCCAACCGCGATCCGGCCCGGCACCCGGCGCCCGAGCGGCTGGACGTCCGCCGCCGCGACCCCGCGCACCTGGCGTTCGGGCAGGGCACGCACTACTGCCTGGGAGCTCCGCTCGCCCGGATGGAGATCGGGCTGGCCCTGGAGGTCCTGCTCGACCGCTTCCCCTCGCTCCGGCCGGCCGTCGAGCCCGCGGAGCTGCGCTGGCAGACCTCCTTCCGCTCCCACGCGCTGCGCGAACTGCCGCTGACCCGGTAGGCGCGGGACCCGGTGCCGGTCCGGCCGGCTCGGGAGCCACCGCCGGTCCGGCCGGAGGCCCTCCGGGAGCGGGCCGGGTCCGGCGGCCCGGCGCGGCCCGGGGAGGATGTCAGTCGCCGCTTCGCAAGTGCTCGACAGCGGTGCGGGCCGCGGCACCGATGACCGCGTCCGCGCGGGGCAGCCTGCGGTCGGCGCGGGCGGCCTGGGTGAAGACGACGGCCGTGTACGCGCGCCCGTCGGCGAGTTCGACCACGCCGGCCTCGTGGCGCATCGCGCCGAACGTCCCCGTCTTGCCGTACACCGCCACCTCGTCGTAGGGGAATCCCGCCGCGAGCCGGTGCTGCCAGGGCTGGAGTCCCATCGTGGCGCGCATGAAGGCGCAACCGCCGGGGGAGGCGGCCTCGTCCAGCCAGACGGCGCGCAGCAGTGCGGCCAGCTCCGCCGGGGTGGTCGCGGCCGCCCACGCGGGGTCGTAGACGCCCGGCGGCACCGCCCGGTCGTTGTCGGCGATCCGCGACAGGGCCGCCTCCACCGACTCCGCTCCGGTCTCCGCGAGCAGCCGCGCCAGGGATCCGGCGGCGCCGCCGTCCAGCCGGGTGCGGGAGAGGCCGAGCGCCGCGCAGGTCTCCTCGACCGCCGCGGTACCGATCTGCCGCAGCACGGCGTCGGCCGCCGCGTTGTCCGAGATGCTCATCATCATGACGACCAGGTCGCGCAGCGACATCGACACCTCGTCCCGCAGCAGCGAGAGACCGGTCGGCCCGGGAAGCCGGTCTCCGGCGGGCAGTGTGAGGCGCTGCCGCGGGTCGAGGGCGCCCGCGTCCACCTGCCGGCAGTAGGCCACCATGAGCGGCAGCTTGTAGACCGACCCCATCAGCGCGAGGCCGTCGGCGTCCACCGTCACCCGGGCCGCGGGGTGGCGCAGTTCGGCCACGTGGAGCCAGCCGCGCACCCCGGCGTCGTCGAACATCCCCCGCAGCGTGCGCTCCACGCCCGTGCCCGCGCTCATCGCTCGCCCGCGCGGACCGTCCGGCCGGTGGCCAACGCCTCCAGCAGCACCTCGGCCGCCTCGTCCGCACCGGCCGCGGCCAGCCGCCGGGCGTCCCACACCACACGCAGCCGCAACGGCAGCGCCGGAGTGGTGGTCCGCTGCCGCACGACACCGTCGGCCCGCAGCCCGGAGTCCGCGGTGACCAGCACGGCCTGTCCGGCGGCTGCCAGGGCGAGGCCGGCACGCTCGTCCGAGACGACCACCGTCTCCACCCGCCGTCCCCGCCCCGCGAGGCTGTCCAGGAACAGGTCGTGGGCGGCGGGCGCCTCGGCCCGCGGACGGACGGCGTAGGGCAACCGTCCCGTGGCCGCTGTGCCGTCGGGACCGCGGGGGGCCAGCAGCCAGGTCGGCAGCAGCGCCACCGGCCCCGCGGCCAGCCCGTGCAGTACCGCGGGATGGCGGACCACGGCCAGATCCAGCCGTCCCGCGGAGACGTCCGCCAGCAGGGCGGCCGTGGGCGCGGTCAGTACCGAGACCCGGCCGCCGGCACCGGCCCGGGCCGGTGCCGCGGCGAGCGCGGCGCCCAGCGGAGGCGGCAGTTCGGGCGGCAGGCCGATCCGGAGGCGCTGCCCGTCCGC
This sequence comes from Streptomyces sp. NPDC006925, assembly GCF_042869575.1. Lineage (NCBI taxonomy): Bacteria > Bacillati > Actinomycetota > Actinomycetes > Kitasatosporales > Streptomycetaceae > Streptomyces > Streptomyces sp. NPDC006925. The sequence continues at coordinate 145,236 of NZ_JBIAGB010000011.1, forward strand.
GTGCTCCCGGGCTCCGGTCTCCCGCAGTTCGGCCAGTGCGGTCAGGGCGCGGCGCGCGTGCGGGAGCAGCAGCGCACCCTCCGGTGTCAGGGACACCGCGCGCCCCCGGTCGAACAGTCGTACTCCCAGCAGTGCCTCCAGCCGCCGCAGCGCCTGCGAAAGCGGCGGCTGGGTGATGCCCACGCGCTGCGCGGCATCGCCGAAGTGCTCCTCCTCGGCGAGCGCGACGAAGATTTCCAGATGCCGCTCCGTCAGCATGCGCCCCCCGTGATCTGCAGTGATATGCCGAGCGAATCGTTTTCCGGTCGAGAGTGTATTCGACATGGGGTGCCCTCTGAGTTTGACTCCCTGCTCCCGAGCCCGGTCCGGTCCCCCGGCGCGGGAAGCCCGCACACGCCCAGACCGAGGAGCCACCCATGTCCGATCAGCAGCCCGCAGCCGTCCCGCAGCGCCCGAGCCGCCGGGGTGTGCTGCGCACCGGCCTCGCCGCCGGAGCCGTCGGCGCCACCGGGATCGCCACGGCCTCCGCGGCCGGAGCCTTCTCCGGCGACCGGGCGCCCGCGGCCCGCCCCGCGGCCCGCCGCAGCCGCCCGGGGAACAGCGGGGTACGGCTGCGCTGGCTGGGCATCGCGGGCTGGGAGATGACCTTCGACGGACACCGGGTGGTGATCGACCCCTACCTCACCCGCCAGGGCTTCACGGGCGCCGACGGCAAGCCCGACATGACCAGGAAGCTGGAGGTGGACCACCGCATCATCGACCGGGTGCTGCGCGAACACCTCACCGGGGCACCCGAGTTCCTGCTGCTCACCCACGGCCACTGGGACCACCTCGCCGACGTCCCCTACCTGCTGGAACACCCGGCCTGGCGGGACGCGGAGATCACCGTCCTCGGCTCGGAGACCCATCTGCACCTGCTCACCGCCATGGGGGTGCCGGGCGGGGGACGCAAGCACCGGCCCGCGGTGGTCTCCGGCGGCGAGGTACTGCGCCACCCCCTGCAGCCCTCCGGCAAGCGTTCCCGCCCCGACTACACCGTCGAGGTGGTGCGCAGTCTGCACAGCCAGGTCGGCGGCTACGGCTTCGACCCCTACGGCACCCTGACCGCGCCCCCGGCCCGGCCCCGGACCCTGAACGACCTGGTGGAGGGCGGCACGCTCGGCTACCAGGTGACCGTCGGCGACCGGCTGACCGTCATGTTCCTGAGCGGCACCGCCAACTTCGCGCCCCGCGAGGTCTCCGGCGCCCGGCCCGACGTCCTGGTGCTCGGCGCCAGCGGGCACGCCGCCGTGCACGACTACTTCGAGCGCGTCGTCGAAACGCTGGGCAGCCCCCGCGTCCTCGTCCCCAGCCACCACGACGACCTGGTCACGCCGCTGGACGACCCCGCGGTGCACGGGACGGTCGACCGGGCCGCGGTCGACCGGCTCCGCAAGGCCGCAGGCTCCCACAGCCGCGTCCTGTCCCCCCGCCACCTGCAGCAGTTCGAACTCTGACCCCCGCGCCCACCGGGCCCCGGTGCCGCGCGGTCCGCCGGCTGTCCGACGACGTGAGCCGGCTGGGCCGGCGGTACTCCGACTACGCGAGCTGGCTGGACCGGCGGCGCAAGGAGAACGGCATGGAGAAGGATCTGCCCGCGCTGATGGCGGCCGGCTACCGTACCGGTTCCCGCACCGTCGTCGAGGCCGGCGGCGTCCCGGCACGGGTGCGCCCGCACGTGGAGCGTGGCCGGCGGTATCCGGCCGAGTGCGCCCGCTGACGGCCCTGTCCCTCGTCCGCGGCCGGGTCCCGGCGGCTACGACGACGCGTTCCGGGACCGGCGTCGGTGTGTCTCGCCCGTCATCTCCTCCAGCTCGAGGCGCTTGGTCTCCGGCAGCTTCGCGCGGACGAAGAGGAAGGACAGCAGTGCGAAGGTGGCGAACGCGCCGTAGAGCCAGGTCAGTCCCACCTTGCGGGTCATGGGCTCGAAGGAGAAGGTGACCAGGAAGTTGAAGATCCAGTTGGAGGCGGTACCGATGGCCAGGGCCATCGCCCGCATCCGGTTGGGGAACATCTCCGCCAGCATCACCCACATGATCGGGCCCCAGGAGAGGGCGAAGAACACCACGAAGGCGTTGGCGCCGACCAGCGCCAGCGGCCCGTACGGGGACGGGAGGGACACGTCGTTCCCGCTGCCCCGCTGATGCGAGAAGGCGAGGGCGGTCAGCGCCAGGGCGCAGAACATCCCGACGGACCCGATGCTCAGCAGTCTGCGCCGCCCGGCCCGGTCGATGAACAGCATGGCCACGACCGTCATCACCACATTGATGCCCGCCGTGATCACCGAGGTGGTGAAGGAGTCCGACTCGCTGAAGCCGACCGACTTCCACAGTGTGGTCGAGTAGTAGAAGATCGCGTTGATGCCGACCAGTTGCTGGAAGGCGGCCATGACGATGCCCACCCAGACCAGCGGATGCAGCCCGAACCGCGCGCCGCGGATGTCCGCGAAACTGCTGCGGTGCTGTTTGCGCAGGGTGGCGCGGATCTCGGTGATCTTGGCCCGCGGGTCGCGTTCGCCGCTGACCCGGGCCAGCACCGAAGCCGCCCGGTCGTCCCGGCCGGTGAGCACCAGATAGCGCGGTGACTCGGGGATCAGCAGCGCCAGTACTCCGTAGACGGCGGCCGGGAGCACGCCGACCAGGAACATCCAGCGCCAGGCGGGCAGCCCCCACCACAGGTCGTTCGCGGCGCCTCCGGCGGCCCCGGCCAGGCCCTTGTTGGAGCTGAGCACCACCAGTTGGCCGATGGTGATGGCCAGTTGCTGGAGCGAGCCGAGTGCGCCGCGCCCGGAGGCGGGCGCCACCTCGGAGATGTAGGCGGGCGCGATCACCGAGGCGATCCCGATGCCCAGCCCGCCGATCACCCGCCACAGCAGCAGGTCGGGCACCGAGAAGGCGAGAGCCGAGCCGGCGGAGCTGATGACGAACATGCCCGAACCGAGCAGCATCACCCTCCGCCGCCCCCACCCGTCCGCGAGCCGTCCGGCGTACCAGGCGCCGACCGCGCAGCCCAGCAGGGCGATGGAGACGACGAACCCGGACAGGAAGGCGTCCAGCCGGAAGTGGTCGGAGAGGGCGTCGACGGCGCCGTTGATGACGGAGGAGTCGAAGCCGAAGAGGAAGCCGCCGACCGCGGCGGCGACGGAGATCCCCACCGCCTTGCCGTGGTGTCCCGGGGACGTTCCGGCCGCTGCGCCGTCAGTCGTCTCAGCCATCTCAGCCACCCATCCGTTTCGTCACGACAAGTCTGCAGCGTCCCGTAATGCCGTCTGAGCTTCAACAATTCTCCGCGCGGCGTCTTTGTGAGATTGGGCTCCGCCAACCGTGGTACACGGCCGCGTACTTGATCGACCATCACATGAAAGGCAGAGGTGATCGCAGATGAACGGGTCCTCGAGAACCACGCGCGGCGCAGTGCTCGGCTCGGCCGGGCTGCTCGTCGGCGTGGCGCTGCTCAGTGGCTGCGGGAGCAGCGACGAGGGCGACTCCAAGGACTCGGACAAGACCGGGTCCTCCGACTCCGCCAAGGCGCAGTCCCCGGCCGAGGCGGTGCAGGCCACCAACAAGAAGACCACCGAGGCCGAAACCGCGAAGATCGCCATGACGGTGACCACCTCCGGAGGGCAGGCCCAGGGGAAGAAGGTCGCCGGTGACGGCGTCATCGACCTGCGGGACGGCACCAGCAAGCTGACGCTGGACCAGGGGCCGAAAAAGATCGAGCAGCGCGTCGTCGACCGCGTCCTCTACCAGAAGCTGCCGAAGAAGGCGGCGGAGCAGCTTCCGGACGGCAAGACCTGGATGAAGGTGGACCTCGGGAAGCTGCAGACCCAGGGTGGCGGGAACAAGGGGCTCAACGACCCGGCGGGCTCGCTCGCGTACACCAAGTCCCTCTCCGAGAAGGACGTCGAGAAGCTCGGCACGGAGAAGGTCGGCAGCACCGAGACCACGCACTACCGGGTGCATCTCGACCTCGCCAGGATGACGAAGGGCGACGCGGCCGAGCGGAAGAAGCTGCGCGAGCAGCTCGGCGACGATGTGCCGATGGAGCTGTGGATCGACGGCAAGGGGATGACCCGCCGCCAGGAGATCGAACTGCGGGTGCAGCCCTCCGGCGCCGAGGGCGGCGAGAAGCAGAAGGTCAAGACGGTCGTCGAGCTCTCCGACTTCGGCACCGAGGTCGACGTGCAGCCGCCGCCTTCCGGGAAGACCGCGGACATGACCGACCAGGTGGCCAAGGGGGCGAAGCAGTCCTCCTGACCGGACCGCGCGCGGGAGCAGGCCGGTCCCGGCGGCGGGGGAGGGGGGTACGGCTACCCCGCCGCCTCGGTCAGGGCCGCCAGTACCGGGCTGATCAGCGGATGGTCCTCCGCGCCCCGGCGTACGGCGGCGAACACCCGCCGGGTGGGCGCGCTGCCGTCCACCGGCTGCACCGCGACTCCGCCCGCCGGGGTGCCCAGCAGCGCCGACCGCGGCACCAGGGCCACCCCGGCCCCGGCGGAGGCGAGTGCCACGACGGCGCTGAAGTCGTCGGAGTAGTGCTCCATGGCGGGTTCGAAGCCCGCGTTCTCGCAGGCGAGCACGACCACGTCGTGGCACGGGTTGCCGGGGAACGGGCCGATCCAGGTGTCCTTGGCCAGTTCGCCCAGCGGCACCCGGTCGGCGCCGGCCAGCCGGTGCCCCCGTGGCACGACGGCGTCGAAGGGTTCCGCGTACAGCGGCACCCGGGTCAGCCGGGGGTCGTCCGCGCTCGGTGCCCCCCGGTACTCGACGGCCACCGCCACGTCCGTCTCCCGGTCCAGCACCATCGGCAGGCTGGCGTCCCCCTCCGCGTCCTGGACCCGCACCCGGATGCCCGGCGCCGTGCGGGCCAGCCGGGCGAGCGCCGGCGCCACGACGAGCCCGATACCGGTGGCGAAGGAGGCCAGATCCACCCGGCCCGCCGCGCCCGACCCGTAGGCGGCCAGTTCCGCCTCGGCGCGCTCCAGCTGGGCCAGCACCCGATGCGTGTGCGAGAGCAGGATCTCCCCGGCCGGGGTGAGCCGCACCCCCTTGGTGCCGCGCTCGACCAGCCGGTGGCCGGTCTCCTGCTCCAGCGCGCTGAGCTGCTGGGAGACCGCGGAGGGAGTCAGATAGAGCGCGGCGGCAGCGGCGGTCACCGTGCGGTGGTCTGCCACCGCACGGAGGATGTGCAGCCGCCGCGCTTCGATCACGTGAGTGATTGTCCCCCAGTCGCCCCGGCGAGTTCTGCCCGGGATGCGGCAAACGCGGCAACCGCCCGTTCGACGTCCTCGGTGGAGTGCGCCGCCGAGAGCTGTACCCGGATCCGGGCCTGGCCCTGGGGCACCACCGGATAGGAGAAGCCGATCACGTACACGCCGCGCTCCAGGAGCAGCTCGGCCATCCGGGTCGCCTCGGCCGCGTCGCCGATCATGACGGGCACGATGGCGTGCGAGCCGGGGAGGATCTCGAAGCCCTGCTCGGTCATCCGGCGGCGGAACAGCTCGGTGTTGGCGTCCAGCTTCTCCCGCAGGTCACCGGCGGACTCCAGCAGGTCGAGGACCTTCAGCGAGGCCGCCGCGATCACCGGGGCCAGGCTGTTGGAGAACAGGTAGGGGCGCGAGCGCTGGCGCAGCAGCGCGACGATCTCCGCGCGAGCCGCCACATAGCCGCCCGAAGCGCCTCCCAGCGCCTTGCCGAGAGTGCCGGTGATGAGGTCCACCCGGTCCATGACGCCGTGCAGCTCGGGCGTGCCGCGCCCCCCGGCCCCGACGAATCCGACCGCGTGCGAGTCGTCGACCATCACCATCGCGTCATAGCGCTCGGCCAGGTCGCAGATCTCCGGCAGCGGCGCCAGATAGCCGTCCATCGAGAAGACGCCGTCGGTGACGATCAGCCGCCGCCGCGCGTCCTGCGCCTGCTTGAGCTGCTGTTCCAGATCCGCCATGTCACGGTTGGCGTAGCGGAAGCGCCGGGCCTTGGAGAGGCGGATGCCGTCGATGATGGAGGCATGGTTGAGGGCGTCGGAGATGACGGCGTCCTCCGCGCCGAGCAGCGTCTCGAACACCCCGCCGTTCGCGTCGAAGCAGGACGAGTACAGGATGGTGTCCTCCTGGCCCAGGAAGGCCGAGAGCCGCTCCTCCAGCTCCTTGTGCACCTCCTGGGTGCCGCAGATGAAGCGGACCGAGGCCATTCCGTAGCCCCACCGGTCCAGCGCCGCGTGCGCGGCGGCGATCACCTCGGGATGGTCGGCCAGGCCCAGGTAGTTGTTGGCGCAGAAGTTGAGGACCGCCTCCCCCTGCTGCTCCGGGGCGCCGCCGCCGGTGACCCGGACGCCGGCCGACTGGGGCGTGCCGATGACCCGCTCCGGCTTGTGCAGTCCGGCGGCGGTGATCTCTTCGAGGGTGGCGCGCAACTGGTCGCGTACGGAGTCGAACATGCGAGTTCTCCAAGGGTCGGCGGTGCGGCGGTGCCGGGGGACGGTGCACGGTTGCGCCGTGGCGCCCGGCACAGGAACGCGGGACGGGGAAGGACGAGGGCTACGAGGCCCAGGAGGCGGGAGGGACAGACGGTGCGGGTGGACGCGGACCGGAGGGGAAGGCGGTGACTCAGGTCGTCCAGTCGAGGATGACCTTGCCGCCGCGCCCCCGGGCGGCGTCGGCGAAGGCGGCCTCGTGGTCGCGGTAGCCGTACCGGCCGGTGATCACCGGAGCGAGGTCGAGACCGCCCTCCAGCAGCACCGACATCGCGTACCAGGTCTCGAACATCTCCCGGCCGTAGATGCCCTTCAGCGTGATCATGGAGGTGACGATCCGGGCCCAGTCCACCGCGAACTCCTCGGCGGGCAGACCGAGCATCGCGATCTTCCCGCCGTGGGTCATGTTGGCCAGCATGTCGCGCAGTGCCACCGGGTTGCCCGACATCTCCAGGCCCACGTCGAAGCCCTCGCGCAGCCCCAGCGCACGCTGGCCGTCGGCGATGCTCGCGCCGGAGACGTTCAGCGCCAGCGAGGCACCCACGGTGCGGGCCAGCTCCAGGCGCTCCTCGCTGACGTCGGTGACCACGACGTTCCGCGCCCCCGCGTGCCGGGCGACGGCCACCGCCATCAGGCCGATCGGCCCCGCACCCGTGATCAGCACGTCCTCGCCGACCAGCGGGAAGGAGAGCGCGGTGTGCACGGCGTTGCCGAACGGGTCGAAGATCGCGGCGATGTCCGGGTCCACCGGAGTGCGGTGCACCCACACGTTCTCCGCGGGCAGCGCCACATACTGGGCGAAGGCGCCGTCGCGGCCCACCCCGAGCCCGACCGTGGCCCGGCACAGGTGCCGCCGGCCGGCCAGGCAGTTGCGGCAGGTGCCGCACACCAGATGCCCCTCCCCGCTCACCCGGTCGCCGGGCTTGATGCCGGTCACGTCCCGGCCGGTCTCCACGACCTCACCGGTGAACTCGTGCCCCACCACCAGCGGCGCGGACACCGCCTGCTGGGCCCAGCCGTCCCAGGCGCGGATGTGCAGATCGGTGCCGCAGATCCCGGTGCGCTCCACCTGGATCAGCACCTCGCCGGGCCCGGTCTCCGGCTCCGGCACGTCGGCCAGCCACAGTCCCGGTTCGGCCTTCTCCTTGACCAGCGCCTTCACGCCACGGCTCCTGTCGTCTCGCGCCACGGCAGGGCGAAGCAGGGCCGACCGGCCCTGTGCCCTGGAGCGGGGGTGGAAAGCGGTGCCGCTGCGCACGCACCGCCGGGACGAATGTGCCGTACAGCGGCCCCCGGGTCCATCGAGGATTTCTTAACCGCACCCGCAGCTTCCCTTCACACCCCGCTCCGGCGGCCCGCACCGCTCCGCCCCGGGCCGCCCGGGGGATCCCGGAGGCCGCCCGCCCCGGCCCGCGCGCGGTCGCGGGGCGCGGACGCCCGGGTTATACGTGGCTCATGGCCGACAACCCCGCGCGCCGCCTGCCGCGCCTCCGGTGACATGCGCCTCGTCCCGCCCCTGGCCCCGATGACGGCCCGCACGGTGGCGGCGGTGCCCCGCGCCGGGGGCCTCGCCTACGAGGCCAAGTGGGACGGCTACCGGGTGCTGCTCTTCGCCCGCGCCGAGGCCCCCCGCCTCCAGTCCCGCCGCGGGAACGACCTCGGCCCCGGATTCCCCGACATCCTGCGGGCCGCCGCCGACCTCGGCGAGGAGGCGGTCCTGGACGGGGAACTGGTGGTGATCGAGGACGGCGCGGTCGACTTCGCCGTGCTCCAGTCCCGGGCCCGACGCACCGGACCGCGTGCCGAGGCCGCAGCCGCGGCGCACCCGGCCCACTTCATCGCCTTCGACCTGCTGCAGCTCGGCGACGAGGTGACCATGGCCCGCCCCTACCGGGAGCGCCGCGCCCTGCTGGAGGAGGTCTTCACCCGCCGCGACCTGCAGCCGCCCTGGGCGTTGTGCCCGATGACCACCGACCCGGACCGGGCCCGCGAGTGGCTCGACCCGGCCTGGGGCGCGGTCGGCGTCGAGGGCATGGTCGTCAAGGGGCTGGGGCAGCCCTACCGCCCCGGCGAGCGCGGCTGGCGCAAGCTGCGGGCCCGTGCCACCACCGAGGCCGTGGTCGGCGCGGTCACCGGCCCCGAGACCTCGCCCGACGTGCTGCTGCTGGGCCGCTACGACGCGGACGGAGTGCTGCGGATGGTGGCGCAGAGCACCCCCGTCACCTCCGCGCTGCGCCGGGAGATCGGCCCGCTGCTCGCCCCGGCCGGCCCCGGCCATCCCTGGGAGCACGCCCGGTTCCGGTCCGGTTGGGGCACCCGGGACCTGCTCGCGCACCGCTGCGTGGTCCCCGAAGCGGTCGTCGAGTTCGAGGCGGACGTGGCCTTCGACGAGGGCCGCTGGCGCCACCCGGTGCAGGTCCGCCGACTGCTCCGCGACACCGCGCCCGGAGAGGTTCCGCGCTTCCCCTCCGGTCCCGCCGACTGAACCGGCGCGGGCGCGTGCCCCCGCTCCGGTGCCGACCGGGATCCGGTGCGGCCGCCGGCGGGTGCGTGCTCCGGGAAGGTCCCCTCGTGCCCTGTCCGGCTCAACACCGCGCGCACGGTGCGGCCGTCCGGTGCAGCGTGGGAGTCAGCGACCGCTGCCAGGCCGTCCCACGAGCCCGACCCGGCGCCCTGGTCTCGGCCGCCGAAGTGCTCCCGGCTCCCGGCCGGGTGGTGCCCCGGTCCGCGCACGCGCCGCGGCGGTGATCCGCCGCACGCGGCGGTGATCCGCCGGACATGCGGACCCGGGGCACCTCCGGCCGGGAGCAGGAGAGCGAAGACCGTCCCCCCTCCCCCCGACGACCGCCTGCGCCCCGAAGCGCCGGACACGGCTCGGCCGAACAGAAGGAGTCCCCATGCACCGCTTTCCCCGCCTGCCCCGCACCGCGACCACCCTCGCAGCGCTCACGGTGACCGCCCTGGTCCCGCTGTGCGGGGCCGCCCAGGCGGCACCGGCCGCCGACCGCGGAACCACCGCGGCCGCCCCGGCCCCGAGCGCCGACCGCCAGGGCTCCCGCGGCCAGGAAGGCCCCCGGCTGGTGAAGCTCGGCGATCGCGAGGGCCTCCTGGGGCTCGGACTGCTCGGCCTCCTCTGACGCCTGCCTCTGACGCTTGCCTCGCACCGAACCGCTCGCTCCCGAGGGGCGAGCGGTTCGGTCGTGCCGGGGCGGTGCTGCCGGTCACACCGTCAGGCGAGGCCCGCGGACCGTCCGTCGACGCGGGGGAGTGCGCCATCGGCGGTCGTACGACGCCGCCCGCGTCCTGCCCGCACTCCGCCGGTCTCTGCCACGGGTCTGTGCTCCGCCGGTCTCTGCCACCGGTTCCCTCTGCTGGTGCGCGCGGCGAGGATCCGGCCCGCAGGCGAACGGCGGCGCACTGTCACTCGCGGGAGGGAAGCAGCCGCACCGGTCCGCCGATCGGCTCGTTACCAGGGCGGAGCGTGGAGAGCCGAGACCGGGAGTCACGATGCGCGCAAGGATGCTGTCCGCCGTCCCGACCGGGGTGCTCACGGTCTCCGTGCTGCTGGGCGTCCTCGTCGCGCCGGGCACCGCCGCGGCCGACGCTCACACGCGGCCCGCCTCCGGCCGCTCGGCGGTCCGGCCGCTGCCGGCCGGGGCACCGGCGGACGTCCTCCCCGGATCCTTCCGCGTGGTCCGTCCGACCGCTCCGGCGGTGCGCGAGGCCCCGGCCGACCCCGCGGTCCGGGCCGAGGCCGACCGGCTGATGAAGCTGACCTACCGGCAGTTCGCGGCGGTTCGCCACGCGCCCCCGTTCAACTGGACCACCGACGGCTGCTCCGTCCCGACCGGTCTGTTCCCCTACCGCGAGGTCTTCCGCCCCGCCTGCGTCCAGCACGACTTCGGGTACCGCAACTACGGCGGCAACCATGAACTGAAGCTGGACCCCACCCGCGCCACGAAGAACTGGATCGACAGCCGGTTCCGCACCGAGATGCGGCGGATCTGCGACGACCGGTACCCGGCCGCGGGGCGCCACCGCAACTGCCGCCGCGCGGCCGACACCTACTACGCCGGGGTGCGGATCGGCGGCGACAAAGCCTTCTTCTAGCACGTGGGCGGGGTGCGGCGACGCCCCACCCCGCGACCGCCCCCACCCCGCGACCGTCCCGCACCGCCCGGCCCGGATACCGCCTCCGGGCGCACCGGCCGCCGCTGCCCGGGTGATCCCGCCCCGCGGCGGGGCGCAGCGCGGCGCGGTCGCACGGGCGCCGTGGGGGTGGCGTGCTCGACTGAGGCGACGGCACCGGTCGCGCACCCGGGGCGCCGCGGTGGCGCGGACCCGCGTCCCGCCGGGCGCCCGGCCGGCTTCCGGGCCCGCCGACGAACAGCCAGGGAGGACCCCGTGACCCGGCCTCACCCCCTCGCGCACCCCGGTGCCGCACCGCTGCCCGCGGCCGTCGCCCTCCGCTTCCCGGGCGTCCTGTGACGCTCGCGGCCGCACGGGGGCGCGCCGACCACGTGGTCGTGGTCGGCGCCGGCCTGGCCGGGCTGTCCGCGGCGCTCCATCTCCTCGGTGCGGGGCGCCGGGTGACCGTGGTGGAGAGCGGCCTCCGACCGGGTGGCCGGGCCGGCCGGGTGGAGCGGTCCGGCTACCGGTTCGACACCGGGCCCACCGTGCTGACCATGCCCGACCTGGTCGAGGAGGCGTTCGCCGCGGTCGGCGAATCGCTCCGCGACCGGCTGGAGCTGGTGCCGCTGCACCCCGCCTACCGGGCGCGGTTCGCCGACGGCAGCCGGCTGGACGTGCACAGCGACGCCGAGGCGATGGAGGCCGAGGTGGAGCGCTTCGCCGGGGCCGGGGCCGCGGACGGCTACCGGCGGCTGCGGACCTGGCTGGGGGAGCTCTACCGGCTGCAGATGCGGCGGTTCATCGACGTCAACTTCGACTCGCCCCGCCAGCTCCTGCACCCGGACCTGGTCCGGCTGGCCGCACTGGGCGGGTTCGGCAGGCTGGATGCGCGGATCGCGCGGTATCTGCCGGACGAACGGCTGCGCCGGGTCTTCTCCTTCCAGTCCCTGTACGCGGGCGTGCCGCCCGAGCGGGCACTGGCTGCGTACGCCGTGATCGCCTACATGGACACGGTGGCGGGGGTCTGGTTCCCGCGCGGCGGTATGCACGCGCTGCCCCGCGCCATGGCGGCCGCGGCCCGCGACGCGGGGGCCGAGCTGCGCTACGGGCAGCCGGTCACCCGGCTGGAGCGCGCGGGTGAACGCGTCACCGCCGTCGTCACCGCCACCGAGCGCATCCCCTGCGACGCCGTCGTCCTCACCCCAGACCTGCCGCTGTCCTACGCGCTGCTCGGCCACCGGCCGCGCCGCGCGCTGCGGCTGCGGCACGCGCCGTCCGCGGTCGTCCTGCACGTGGGTACCGACCGCACCTGGCCCGGGCTGGGGCACCACACGCTCTCCTTCGGCAGCGCGTGGCGGCGCACCTTCCGCGAACTCACCCGGGACGGCAGCCTGATGACCGACCCCTCGCTGCTGATCACCCGGCCCACCGCCACGGACCCGGAGCTGGCACCGCCCGGCCGCCATGTGCACTACGTGCTGGCGCCCTGCCCCAACACGGACATCGGCCCCGACGCCCGCCGGTGGCACGATCTGGCCCCCCGGTACCGCGACACGCTGCTGGACCACCTGGAGCAGCGCGGACTGACCGGCATCGCCGCCGCGGTGCAGGAGGAGGTGCTGGTCACGCCCGCCGACTGGAGTGTGCAGGGGCTCGCCGCCGGCACGCCGTTCTCGGCCGCCCACACCGCGGCCCAGACCGGCCCCTTCCGGCCGCGCAACCTCGTGCGCGGTACCCGGAACGCCGTGCTGGCCGGCTGCGGCACCACCCCCGGAGTCGGCGTACCGACCGTGTTGCTGTCCGGAAAGCTCGCCGCCGCTCGCCTCACCGGCCCGGCGCCGCGCCCGGCACGCAGCCCCCGCCCGGCTCCGACCCTCCCGCGACGGACCCCCGTGAAGGACACCCGCGCATGACGGAACGTGAACTCGACGCAGCGGGCATCCGCGACCCCGGCCTGCGGCAGGCATACCGGCTCTCCCGTCGGCTCAACGCCCGGCACGGGAAGACCTACTTCCTCGCCACCCGGCTGCTGCCCCCGGAGCGGCGCCCCGCGGTGCATGCGCTCTACGGCTTCGCCCGCTGGGCCGACGACATCGTGGACGACCAGGGCAGCGCCGCCACCCCCGCCGAACGCGCCGCGGTGCTCGACGCACTGGAGACCCGCCTGGTCGCCGGGCTGCACACGGGCGAGAGCAGCCAGCCGGTCGTCCGCGCCCTCGCGCACACCGCCGCCACCTACCGGATCAGCCCGGGCCACTTCACCGACTTCATGGCCTCCATGCGCAGCGACCTGGTGGTCACGGGCTACCCGACCTACGCGGATCTGCGCCACTACATGCACGGCTCCGCCGCCGTCATCGGACTGCAGATGCTCCCGGTGCTCGGCACCGTCGTCCCCCCGGCGGAGGCGGCGCCGCACGCGGCTGCGCTAGGGGTGGCCTTCCAGCTGACCAACTTCGTGCGCGACGTCGGGGAGGACCTCGACCGCGGCCGCGTCTACCTGCCGGAGGACCTGCTGGCGGCGCACGGAGTCGACCGCGAACTGCTGCGCTGGAGCAGAGCCACCGGGCAGCGCGACACCCGCATCACCGCGGCACTGCGCGCGGCCCTCGATCTCACCCGCCAGGTCTACCGCGAGGCCCGGCCCGGACTCGCCATGCTCGACCCCCGCGCCCGGCCCTGCATCCGCACCGCCTTCGTGCTCTACAGCGCCATCCTGGAGGCCGTCGTCGACAGCGGCTTCGACGTGCTGCACCGCCGCGCCGTCGTCCCGCGCCGCCACCGGGCGGCCCTGGCCCTCGACGGGCTGGCCCGGAGCTCCGCCGCCCGCCTGCGTACGTCCCGGCCCCGACAGAGGGAGTTGTCATGACCGAGGGTGCGTCCCCACGCGGCCGCCTCCCCCTCACCCTGCGCCGCCGCGCCGTCCCCTGGGAACGGCAGCGGCCCACCTGGCGCGCAGCCCGTCCCGGCCTGATCGAGGACGCGCTACGGCGCGCCCAGAAGCGGCCCTCCGGCAACTGGTACGTGCTCGGTGCGGCCCGGGACCTGACCCGGGGACGCCCGCTGGGCCGCACCGTCGCCGGGGTCGAGGTCGTGGCCTGGTACGACGCGCAGGGGCGGATCCGCGCGGGCGCGGGCGCCTGCCCGCATCTGGGCGCGCCGCTCAAGGACAGCCGGGTGCGGTGCGGACGGCTGGTCTGCCACTGGCACGGCATGGCCTTCGACGGCGGGCCGACGGCGGGCTGGACGCCCTATCCCGCCTACGACGACGGGGTGCTGGCGTGGGTCCGGCTCGACGACGCCGGCGGTGAGGAGCCCACCGAGCGGCCCGTGGTGCCGGCCCGGCCGCGTCCCGCCCGTTCGGTGGACGCCGTCTACACCGCCGTCGGCCGCTGCGCCCCCGACGATGTCGTCGCCAATCGCCTCGACCCGTGGCACGGCGCCTGGTACCACCCCTACTCCTTCGTGGACCTGACGGTGGTGAGCGCCCCGGAGGCGGTCGCGGACGAGGCGTCGGAGCACGGTGGGGCGGCGGACGGCTTCGTGGTCGACGTCTCCTTCAAGGTCGCCGGCCGGGCCGTGGTGCCGGTACGCGCCGTCTTCACCGCACCCGAACCGCGCACCGTCGTCATGCACCTCACCGAGGGGGAGGGGCGCGGTTCCGTGGTGGAGACCCACGCCACCCCGCTGGCCGCCGACACCGCGGGCGAGCCCCGCACTCTGGTGACCGAGGCGATCGTGGCGCACTCGCCGCGGCCCGGATTCGCCCTCGCGCGCGCCGGGGCGCCGCTGGTCCGGGCGCTGCTGCGGGCCGGTGCCGACCGGCTGTGGCGGGACGACCTCGCCTACGCCGAGCGCCGCTGGCAGCTGCGCAGCACCCGGCACTTCCCCGGCTGACGGCCCCGGCCTCAGCCCAGCCGGGCCAGCGACCGCAGCAGCGCCGACCTGCCCCGGTCCGGCACCGTCCGCAGCGGGTGCCCCCGCACCCGCCAGCGGGCCAGCAGCACGTTCGCGGCGAGGAGCCCGCTGGTGGCCGCACGCTCCATGAGGGCGACCGGCAGCCCGGTGCGGACCAGGTCCCCGGCCACCACCAGACGGGGGTCGGGCGTGCGCACCGTCGGCCGGTCGCGGTAGCCGCCGACCGGGAAGAGCGGGCAGTCGGCGCGCCATGCGTGGCAGGCGTCCAGGACCCGGGCCGCGGCCGTCTCCGGGTAGACCCGGGCCAGTTCGCCGCGCAGCTGCTCCTGCAGTTGCTCCCGTGTCCGCGGCTGCCGCGCGGCCGCGGGGTCCACTGCGTAGGCGTGCAGTTCGACGACGGAGCCGCCGGAGCGGGCCGCCCAGCGCGCCGCCTCCGTCTCCCAGCGCTCCAGCACGCTCACGTTGTCCAGCGGTCCGTAGCCGCTCGTCCCCAGGAACCCGGGCCGCCGCCGGTCCACCGGGCGGTCCAGCCACAGCCGGGAGACCAGGAACGGCGGTGCGGTGCGCAGCCGGGCCACCCGCTCCCGCCACGCCGCGTCGGCCAGCTGCGGGGAGGCGTCGGCCACGCCGCGCAGGCCGGCGGTGTCCAGTGCCAGCACGACGGCCGCGTAGTGCTCTTCGCCGACGGCCGTGGACACGATCCGCGCTCCGCCCTCCGGCCGGATCCCGAGCACCTGCTCCCCGGTGCGGAGCCGGACGCCGTGCTTCTCCAGGTAGTCGCCCAGCGGCTCCCACAGCGCCTGCGGATACGGCTCGGCGGGGACGTCGAAGAGCAGCCCCTCGCTCGAACCGAGGAAGTAGATGTGGAACATCAGCGCCATCTCGGCGGCCGACAGCTCGCCGGGGTCGGCGAAGAAGCTCCGCGAGAACACCTCGAAGGCCAGGTCGCGCGCCGACTCGGGGAACCGGATCGCCGTCAGCAGCTCCTGCGCCGCGGTTCCGTCCCACCGCTCGTACACCTCCGGGACCCGCACGTCCAGCAGTGGCAGCGCGGCCCGCGGCGCCATGCCCGCCAGGTCCCGCAGGGCGAAGGTGGGGCTGAGCGCGGCGAACCCCAGGGCGCTGAACGGAGGGGTGCGGGGCACGTGCGCGAAGCTGTCGCGTGCGCCGCCGCTGTGCTGCAGCGGGTAGTCGGGCAGTCCGCGCAGCCCGGCCAGCAGCGGGTCGATACGCCGCAGCAGACCGCGCAGGTTGTAGTACTGGCGGAAGAAGGCGTGGAAGCCGCGGCTCATCGTCGCGGGGGAACCGTCCCGCAGCCGTACCGGCCATCCCGCCAGCCGCCCGCCCAGCTGCGGCTCGCGCTCGTAGACCGTGACCCGCACGCCCCGTTCGGCCAGCCCGGTGGCGGCGGCGAGTCCGGCGATCCCGCCGCCGACCACCGCGACTCGCGGAGCGGCGCCGCCCGGCCCGGCCCGGTCGAACGCGGGTCGCCCCGGCGCGGGATGCAGCACCCGTGCCCTGCGGTCGCGCCCGTGCCGTGCCGCGCTCACCGGAGGGCCCCGCGGCGGGGTCCGGCCGCAACCGGTCCCGCCGAGGCCAGGAAGGTGTGCACGATGCCGGTCTGCCAGCCCGGCACCGGCAGCGTCCGTACGCCGGTGAAGCCCTGCCGTGCCATCCGCCGGGCGAACTGCCCCGCGGTGTCGAACGTGATGACCGAATCCGACAGGTGCCGGTACAGGCTCCGGTCGCCGCACAGCGTCCCGGCGGGCCGCACCACGCCGCCGGACACCAGCCGCCACACCGCGCGGTGGGCCGCACGGCCGCTCAGCGTGTACTCGTGCACTCCCAGTCGGCCGCCGGGGGCCAGCAGCCGGTGCACGGCGCGCAGCAGGGCGTCCGGATCGGCGACGTTGCGGAACAGATAGGCGGCGAACACCGCGTCGAACGGCCCCGTCACTCCGGCCCCGCCCAACTGCTCGGCCGGGGCGTGCACGAAGGAGACCCGGTCGCTCCAGGATTTGGCCCGCGCTCGTGCCAGCATCCCCGCCGAGGCGTCCACCGCCAGGATCCGGGCCCCCGGCGCGGCCCGGACCAGGGCCGCCGTCGACGCGCCGGTTCCGCACCCCAGGTCGAGCAGGCGCAGGCCGCGTCCGCCGTGCGGCAGCCCCAGCCGCCGGGCCGAGCGCCGCAGATGCGTGTGGTAGCCCGGATTCACCGCGACCAGCCGATCGTAGGAGGCGGCAGCGTGGTCGAACGCGGTGGACAGCGCCTCGGCGCGCAGCAGCGTCATGAGGTACCTCGCAGGGGTGGCCTTCGCGGCGGAAGGGGCGCAACCGGCGGGAGGCCGGGGGCCGGAGAGGCGGTACGCGGCAGCAGGGGCAGCTCCGCCGCGGTACGCAGCATCGGCCCCACCGGAGTGCGGAGTCCGACGGCGAGCGTCTGGGCGGGGCCGCTCGTCCCGTCCAGGAAGCGGAGCAGAGCGGCTGCCGGGAGCTGTCGGAACAGTCCGGTGAAGAAGGCGGTGCCGTCCACCCTGCCGCGCTCCAGGGCCCGCAGCAGCACCGCGTCCATCGCCAGGGCGCGGCGCGGGTAGGCGCGCGGCGGCAGCGGGGTGCGGCCCGCGCGCAGTGCCGACGCGATCCGCCGGGTCTGGCGCTGGACCGCCGCGAAGGTGTAGCCGGTCGCGGGTCTGGTCGCGCCGCCCGCGGTGCCGATCCGGAACACCGAGGCGCCCGCGCGCCGCGCGAACCGCCCGTCGGCCATGGGGATGACGCCCTGCTCGGCGCCGGTCACCTCGAAGTCCCCCAGCCCCAGCACCCGGTCGGCATAGTCGTGCAGCGCCCGGTCGTACCCGGCGCCGTCCAGCACGGCGGGGGAGAACTCGGTGTACTCCACCAGCGCTCGGTGCGGCCCGAGTGGCAGCACGTAGCCGAACGAGAGGCCGCGGGCCGGCTGCGGGGTGCGGAAGTCCATCAGTTCGGCCGCCGCCGGGTCGAAGACCGGCCGCCGGGTGTGTACCAGCCAGCCGCGGAAGTGCTGCAGCAGCGTCGTCCGGGCGGGTGGCAGCCGGCGCGGGGGCCGGGAGTCGAAGGCCCAGCGGGCCCGGACGGTGAGCGCGCCGCCGTCCGCCGCGACTCCGCGCACCTCGGCGCCGCCCGGTACGTCCACCACGTCGTGCACCAGTGCCTCCGCCCGGCGCACCCCGGCCGCGGAGTCCAGCCTGCCGCGTACGAACTCCTCGAAGGAGTCCGAGCGCAGCATCTTGTAGCAGAGCGGCGCGGTGCCGGCCGTCACCGCCTCGCCGTCCGGGCCGCGCACCCGCAGCCGGTCCCAGCGGGCCGCCAGCGCCCGGTCGTACTCGCCCACCCGGCCTTCCCAGTAGCACCAGGTGCGTTCGGGGGGCCGGACGGGGCCGGGGGGCGCGTCCAGGAGGACGACGCGCAGGCCGCCGGCCGCTGCCGGGCGGGCGGCCAGCCGCCAGGCCAGCGACAGTCCTGCGGCGCCCGCCCCGACGATGGCGACATCCGTCTCGTACTCCACCAGGTTCCGTCGTCCGTCCGCTTCCGGCTCGTTCGGTCGCGCCCAGTCTGCGGGTCCGGCAGCGCCGGGCAGGGACGCCGCGACGGCGGAGCCGGGAGGTCTCCACCCGGATGCAGTCCCGAGCGCACTGTCCGGTCATCGGACCGGAGGGGTTCCGTGCGTCTTCCGGGGGTGCGGCCGCCGGGGGCATGCGCGGAGCCGCCGACGCGGCGGCCGGCGTCGGGGCGGTGCGCTGTCACTCCTCCGTCCGCTGCTGGAGTTCGCCGGTCTGCGACGCCTCGTCGACGGTGTGCTGGAGTATGTCGCAGGAGTGCTGGGCCTCCTCCATCAGCCGGGTCGCCTCCGCGAGGAGGATGCTGTAGGGGCGGGACGGGTCGTCGGTCGGCAGCGCGGTCTCCCGGACGTTCTCGACCAGCGCGGTCCGCTTCTCCTGCGCCGCCTCCGCCGCGCGGCACAGTCCCTCCGCCTGCCGTGGGAGGTGCTGCTCGTCGATCTCGCTGAACAGCCGGGTGATCCGGGAGAGCGCCTCCAGCAGCCCCGCGTAGTCCGTCAGGAACCCGCGGCAGTCCTCGCCGTTCTCGTCCTCAGGCCACTGGTGCAGGGCCCGGGTCAGCGACGTGAGCTGGTGGGTGACGCGCTCCAGCGCGTCGACCAGCTCCTCATAGCCGGAGAAGTCGTGGTGTGTGCGGTGCCCGGGCAGCAGTTGCCGAGGGTTGTAGTACTTGCTCTCCACAGCGGTGTTCAGCGCCGAGCGCGCCTGTGTCACCAGCGGCCCCAGGGTCGTTGCGCGCTGCCGCCAGTGTGCGGTGCGCTCGTCGTCCAGGTCGCCCTCGCGCAGCGCCGGGGCGATGTCGCTTATCAGGTCGCACAGCGAGTGGGCCAGGACGCGGATGCCGTACTCGGCGCTCCGGTAGCGCATCGGCGGCACGACGGTGACGTTGATCAGCACGCCGATCCCGCAGCCGATGCCGACGAGCATCAGGATCTGCCCCAGTTCCTCGATGCGTTCGAGGTTTCCGGAGGCGGCGGCGTAGGTGGAGAAGGCGAAGAACGCGGCCGTCGCCACCTGGGAGCCCTGGGAACCCAGCCGCCGCCACCGGCCGATGGCCATCGCGATGAGCGCGACCAGCACGAAGGTCAGCAGGTCGGGCCCGGCCAGATAGCCCAGCGCCGCCTGCACCATCACCCCGGCCGAGACCGCTGCGACGTACCGCAGCGCCTGCACGAGCGACTGATAGATGGTCACCTGCATGATGAGGACCGCGGAGAAGGGCGCGAAGGCGGGGCTCTGCGCGGCCAGCACGTTGTGTGCGACGTACCAGGCCGCGGTGGCCGCCAGGGCGCTCTTGCCGATGAGCTCCAGGGTCTGCCGCTCGTAGCCGGCCGACCCCTTCGCCCGGTCCAGCCACTGCCTCGCCCGCGCCCACCTGCCGGACGCCGCCACCTCGCGGCCGCCCTCCGGGGATCCGTCCTGCTCCTCGGTCATCGGTTGGTCCTCCTTCACCGCTTCATCCTGCGTCCCCCGACGGGCGCGGGCCGTCCGTTGCTGCGCGTGTCGGGGTGCCCCGTATTCCGGTCGACGGCGTGTGGCGGTGGTCACGAGAGCGGTCGCCGACAGCGGGGGGGAACGCAGCCCGGCGGGCATCGGCCCGCCGTCCTCGCATGTCTTTGCTGGTGGTAGGGGGTGTTCTAGCGCGCCTCGCCTCCAGATGTTGCCAACTTGTTCATACAGGTGGCCTTCCATGGCGCCGCTGTTGTTGACAGACTCTGCCGGTCCGACGATTCCGATTCGCCCTGTGAGGTCAGCAGACCCATGCCAGAACTCAACCGGCGCCGGTTCCTCCAGATAGCCGGCGCGACCGCGGGCTTCTCGGCCCTCTCCGGCAGCATCGAGCGGGCCGCCGCCATCCCCGCAGCCCGCCGTTCCGGCACCATCGACGACGTCGAGCACATCGTCGTGCTGATGCAGGAGAACCGGTCCTTCGACCACTACTTCGGCACCCTGAGCGGAGTGCGCGGCTTCGGCGACCCGCGCCCGGCGGCACCGACCGGGAAGCGGACGGTCTGGCAGCAGTCCGATGGACACAAGGACGTACTGCCCTACCACCCCGACGCCGAGAACCTGGGCATGCAGTTCATCGCGGGCCTCAACCACGACTGGGCGGGCGGCCACCAGGCGTGGAACGAGGGCCGGTACGACCAGTGGATCCCCGCCAAGGGCACCGGCACCATGGCGTATCTGACCCGGAAGGACATCCCCTTCCACTACGCGCTCGCCGACGCCTTCACCGTCTGCGACGCCTACCACTGCTCGATGATCGGCGCCACCGACCCCAACCGCTACTACATGTGGAGCGGGCACGCCGGAAACGACGGCAAGGGAGGCGGCCCCGTCCTGGGCAACGAGGAGGCCGGCTACGGCTGGACCACCTACCCCGAACGCCTGGAGGAGGCCGGCATCTCCTGGAAGATCTACCAGGACATCGGCGACGGCCTCGACGCGGACGGCCACTGGGGCTGGATCGAGGACGCCTACCGCGGCAACTACGGCGACAACTCGCTGCTCTACTTCGACGCGTACCGCAACGCCCGGCCCGGCGACCCGCTCCACGACAAGGCCCGCACCGGCACCGACGCCACGCAGGGCGACGGCTTCTTCGACCAGCTCAAGGCCGACGTCAAGGCGGGCAGGCTCCCGAAGATCTCCTGGATCGCCGCACCCGAGGCGTTCACCGAGCACCCCAATTTCCCCGCCAACTACGGAGCCTGGTACATCTCCCAGGTACTGGACGCGCTGACCGCCGACCCGGAGGTCTGGGCGAAGACGGCGCTGTTCATCACCTACGACGAGAACGACGGCTACTTCGACCACGTCGTACCGCCCTACCCGCCGGCCTCCGCGGCCCAGGGCCGCGCCACCGCGGACACCGCCCTCGACCAGTACACCGGCGGCCTCTCCGGATACGCCCCCGGACCCTACGGGTTCGGCCAGCGGGTGCCGATGCTCGTCGTCTCGCCCTGGAGCACCGGCGGCTACGTGTGCTCCGAACTGTTCGACCACACCTCCATCCTCCGCTTCATGGAGCGCCGCTTCGGGGTGCACGAGCCGCACATCTCGCCGTGGCGCCGGTCGCTGTGCGGCGACCTGACCTCGGCGTTCGACTTCACCCTCAAGGACACCGACCCCGCGCGGCTGCCGAGCACCGACGCCTACGAGCCCCCGGACCGGGAACGGCACGACAGCTATGTGCCCAAGCCGCCGGCCAAGCCGGTGCTGCCCCGCCAGGAGGCCGGCTCGCGGCACACGCGCCCGCTGCCGTACGCACCGCTGGTGGACGGCGCGGCCCGCACCTCGGACGGCAGGTTCACCCTCACCTTCAGCGGCGGGAAGTCCGCGGGTGCCTTCTTCCTCGTCACCTCCGCGAACCGCACCGACGGCCCCTGGACCTACAGCACCGAGGCGGGCAAGGAGCTGTCCGACACCTGGAACAGCGCCTACTCCGGCGGCAGCTACGACCTGACGGCGCACGGCCCGAACGGCTTCCTGCGCACCTTCAAAGGCCCCAACGGGCAGGCAGGCTGCGAGGTGACCGCGCGCCACCTCGCCGGGAGCGGCGACATCGAGCTGACCCTCACCAACGCGACGGACGCCGACCGCACGCTGACGGTGGGCAACGCCTACGGCGGCGCCGAGCGGACGCACACGGTACGCCCGGGCGGCGAAGTCGTGACCACGGTACGGCTGCGGGAGAGCAAGCGCTGGTACGACCTCACGGTCACCTGCGAGGCCGACCCCGACTGGGAGCGCCGCCTCGCCGGGCACGTGGAGACCGGCGAGGCGGGTGTCAGCGACCCGGCCACACTGACCGACTGACAGCCGCGTTCCCCCGTCCGCGCACCCGGCCCGGTGCTCCACCCGGACCGGAGCGCGGCCGGCGCGGGACCGGTCCGGCGGAGCGCGGCCGGCGCGGGACCGGAAGCCGGTGTGCGGCGGTCAGGTGATTCGGCGGACTTCCGTGCTGCGCGCCCGGTCGGCAGGGCACAGCCCCGTGCATGCCAGTGAACACATTCCCGCGGTCCGTACGAAAAGCACACACCCCCGCCCTCGCACTCCTGTTGCTGCTCGGCTTCGCCGAAGCCGCGCCCGCGCAGGCGCTCGTCCCGCCTCCGAGCGGCACCGCGGCCGGGCAACCGCGCTCCGGAACGGGTCACCCCGCCGGGCAGGAGCCCGAACCGCAGGAGACCGAACCGCAGCGCGAGTGCACCACCGGAACCGGCCCGCGGCAGCGCGAGGTCGAGGGATACCTGGGGCTCCCGGTGGACGGTGCACAGTCGCCGCAGGACTGCGCCGCCATCCGGGACTTCCAGGAGCGGGAGGGCGTGCTCCCCGCGGACGGTCTCGCCTCACCCACCACCTACCGCGCCCTGTACGCGCGCTGGGCGGCCGGGCACCCCGAGCAGCTGCTGGCGGACGCGCACTGCCCGCCCGAACGCGGGCGGGTCGCCTGCCTCGACCTGACCCACCAGGTGATGTGGCTGCTCAAGGGCCGCAAGGTCGTCGTCCAGGCGGTGCCCCTGCGCAGCGGCGCCCCGGGGTATGAGACGCGCACCGGACGGTTCTCCATCCAGCGGCGGGTGCGGGACGACTATTCGACCCTCTACCACCAGCCGATGCCGTTCAGCCAGTACTTCAGCGGGGGCCAGGCCCTGCACGGCACCCGCAAGAACATCTACAGCCCGCCCGGTTCGCACGGCTGCGTCAATCTCCGCCACGATGACGCGGAACGCCTCTGGAACTGGATGCGGGTCGGCGACACCGTCCGCGTGTGGGGGCGCAAACCCGCGGCGTGAGCCGGGGCGGGCGCACGCGGCCCCGGGGCGTCGCGGCCCGGTGCGGACCCTCTAGCCGCCGGTCGGCTGCCCTGCTCCGGAGAGCAGCGCGACCCCCCGCCGGTCGGTGTCGCCCGGCGCGCCACCGAGTCGGTGGACCACCACCCACTCCCCGGTGTCGGGGAACGCGCCCGCGAACGCGGAGGCGTCCCGGGTGGCGCCGTTGTGCCAGCGCAGCCGCCCGGCCGTCTGCCAGGTCGGTGCGGGCTCCCCCAGCACCTCTTCCACCAGCAAAGCCCTGACCAGCGCGGCCAGCGCCCGAGGGGTTCCCCACATGCCACCCGCGGGCAGGATCGCTCCGTCCATGGTCCACGGGGTCCGCTCGGCTCCGGCCCGGGTTCTGGCCCGCAGGGTCAGCCCGGTCGGCGGGGCGGCGGTCACCTCGTCGGCCAGGCCCAGCGGTTCGAGGACGTGCTCCCGTACCAGCTCCGGGTACGGCGCCCCGGCGGCCGCGGCCAGGGCGGCCCCCAGCACCGCGTACCCGAAGTTCGAGTACTCCTCCCGCCCCGGAGGCCGCTCGCCGATCCGGTCGAGGCGTTCGAGCAGTTGGCCGAGCGCGGCCGGGGTGAAGTCGCGGTAGGGGTCGCTGCGCGGGCCGGAGAGCCCCGGCGGCAGGCGCGGCAGGCCAGAGGTGTGCTCCATCAGGTGCCGGAGGCTGATACCGGAAGCGGGCGCCTGCGGCAGCACCCGCTCCACCGGCGCGTCCACCTCCAGCAGCCCGGCCCGGGCCATCCGGACCAGCGCGGTTCCGGTGAGCACCTTGGTCAGCGAGCCCAACTCCACGAAGGCTCCGGAATCGTGACCGTCCCGCACCCGGGGCTCCCGCCCGGGAAGCAGGACGCACTCGGGAAGGGGATGCCGGGACAGCAGCCGGGTCAGCCGAACGGATATCTCGCCCACGGTCGAACCGTATCCGGCGCTGCCGGCGGACCGCTCCGGGCCCCGCTCCCCACCAGTTTGGTCGGCCGAATTCCTCGTCCGGCCGGGTCCGCGTCAGCCGGAGCCCTGCCCGCCCGCCGCCGGGTCGTCCGGCAGCCAGCGCAGAGCGAACCAGAGCTCCATCCGGACCTCCGGATCCTGCAGGTCGACGTCGAGGAGCTCGGCGACGCGCGCCAGGCGGTGCCGCACGGTGTTGCGGTGGACCCGCAGCTCGGCCGCGGTGCGGTCCCAGGTGCCGTGGAAGGCCAGCCAGGTGCGCAAGGTGCCCAGCAGGACGGCGGCACCGGGGGCCGGGGCCCGGGAGAGCGGCGCGAACCGGGCCCGGGCGTGCTCGCGCGCCTCGTGGGCGGAGACCAGTGAGTGGAGGCTGTGTGCCGCGCTGTGGACCACCGCGGGAGCCTCGCCGGCGACGGCGCGCTCCAGCGCCCGCTCGGCCTGGGCGTCGGCGTCGGGCAGTTCGGCCGCCGGTACCGGCGAGCTGAAGCCGAGGGTCCACCCGAGGGCGGCGGCCTGCGCGGGAGGGGTCGGCCGGGTATCCGGCGCACTCGGGACCAGGGCCCGCAGCCGCGCCCGGTCGAGGTGCACATAGGGGGTGCCGAGCGCGGTGCCCAGCGCGGCGAGTTGGGCCGGGTCGGTGGACGACCGGCCGGCGGGACCCGGCCGGGACCGCAGCCGTCGGCCGTGGACGACGACCCAGTGGTCGGCTGCGCCCGGCTCGTCGTCGGGGAGCAGCGCGTGCGCGACGTCGGCCGGTGCGGCCCCGAGCATGAGCCGCACCAGGGCGCCGACACCACCGGCGTCGGCGCCGAGGGCATGGCTGGGGCTGGTGAGCAGGGACAGCAGCACGGTCGCGGTGCCGGTCACCTGGCGGTCGACCGGCGTGGGGGCCGTGCGGGCGGCCTGGCCGAGAGCCAGCGCGGCGGCGCCGTCCGCGCCGGGCAGGGTGTGCACGGTGAGATGGACACCGTCGTGGTGGTGGGCCGCCGCGGCGGGGGGCGCCGGTCTGCCCCGCGCCGAAGTGGCCGCGGAGCGGGCGAGAGTGCTTACGGCGAGCTCGCGCAGGAGCCGCGGGCCGGGGTCGGGCGGGCGGCGGCCCGCGTCGAACAACTCGTTCCCGTGGGCGTCGAAGAGCACCGAGGCGGCCTCGGTGTGTGCGCTGAGCTGCTGCAGTACGGCGCGGAGCGCGTCGGGGCGGGCGGCGGCCGAGGCGAGCGCCGATTGCGCCGTGGAGATGCGCCGCAGCGTGCTGTTGCGCACCTCGGCGATGGCGTCGTACACGGCCTGGCCGACGGCCACGAAGGGAGTGCCGGGCGGCAGCCGCAGCAGCGGCAGCCCGTGGCGGTCGCAGGCGGCGGCGAGCTCGGCGGGAACCTCCTGGTGGACCGGTGCCACACCGAAGCCCAGCGCGGCGACCCCGGCGGCGACGACCCGGGACACGTAGTCCTCGATGCCGTTCGGCCCGGACGGCAGGCGCACCCCCGCGGTGAGGAGGAGTTCACCGCCGACGAGGTAGGGCACCGGGTCCTCGACCTCGGTGGTGCCGACCGTGCTGATGAGACGGTCCTCGGCCGGACCGGCGATCCGGGTCAGGCCCAGTGCGGGGTTGCCGAGCAGCATGCTGAGAGGAACGGCGAACTGCTCGGTCCCGGCCATGAGCAGTGATCCTCCCGGCCCCGCAGCGCCGCCCGAAAGTGCGGGATTCCTCCAACGGGCGATCCCATCTTGGACAGATCCTACACTTCAGCTCGGGTGCGGACCGTCGATAGGTTCTCCCACCAGCAGGGCACCACCCCCGCCCCGGCATCCCCGCTCAGCACTGCCGTGTCCGCCCGCTCCGTGGCCCGGCGCGCAGCCGCTGCCCCCGCACAGCAGCCACTCGGCGCCGCTCCCCGGCGTGCGCCGCAGCGAATCGGAGGACCTGATGGCCGTCGACTACCTCGTCATGACCGCATACCTGCTGGGCCTGGTCGGCGCCGGCTGGTGGGGCAGGAGGCGCGCAGCGTCCAGGAGCGAGTTCCTGGTGGCCGGGCGGCGGCTCGGACCGCTGATGTACACCGGCACGATGGCGGCCATCGTCCTCGGCGGCGCCTCCACCGTCGGCGGGGTCGCCCTCGGCTACAGCTACGGCATCTCCGGCGCCGCCATGGTGCTGGCCATCGGGCTGGGGCTGCTGGCGCTGAGCATCTTCTTCTCCGCCCGGATCGCCCGGCTGCGCGTGTACACCGTCGCCGAGATGCTCTCGCTGCGGTACGGGGACGCCGCCAGCGTCATCTCGGGCGTCGTGATGTGGATGTACACGCTCATGCTGGTCGTGACCTCCACCATCGCCTACGCCAGCGTCTTCGACGTGCTGTTCGACGTACCGCGGTGGGCCGCGATCGTCATCGGCGGCACGATCGTCGTCGGCTACTCCGTCCTCGGCGGCATGTGGTCCATCACGCTCACCGACATGGTGCAGTTCGTCGTCCAGAGCGTGGGCGTGCTCCTCCTGCTGCTGCCCATCGCCGTCGTCAAGGCCGGCGGCTTCGCGGCCATGGCCGACCGGCTGCCGCACGGCTACCTCTCCCCGACCTCCATCGGCGGGCAGACCATCCTCACCTACGTGCTGATCTACAGCTTCGGCATGCTCATCGGCCAGGACATCTGGCAGCGGGTCTTCACCGCGCGCAGCGACCGGGTGGCCGCCTGGGGAGGCACCGCCGCCGGCGCCTACTGCCTCGTCTACGCCGTGGCCGGCGCCGTCATCGGCATGGCCACCAAGACGCTCCACCCGCGGCTCGCCGACGCCGACCAGGCGTTCGCCGCCGTCGTCCAGCACGCCCTGCCCGCCGGGGTCAAGGGACTGGTCCTGGCCGCCGCCCTCTCCGCGATGATGTCCACGGCCAGCGGCGCGCTGATCGCCTCCGCCACAGTCGCGCACAACGACGTCTGGGTCCGGCTGCGCCGCCTGGCGGGCCGCAGGAGCGGCGACCCCGCACCGCAGGAGTCCGACGGTGTCGCCTCCGACCGGGCCGCCGTCGCCGTCCTCGGCGTGGTCTCCATGGCCCTCGCCTGCCTGCTCGGCGACGTCATCGCGGCCCTCACCGTGGCCTACGACCTGCTCGTCGGCGGCCTTCTGATACCCGTACTCGGCGGCCTGGTCTGGAGGCGCGGCAACCTCCAGGGCGCCCTCGCCTCGATGGTCGCGGGCGGCACCACGGTGGTCACCTTTATGGTGACCGACGGGCTCCTCGCCAACGAGCCGATCTACTACGGCCTGCTCGCCGGCCTGGTCGCCTACGTGGTCGTCAGCCTGGCCACCAGGCCGACCGAGGAAGCCGTCGTCGAGGCGTGGCGCCGGCGCCTGGCGGGCGAGCACGCGGACGGCCCGGCGACCGCGGACAGCCCTGCCGCCGACAGCCCGGCGACCGTCGGCGTCTGAGACCGCGCCACGGCCCGAGCCGCCGGCCGGCCTCGACCGCTCTCGACCGACCGACAGCCGACCGCCATCGCCGACCGCACTCGACCGACACACCGACCAGGAGCACCACATGACCGGCCCGCCGCTCGCCGTCTTCACCGACCCCGACGACCTGGACCCGGCACCCGGGGTGGCGAAGCTGACCGAGGCGGGGTTCGAGGTGCGGATCGCCGACAGTCCCACCCCGGACTCCATCGCCCGGGCGGCGGCGGACGCGGTCGCCCTGCTCGTCGGATACGCCCGCATCGACGCCGACCTCCTCGACCGGCTCCCGGCGCTGCGCATCGTGGCCACCTGCTCGGCCGGCTACGACATGGTCGACACCGAGGCGGCCCGCGCCCGCGGCGTGTGGGTGTGCAACCTCCCCGGCGCGGCCACCGAGGAGGTCGCCGTCCACGCGCTCGCCGCCGCCCTGTCGCTGATCCGGGAGCTTCCGCAGGCCGACGCCGCGGTGCGGAGCGGCGGCTGGACCGGCGACCTGCCGCGGCTGCCCCGGCAACCCGGCGAGCTGACCCTCGGCCTGGTGGGCACCGGCCGTATCGCCACCCGTCTCGCCGAGCTGGCCGCGCCGCTCTTCGGCCGCGTCCTGGCCCACGATCCGCTGGACCGCCCCGCGCGCGGGCCCGCCGCCTTCCGGCGGACCGCCCTGGACACCCTGCTGGCCTCCAGCGACGTGCTGTCCCTGCACGCCCCGCTCAACGACGCCACCCGCGGCCTCATCGGCCGTGCCGAGCTCGACCGGCTGCCGGAGGGCGGCTTCCTGGTCAACGTCGCACGCGGCGGCCTGCTCGACCACACCGCGCTGCTGGCCGCCCTCGACGGCGGACGACTCGCCGGGGCCGCCCTCGACGTCCTCCCCACCGAACCCCCCGCCCCGGACGACCCGCTGCGCACCCACCCCCGGCTGCTGCTCTCCCCGCACATGGCCTTCCTCTCCGACGCCGCGCGCCGCACCTACGTCGAGCGCCCGGCCGAGAACGTCGTCGCCTGGCACCGCACGGGGCAGCCCCTCACCCCCGTCGTCACGCCCGCCACCCCCGTCAACCACCCCGCCCCCGAAGGAGGCACCCTGTGACCGCCCCGACAGCCCGCGCCGACCAGGCCGTTCGGACCGTCTCGGACGAGGAGCTGCGGCTGCGCCGCGAACTCGCCGCCGTCTACCGGCTGGTGGCGCACTTCCGGATGACCGACCTGATCTTCACGCACATATCGGTGCGCCTCCCCGGACCCGAGCAGCACTTCCTGATCAACCCCTACGGCCTGCTCTTCGAGGAGATCACCGCCTCGAACCTCGTCAAGATCGACCTGTCCGGCCGCGCCGTCGAGGAGACCCTCCACCCGGTCAACCCGGCCGGTTTCGTCATCCACAGCGCCGTGCACGCCGCCCGCCCGGACGCGCACTGCGTGCTGCACACCCACACCAGGGCAGGGTGCGCCGTCGCCGCCCAGGAGCAGGGCCTGCTCCCGGTGAACCAGATCTCCATGGAGTTCCACGGCAGGATCGGCTACCACGACTACGAAGGCGTCGCCCTCAACCTCGCCGAGCAGCAGCGCCTGGTCGCCGACCTCGGCGGCCACCCGGCCCTGATCCTGCGCAACCACGGCCTGCTGACCGTCGGTGAGACGCCGGCCCAGGCGTTCCTGCGCATGTACTACCTGGACAAGGCGTGCGAGATCCAGCTCTCGGCCCAGTCCGGCGGAGCCCGGCTCACCCTGCCGCCCTCCGGCGTCTGCGAACGTACCGCGCGCCAACTCTCCGGCGAGGACGACGAGTCCGACCTCCAGGACGAGCAGGGCTACGCCCTCGCCTGGTCCGCGCTGCTCCGGCTGGTCGAGCGCATCGCCCCCGACCACCGGGACTGACACGCCCGGCCCGGACCACCCCGCGCCCCCACCCACCGGCCCCGAACGGCCGCCCGGCCGGGGCCCCTCGCTCGCACGCTGGCCAGGGGCGTGCAGGTTCCGTCAGGCTGATGGTGGCCTTGCCGGAGCCGGGTGGCGCGTCCCGTTCCGCGCCCCCGGCCCGGTTCCGGATGAACAGAGCAGCCGTGGGCGGCGGCCACCGCGAGCGCACGCGGCGGCGCATACCGCGCCGGCCCGGCGTGCCGGGCCACGTGCCCGCGCAGCGGTGCAAGCGCGGGCGGGGATCAGCGGTGCGGTACGACTGCCACCGGGCAGGCCGCGTGGTGCAGGGCCGCGTGCGTGACGGGCCCGATCCGGGTGGGGAACGGGTGCCCCCGGGTCCGCCGTCCGGTCACCAGGAGCGCGGCGCTGCTGCTCTCGTCCAGGAGGAACGGCGCGGCCGCCCCGAGGGCCAGGACGGTACGTGTCTCGACGTCCGGGTGCCGCTGCCGCCACGGCTCCAGCACCTCCTCCACCGCCCGCCCCGCCGCGGCTTCGGCCCGGTCGACAGCGGCCGGGTCCGGCAGCGCCGACGGATAGGCGTACTGGTGCTGGATGCTCCAGGCGTGCAGCACCCGCACCCCCACACCGTGCTGCCGGGCCGTCTCGTAGGCGAAGTCGAGCACCGGGTCGCAGTCGTGGGTGACATCCACCCCGACCAGCACGGGGGCCGGGGCGTCGGCCCCGCCGTCGCGGACCGCCACCACCGGCAGTGTCGCGTGGGCCACCACCGACAGTCCGACCGACCCCAGGACGAACCCGGTCACGGGTCCGAGCGCCCGGGAGCCGAGCACCAGCATGTCCGCTTCCCGGGCGGCGGTCAGCAGCGCCTTCACCGGCCGCTCGCCGACCACCTCCTCCCGTATGGCGACCCCGGCGGCCGCGTCCTGCGCCGCCTGCGCGGCCACGCGGGTGTTCTCCCGCGGCCACGACGAACCCGGCGCCGGGCCGCCTTCGGGCGCCGGCGTCGCCCAGGGCCCGGCTGCCGCCACGATGCGCAGCACCGCCCCGCGTGCCCCGGCCTCGCGCCCCGCCCACCGGGCGGCCCGCGTGCTCTCCTCCGAGCCGTCCACCCCGACCACGACCTCGTTCATGCGGAGCCTCCCGCCGCATCGGTCCGCGGCCGTCCGGATTCCCCGGACGGTGCCGGAGACGACGGCTGCCACTCCCAGTCGGCGACTTCCGGCAGGTCCTCGCCGTGCTCCCGGATCCAGTCGTGGTGGCGGCTGCGCGCGTCCGCCATCCGCTGGCGCACCGCGGCGGCCCGCGGTGCCAGCCCCGGGACGCGGTCGATGACGTCCATGACGAGCCGGAAGCGGTCCATGTCGTTGCGGACGACCATGTCGAAGGGCGTGGTGGTGCTGCCCATCTCCTTGTAGCCGCGCACGTGCAGCTGGTCGTGGACCGCCCGCCGGTAGGCCACCCGGTGCACCAGCCAGGGGTAGCCGTGGTAGGCGAAGACGACGGGCCGGTCCCGGGTGAAGAGCGCGTCGAACTCGTGGTCCGGCATCCCGTGCGGGTGCTCCTCGCGGGGCAGCAGGCGGGTCATGTCGACGACGTTGACGACCCGCACCGCGAGTTCGGGCAACTGCTCCCGCAGCAGCGCGGCGGCGGCCAGGATCTCCATGGTCGGCACGTCGCCCGCGCAGGCCAGCACCACGTCGGGCTCCCGGTCGCTCTCCCCGGACCCGGCCCAGGTCCAGATGCCCGCGCCGCGGGCGCAGTGGGCGCGGGCCTCCTCCAGGGACAGCCAGTCGAAGCAGGGGTGCTTCCCGGCCACGACGACGTTCACGTAGTCGCGGCTGCGCAGCACGTGGTCGCAGACGGACAGCAGCGTGTTCGCGTCCGGCGGCAGATAGACCCGCACCACGTCGGGGCTCTTGTTGAGGATGTGGTCGACGAACCCGGGGTCCTGGTGCGAGAAGCCGTTGTGGTCCTGCCGCCACACATGCGACGTGAGCAGGTAGTTGAGCGAGGGCACGGGGCGCCGCCAGGGCAGCGCGGCGGCGGTCTTCAGCCACTTGATGTGCTGCGCCGCCATGGAGTCGACGATGTGGACGAAAGCCTCGTAGCAGGAGAACACCCCGTGACGGCCCGTCAGGACGTAGGCCTCCAGCCAGCCCTGGCACAGGTGCTCGGAGAGGACTTCCATCACCCGCCCGTGCCGGTCCAGATGCTCGTCCACCGGAAGGACCGCCTCCTGCCAGGCCTTGCCCGTCGCCCGGTAGAGCTCCTGAAGCCGGTTGGACGCCGTCTCGTCCGGTCCGACGACGCGGAAGTCGCGGCGCTCGGCGGTCGCCTCCACGAGGTCGGCGAGCAGCCCGGCGAGCACCTCGGTCGGACTGTGCCGGCTGCGGCCGGGGTCCGGCACGGGCACGGCGAACCGCTCCAGGCGGGGCAGCGGCAGCTCGCGGGTGTGCAGACCGCCGTTGGCGTAGGGCGAGGCGCCCAGCCGCAACTCCCCGTGTGGCACGCACGCCAGCACCTGGTCCCGGGGAGCGCCGCGCTCGTCGAACAGTTCCTCGGGCCGGTAGGAGAGCAGCCACTCCGCGAGCTCCCGCAGCCGCGCCGGATCCTCCCGCACCTCCGCCAGGGGGATCTGGTGGGAGCGCCAGGTCCCCTCGACCGGTACGCCGTCCACGGTGGCCGGCCCCGTCCAGCCTTTGGGCGTCTCCAGCACGATGACCGGCCAGCGGGGCCGCTCGCCGATCCCGGCGTCCCGCGCGGCGTTCCGGATGCCGGCGATGCGCTCCATGGCGGTGTCCATGGCCCGGGCCATCGCCTCGTGCACGCTGCGCGGTTCCGTCCCGCGGACGTGCAGCGGGTCGTGCCCGTAGCCGCGCAGCAGCTGGTCCAGCTCCTCCCGGGGCATCCGCGCGGACACCGTCGGATTGGCGATCTTGTACCCGTTCAGGTGGAGGATCGGCAGCACGGCGCCGTCATGGAGCGGATCGAGGAACTTGTTGCCGTGCCAGGACGCCGCCAGCGGGCCGGTCTCGGCCTCACCGTCCCCGATCACGCAGGCCACCAGCAGATCCGGATTGTCCAGCGCGGCGCCGTAGGCGTGCGCCAGCGAGTAGCCCAGCTCGCCCCCCTCGTGCAGGGAACCCGGCGTCTGCGGTGCCACATGGCTGGGTACGCCGCCGGGCGAGGAGAACTGCGCGAACAGCCGTTCCATGCCCGCCTCGTCCCGGCTGACGTCGGGATAGATCTCGCTGCAGCTGCCCTCCAGCCAGGAGTTCGCCAGCACCGCGGGGGCGCCGTGGCCCGGCCCCCAGATGCAGACCGTCGGCCGTCGCCAGGCCCTGATGATCCGGTTGAGATGGGTGTGAACCAGGTTCAGACCGGGGCACGTCCCCCAGTGCCCGAGCAGCCGGGGCTTGATGTGCGCCGGTTCGAGCGGCGTGCGCAGCAGCGGATTCGCCCGCAGGTAGAGCTGTCCGACGGACAGATAGCAGGCGGCACGCCAGTGGGCCACCAGCGCGTCCAGCTCGGCGGCGCCGAGCGCGGGCGCGGTGGCCGGGCCTGCCTGGCCGGCTGCGGACTCTGCGGGCACGGAGACCTCCGTGACGACGAACGGCCGGCGCCGTGAAGCGCGCGGGTGGCGGTTCCTGCGATTCCCCTCCGCCCCGCCATCGTCGCCCCGTCCCGCGGAGACGGCACGCGGGAAGGCGCGGGAAGACACGGGGAGCCGGCCTCCGGCAGGCGCGGACCGCCGGATCCGGGCGCTGACGGATCACCCGGTGTTAACCCGTACGAGTGAGGGCGGGGCAGAGGGGCACCGGTCCGGTTGCCGCCGGCCGCCCGAGACGGGAGCGTTCCGTGCAGGAGCCGGACGTTCCCGGCCGGGCCCTCCCACGCGGGAGCCCGGCACTCCGGACCTGGGCCGTTCCCGGGCACGGCGGGCGGCGGCCGTGCTCCCGGACCCCGACGCAGGGGCCGGGCCTGGGGCGGGAGTCCGCTCTCCGTGCCGCGCGCCCGGCGTCCCGGCCGCGCGCCCCGGCCGCACGTCCGGCCCCACGTCAGCAGGGAGCCAGCATGTCCAGTCCGACCCCGTACGCGCGCCGCGGAGCGTCGCGGTGAACGGCACCCCGGTCGTCGTCGGCACGGACGGTTCCGGGCCGGCCGGAGCGGCGCTGGTGCTGGCCGCCGGGGAGGCCGCGGCACACGGCCGGCGGCTGGTGATCGCCCACGCCGTGGACCGGACGCCGCCACCGGGCCTGGCCGCGGTGCTCCACGAGACCGGTACGCACGCACTGCGCGAGCGGGGCGAGAGCATTCTGCGCGACGCACGTACCCGGGCCGAGGACCTCGCACCGGGCATCACGGTCGAGACCGCGCTCTCGATGGACGACGCCCGCTCCCAGCTGGTGGCACTCGCGGCGGAGGCGTTCCTGACGGTGGTCGGGAGCCGCGGACACGGCCGGGTCGCGAGCGGACTCCTCGGCTCGGTCACCCGCCAGCTGACCGCCGTCGCCCGGACCCCGGTGCTGGTGGCCCGCTCCGCGCGGCCGCCGGCCGGCCCGGTGGTGCTCGGCGTGGACGGCTCGCCCGCCGCCGAAGCGGCGACCGCCTTCGCCTTCCAGGAGGCGGCCGTACACGAGGCGGATCTGCTCGCGCTGCACGCGTGGACGGAGTGGAGCGTGCCCACGCTCCCGCACACCGACCCCACCAGATCCATCGAGGAGGTCGTGGAGGAGCTGCGGGACGGCGAGGAGCGCCTGCTCGCCGAGGCGGTGGCCGGGTGGGCCGAGCGCTGTCCGGAGGTGCCCGTCGAGCGGCGGAGCGTGAACGGACGCATCCGGCAGACCGTGCTCGACGCGGCCGCCGGTGCGGGACTCCTGGTCGTGGGCTCGCGGGGGAGAGGTGGCTTCCCCGGACTGCGGCTGGGATCGGTCAGCAGCGCGATGCTGCAGCACGCCCCCTGCCCGGTCGCCGTGGTCCCCGGCGCGGACCGGGAGCCCTGACACGCGCGGGCACCGCCGCCCGGCGACCCGCCCAGCTCCCGCCTCCCCGCCCGCGCCGGCGGGGCGCCCGCGGACGTCGAGGACAGTGGCCTCAGGGGTGCGGCACCACGGCCACCGGTGCGGAAGCGTGGTGCATGACCCCGTGTGTCACGGGGCCGATGTGCGTGCCCAGCCGGGCGGCGCGGGCGCGCCGCCCCACGACCAGCAGCCGGGCCTCGGCGGCGGCCCGCGTCAGCAGTACCGCCGGCTGTTCCAGGACGGCGCGCGCGTCCACCGCCACCTCGGGGTAGCGCTCGGCCCACGGCTCCACCGCCTGCTTCAGCAGCGCCGCGCGTTCGCCCAGCACGTCCTCCAGCGCCGTCGCGGCCAGCGGCAGCGGTCGCGCCCCGTAGACGGGCGGCGGCTCCCACCCGTGCAGGACCGTCAGCGGCGCGCCCCACCTCCGAGCTGCCGCGAAGGCGAACTCCAGCAGCTCCGCGGCCGGTTCCCGCACGTCGAAGCCCGCGACCACGCCGGGTGCCGGGTGCGCGGAGACCCGCTCCGCGGGGTCGCCGGTCCGCCGTGCGGCGCTCTGCTCCGTGCGGGAGGAGTCCCGCACGAGGACGAGGGGGCACCGGGTGTGGGCGACCACCGGGAGGGCGACGGAGCCGACCAGGAAGCCGTGCACGGCGCCCAGTCCGCGCGAGCCGAGAACCAGCAGCTCGGCGTCGCCCGACAGCTCCGTCAGGACCCCCGCAGCGGCCCCCTCCAGCACCGAGGTGCTGATCGGCAGGGCCGGGTGCGCGGCGCGCAACTGGGCCGAGACCGTCGGCAGCACATCGGACGCCTCCGCCTGCCCGCCCGGCTCGGGTGCCGCCTCCGCCTGCCCCTCCGGTTCCCGTGCCGCCTCCGCTCGCCCCTCCGGCTCCCGCCCCGCAGCGGCACCCTCCGGCCCCGTCCGGACCGCCACCAGGCGCAGGGCCGACTCCCAGCGCTGCGCGGTACCGGCTGCCCACCGCGCAGCCGCCGTGCTCTCGGGCGAGCCGTCGAGACCCACCGTGAAGCTCGGGCCCATCTCGCACCCTCTTTCACCAGGACCGATATGCCCGCTGTGCCGGGCATCGGGTACATCGTCAGCGTCGCGCTCGGTCCGGGCGCTGTCCACCGGTGCCGTTCCGCGGGAAGCCGTACCGGGCGCCGCGCCGGTGCCCGTCACCGGGACGGGCCGGTGCGACCCGGTCCAGGCCGGGCCGTCCCGGCCGACGGGCCCGGTGTCCGGCGGTCAGTCGTCCTCGACCGGGCGCCCCGGGGACTCCGCGAGCAGCGTGATGCGGAAGCAGGTGTGCCCCGGGCGGCTCTCGACGCCGGTCGTGCCGCCGTGTGCGGAGACGACGGCATCGACGATGGCGAGCCCCAGGCCCGTGGACCCCTGCTCCCGCGAGCGTCCCGCCTCGCCCCGGGTGAACCGGTGGAAGACCTGGTCGAGGAGTTCACGGGGGATTCCGGGCCCGTCGTCGGTGATGGTCAGGACGGCCTCCCGCGCCTCGCGGCCGAGGACCACCTCCACCCGGGTACCGGGCGGAGTGTGCCGGCCGGCATTGGTGAGCAGGTTGCTCACCACCTGCTGCAGGCGGAATCCGTCACCGGCGACGACGACCGGCGCCGCGGGCAGGTCGAGGGTCCAGCGGTGTTCCGGATACAGCGTCCGGCAGTCCTCCGCCGCGTCCAGCAGCAGCCGCGTCAGGTCGACCGGCTCCCGCTCCAGCGAGCGCCCCGCGTCCAGCCGTGCCAGCAGCAGCAGTTCGTCCACCAGGACGCTCATCCGGCGGGACTCGGCAGCCACCCGCTCCAGCGCACGGCGGACGTCGCCGGGCACGGGACCGGGGTGCCGCAGCGCGAGTTCGGCACGCGCCCGCACGTTCGCCACGGGGGTGCGCAACTCGTGGCCCGCGTCGGCGGCGAAGGTCCGCAGCCGCTCCTCGACGGCGTGCCGCCGGTCCAGCGCGTCCCCCACGTGCCCGAGCATCCGGTTGATCGCCGTCGCCACCCGCCCGACCTCCGTCGCCGGATCCGCCCGGGGCACCGGCGGTGGCATGTCCACCTGCCCCGAGGCCAGCGGCAGTTCGGCGACCCGGTCCGCCGTGTCCGCCACCCGCTCCAGCGGCAGCAGGGACCTGCGCACCCACAGCGCGCCCACGGCCCCGGTGGCCGCCAGGGCGAGCCCGAACACCCCCGCCTCCACGGCTTCCAGACGGTGCAGGGTCTCCTCGACCGGGTGCAGGGGCAGCCCTGTCAGCAGGGTGTCGTGCTCGTCCCCGGACCAGGCCGCCACCCGGTAGTCACCGGCCCCGGTCAACGAGACGGTGTGCCCCCGGCCGTCCCGCGGCACGGCGACCAGGGCGCGCCTGTCGGCCGGGGTCAACTCGAGGCGGTCGTCATCGGTGTCCTTGACGACGGCGGCCCCCACGACCCGGCCGCCGACGATCCGCGCCCCCAGCGTGTCCTCCGCCTGCCCCCGGGTGTCCCCGTCGTTGTCCGCGTCGGGTGCGTGCTCGTGCTCCAGGCTGGCGGCGAACCGGCCGCGCCCGGCGGTGAGCTGCTCGTCCAGCCGGTCCGTGAGGAAACCCCGCAGCGCCAGCACGGTGGCGGCCCCCACGGAGGTGCAGACCACCGCCAGCAGGACCACCAGGCCGAGGATGAGGCGGCCGCGCAGCGAGCGGGGCGCGCGTGGGCGGCGCACCTCAGTTCCCCTCGGGCCGCAGCACGTAGCCGACGCCGCGCACCGTGTGGATCAGCGGCGGCCGGCCCGCGTCGATCTTCTTGCGCAGATAGCTGATGTACAGCTCCACCACATGGGAGCGCCCGCCGAAGTCGTAGGACCAGACGTGGTCGAGGATCTGCGCCTTCGACAGCACCCGGCGGGGATTGCTCATCAGATAGCGCAGCAGCTCGAACTCGGTGCGGGAGAGGTCCACAGGGGTGCCACCGCGCGTCACCTCGCGCGCCTCCTCGTCCAGCACCAGGTCGGCCACGATCAGCCGGGGGCCCGTCGGCTCCGCGGCGGCGGCCGGTCCGGCCCTGCGCAGCAGCCCCCGCAGCCGCGCCAGCACCTCCTCCAGGCTGAACGGCTTGGTGACGTAGTCGTCCCCGCCCGCCGTGATGCCCGTCACCCGGTCCTCGACGGCGTCCCGCGCCGTGAGGAACAGCACGCACACCTCCGGCCGGGCGGCCCGCAGGGTGCGCAGCACGGCCAGCCCGTCCTGGTCGGGCAGCATCCAGTCCAGCACGACGGCGTCGGGCTCGAACTCGGCCGCGCGGCTGAGGGCGGCGGCCCCGGTCCGGGCCGTGCGCACCCGCCAGCCCTCCTCGCGCAGGGCGACGGCCAGGACCTCCGTCAGGTCCTCCTCGTCGTCCACGACGAGGACGCGGGCCGGGCTGCCGTCCGGCCGCAGCGGTCCGGTCGGGGTACAGGCGGAGTGGTCCATGGTGCTTCCAGGGTCGCCGATCCTTCCGCCCGTGCGGGGCCGCCTCGCCTATGAATTCCCTCTGAACCGCACAGCGGGACGCTTCCTCAGAGGCTTCTCTGAAGAAGCGGGGCCACCGTGGGCGTCGTCGCCGGGCACCGTGCCCGGTGCGCCGTCCCGGCCGCAAGGAGGCCCCGCATGGCAGCCCACGCCGCACGTAGCACCCCGCCGCGCCGCGGCCGGGCCGGGCTGCCCCTGCCCGGCCGCGACACCTGGGCCGTTCTCCTCACGTCCGTCGCGGGCTGGCTGGGGGCCGCCGGTGTGGTGGCCCTGTGGTGGGCCGACACCGGGTCGGTGGTCGGCGCGGCGGGCTGGCTGACCGGCGCCGGGCGGCTGACCGGGCTGCTGGCGGGATACCTGTGCGCGGTCCTGGTCGTCCTGATGGCGCGGATACCGATGCTCGACCGCACCCTGGGCACCGACCGGCTCGCCCGCTGGCACGCCGCCGCGGGCCGCTACACGATCTCCCTGATCCTGGCGCACGCCGTGCTGATCATCGAGGGGTACGCGCTCACCGGGGGAACCGGGCCGGTGCGGCAGACCGCCCGGTTGGTCCTGGACTACCCGGACATGCTCAAGGCCACCGCCGCCTGCGGGCTGTTCCTGGCCACCGCCGTCGTCTCGGCCCGAGCGGCCCGGCGCAGGCTCAGCTACGAGACGTGGTACTTCCTGCACCTGCTGACCTACGCGGCGATCTTCCTCGCCTTCGGCCACCAGTTGAGCAACGGCGCCGAGTTCACCGGCGACCCGGCCGCGCGGGCCGCCTGGTACGCGCTCTACGCGACGGCCGCGGGGCTGCTGGTGGTCTTCCGGCTGCTGGCCCCCCTGCGGTTCGGCCTGCGGCACCGCCTCCGGGTCGCCGAGGTGCGCCCCGAGGGCCCCGGCGTCGTCTCCGTCCGGCTCACGGGACGCCGGCTGGGCGAGATGGCGGCCCGGGAGGGGCAGTTCTTCCGCTGGCGGTTCCTCGACCGGCGCCTGTGGTGGACCGCGACCCCCTACTCGCTGTCCGCCCCCGTCGGACCGCACGGGATGCGGATCACGGTCAAGGCGGCGGGCGGGCACAGCGCCGCCCTCGCCCGGCTGCGGCCCGGCACCCGGGTGTGGGCCGAGGGCCCCTACGGGGCGATGACCGCGGCGCGCGCCCGCTCCTCGAAGAGCCTGCTGCTGGCGGGCGGGGTCGGAATCGCCCCGCTGCGTGCCCTGTTCGAGACACTGCCGGGCGATCCCGTACTGCTCTTCCGGGCCCGCACCCCGAACGACCTGGTGCTGCGCGAGGAACTCGACGCCATCGCCGCGGCGCGCGGAGCCCGGGTGCACTACTCGGTCAGTGAACCGCCCGGCCTGCGGCTGCCCATGGAACCGGGCGCGC
Source organism: Streptomyces sp. NPDC006925 (assembly GCF_042869575.1). Classification (NCBI taxonomy): domain Bacteria; kingdom Bacillati; phylum Actinomycetota; class Actinomycetes; order Kitasatosporales; family Streptomycetaceae; genus Streptomyces; species Streptomyces sp. NPDC006925. Next base: position 184,365 of record NZ_JBIAGB010000011.1, read on the forward strand.
TGCGCGCACTGGTGCCGGACGTCGCGGAGCGGGACTGCTTCGTCTGCGGGCCGCCGGGGATGGCCGAGGCCGCCCGGTCCGCTCTCGTGGCCGCCGGAGTCCCGTCCCGCCGCATCCATCAAGAAGCCTTCGCCCTGTGACGCGGAGCCCTCGCTCCGCGTGCCGCCGGGCCTTCACTCCACAGGCAGTGCCCGCACTCCGCAAAGGGGAGAGAACCGTGCGACGCGTCGTCATCACCTCCGCCGTCACCCTCGTCGCCCTGGTCACCGTCCTGGCCGGCAAGCCCCACCGGCCGCCGGACGGTCCCGGCACCCGGGCCGCGGGCGGCGGCACCGCTCCGGCCGCCGGCCGCACCGGCGTCTTCACCGGGGACGTCGTCCCGACCGAGTACGGGCCCGTGCAGCTGCGGATCACGCTCGCCAAGGGCCATCTCACCCGGGTCGAGGCCGTACGACTGCCCGACGGCAACGCCCGCGACCGGGAGATCGCCGCCTCGGCCGTTCCACAGCTCACCCGCGAGGCGCTCACCGCGCAGAGCGCCCGGATCGACGCGGTGTCCGGCGCGACCTACACCAGCGACGGATACATCCGCTCCCTGCAGAGCGCGCTGGACCGCTCCCATGGCTGACTCCGCGGCCCGGACCGTTTCCGCGGCGCCGGCCGCTCCCTCCGCTCCCGTCGACCACGCCGCTCCGTTCCGGCACAGCGAGCCGGTCATGGGCACCGTCTTCTCCTTCGCACTCGACCATCCGCCCGAGCCCCGCGTCCGCCGCGCCCTGGACCAGGCGGTGGCGCTGCTGCACCATCTCGACCGGCTCTACTCGCCCTTCCGCCCGGACAGCGTCGTGAGCAGGATGAACCGGGGCGAACTCGGTCGGGCCCGGGCGCCGCGCGAGGCCGTACGGATGCTGGAACTCGCGGACCGCGCCCACAGCGCCACCCGCGGCGCCTTCGACGCCTGGGCCACCGGCCGCCTCGACCCCAGCGGCGTGGTGAAGGGGTGGGCCGTCGAGGAGGCCTACCGGACACTGCGCCGCGCCGGAGCGCCCCGCTCCTGCGTGAACGGCGGCGGCGACGTGCGCCTGGGCCCCGCCGCCCGACCCGGCGCGGTCCGGCGTACCGGGATCGTCGACCCGCGCCGCCCGGACCGGCTGCTGACGGTCGTCGAGGGCGCCGACTGCGCGGTCGCCACGTCCGGCCCCGGCGAGCGCGGCCGACACATCACCGACCCGCGCACGGGAGAGCCCGCCACCGGACTGCTGTCGGCCACCGTGACCGGACCCGACGCGGCGTGGGCGGACGTGTTCGCGACGGCGTCAATGGTCCTCGGCCCGGCGGCGGCCCATACGTGGATCCGCGCGCACCCCGGCTACGCCCTCCTCACCGTCGCCGACGACGGAACCGTACGAGCCGGGCCGGACTTCCCCTGTGGAGCAGCGGACCTCCGGGAGCCGGGTGGGCCCTTCCCCGGGGGAGCGGCCCCGTCGTGATTGCGAGGTCCGACGCTCCTCGGTGGAGCAGCCGAACCTCCGGACTCTTCCTCGCGGCAGCGCGGCACCCGGCACCCGGCAGCGGCGCCGCGTGCGCGTGCCGACCGGAGGCGGGGGCCGGGCCGACGGAACCCGGGCGAGGGTGCGCCGGTCCGAGCAGACCGGCCGGGCAGGTCAGGGCGGCGGGCCGGTCACCCGGCCGACCGGTCACACCGGCCGAGCACCGGCCGACCGGTCACACCGGCCGAGCAGACCGATCGGGCAGCTCAGGCCGCCGCAGATGCCTGCCCCGGCCCGCCGAGTCCGACCCGCACGTCCACCACCCCTTCGAGGGCCAGCACCGTGCGGACCACCAGCGGAACCAGTTCGGGATCCGACGCCCGGCCCGACAGGGTGACGACACCGTCGTGCACTTCGGCCCGCAGCTCGCCGACGGCTCCGGACAGCGGTGCGAGGATCTCCGCACGCACCGCCCGCGCGATCTCCTCGTCGGAACGCAGATAGACGCTGAGCACGTCCGCGCGGCTCACGATGCCGATCAACCGGCCGTCCCCGTCGATCACCGGGAGGCTCTTCAGCTTCTTGGCCGCCAGGATCCGGGCGGCCTCGCTCACCCGGGTACCGCTCCGCACCGTCACCGCGGGGCTCGTCATCAGATCCGCCGCCGAGCCGCGCTGCCGGCCGGGCCCGCCGTGCACCGCGGCGTCCGCTCCCGGAGCGCGGCGGACACCTTCCGCGTCGTCGGGCGCGGGAAGCAGATCACCCTCGGAGACCACACCGATCACCCGGCCGTCGCCTTCGAGTACGGGCACGGCACCGACCCGCCACTCGCGCAGCGTCCTGACGATCTGCTTGAAGCCCGCGGTGCTTCCCACGGCGACGACCGTGTGCGTCATCACGTCACCGACGGTGCGCGGTGAGGACGGCTGCGCGGCGCCCCCGGTATGCGACGCCCGGTCGGCCGGGGCCCTCATGGTGCTCATGACTGCCTCCCTCGGATCCCTCAGGGAGCTGTGTCCAGGACGTCCTGGACGGAACGGCGGGGAGTGCGCGCCCCCATCGGCCCGTACCCCAGCCGCATGATCATCTGGACCGGCCCCGCACCCGCCACCGGATCCCGCAGCAGCCAGCGCAGTTCCTGCCGCTCCAGGGCCTGGGTGGCGAACGAGCCGGCCACGCCTTCCCGCGTGGCCAGCAGCAGCACGCGCTCCATGGCCTGCCCGGCGGCCACCCAGTCCAGCGGCCGGTCCTCGCGGGTGGAGACGACCGCGAGCTGTGGCATCCGCTCGAAGGCCGCCGACCCACGGTCGGTCTCGGCGTGGCCGCGGGCGAAGTCCCGGACCGGCGCCCTGCCCTCCCGCTTGCGCGTGCCGAGGCTGTACTCGGGGATCCCGTCCCGCGTGGTGTCCGAGGCGGCGGCGCCGGTGCGCACCCACTTCTGCTCGTCGGGATCACCCGTGAGGCGCGACTCCGACTCCGCGTCCTCGATCACGTCGAGGATCAGTTCCAGATGCCAGCCGGAGGGGAAACTGAGCATCGCACCCTCGCTCCGCGCCTGGTCGGCCAGGCGCTGCCGCAGCGGGCCCGGGAGAGGGGTCTCGGCATAGGGGTAGCGGCTGGTGTGACGTGCGGAGACGGCCCCGTGGAGTCCGGCCAGGTCGTAGTCGATCTCGTGCGGAGCGGCACGTTCCAGGCGCACGGTGGCCAGCGGCTCGGCGGTGTCGGCCGCGCTGTGCACGGTCGCCACCGGCCGCAGACCCGCATGCCATGCCGACACCCGGAGGTTGAGCAGTGCCGCACCGCATCCGATGTGCAGTGCCCGGCCTTCCGGATCCGCCGTCGGCATGGCGCGCAGCCTGTCCGCGTAGAGGTCGACCACGTGCGCCGTGCGGTGGTGGACGAAGCGCCACGGCTGGGCATTGTGCATGGAGGGCGCTGCGACCGCGTCGCCGACCAGTTCCCTGACGAGCGCGTCGTCGAGTTGCGGAGTTGCCGACATGACAGCCTCCCTTCACCTCCAGCGTGAACCCGATGGCGCCGCAGGGCCAGCGGTCACCCGGCGCGCTCCAGCGGCTTCCCAGCACGGCGCCACGCACCGACCCCGCCGCTTCTTCCCTTGCCGTACCACGCAGGTGCTTCGCCTGCGATGACCGCTGGCTGCCCGCCGGCTGCATGCTGTGGGACGTGCGACGCCCCGGGCAGCCGCAGCGACCCCGAGCCGACCGCTTCTCCCCACGTCCTCTTCCCCACGTCCTCGGCCCGGTCTCGTAGCGCCGGGGGAGAGGGCGGACCGGGGAGGGGCGGTGGTGCCGGGCGTCGAACGGTCCGGCATAGCCTGCGCAGGGAGGAAACTGAGTGCGAATCGGGAGGCGTTGGGTGATGTCTGGGGAGACCGAGACCCTTGAGGAGGCGTTGGACGAGGTCAGGCTGTGGTCCCGGTTCCTGGCCGGGCTGGCCCTCGCCGCGGTGGTGACCGTGACGATCATGCTGTGCGTTCCACTCAAGGAAGAGGGTGGCTCCTCCTGCGGGCCGACCATCGCTCCGGAAGCCCGTCGCTTGAACACCGTGGAGTGCAATACCCGCCACATACGCCAGATCGGGTACGCCGGTCTCCTCTTGGCCGCAGGGCTCGGTTGCGGGGTCGTCAGCTTCCTCCTCCGCATCGAGCGGCGCCCGCCACGACCCGACGGAGGTGCCGCGGAGGCGGACTGACTCCCTGCCGCACCCCAGTCTTTGGTCCCGTCGAGGCGCCAGTTGTGCCGATATCGGTGGGTGCCCGGGAGGGGATCTTCGCGGGCTCCCGCGAGGAGGTCCGGGACGGCGGCGGTCAGCGGGCCTGTGACTCCTGCGACCGCACGGCTTCGTAGGCCTGTTGCATGCGTTCGGAGACGCTGGGGCTCTTCGGGTTCTCGCGGGCGATGCCGAGGTGGGTCTCGCGCAGTTCGTCCATGAGGTCCTCCACGAGTTCCGGGGAACCTTCCGCGAGAATGCGGGCGCGCACCGCGAGCTCCGGGGTGGTGGGCCGGTGCCGTACCCCCCACGCCCCGAGCGCGGCCATCACCGGGAGGGTCTGGATGCCGGCTTCGGTGAGGGTGTAGGTCGCCTTCTGGCCACGCGTGGCGTCGTCACGGGTGAGCAGCCCTGTCTCGACGAGCTTCCGCAGCCGGCCGGCGAGGATGTTGGAGGCGATCCCCTCCTCGTTCCGGAGTTGCAGATCCCGGAAGTGCCGCCGGCCACCGAAGATCACGTCACGCAGCACGATCAGCGTCCAGGGGTCTCCCAGGACCTCCAGTGCGGCGTTGATCGCGCACCCCGAACGCGGCTTCTCGCGCAACACGTACCTCCTGAGCGATTGCGATATGCAACTCCTGCATCATAGGCTTCCCTCATCCAGTTGCATTTCGCAAGCACTGTTCGGAGGGTCGCATGGCCAGGGTCCGCGTGCACAACTTCAACGTCTCGCTCGACGGCTACAGCGCAGGCGAGACGGTCACGCTCGACAAGCCCATCGGGGAGGCCGGAGCGCTGTTCGCGCGCTTCGACGGACGGTTCATCCACGGCGTGGACGCCGTGGACGCCCCGATCACCCTCGACCGTGCTCTCACGAGCACCTGGGGCCAGGGCATCGGGGCGGAGATCATGGGCCGGGGCAAGTTCGGCCCGCAGACCGGCGAGTGGACCGACGAGGACTGGCGAGGCTGGTGGGGCGACGCACCCCCCTTCCACACACCCGTGGTGGTGCTCACCCACCACCGGCGGGCCCCCATCTCCTTCGACAACGGGACGAGTTTCCACTTCCTCGACGCCACACCCGAGGACGCTCTCGCCTACGCCCAGGACCTGGCCGGTGACCGGGACATCCGGATCGGCGGCGGCCCCACCACCGTCCGGCAGTTCCTGGCAGCCGACCTCGTCGACTTCCTGCACCTGGTCACCGTGCCCGTCGTCCTCGGCGCCGGGGTGTCGATGTGGGACGGGCTCACCGGAGTCCAGGACCGCTTCACCGTCGAATCGGCGACCTCGGCAAGCGGGCTCACGCACCAGTTCTGGAATCGCATCGGCGCCGACTGAGCGGACGGATCCGAGCCGCCCGGTCGGTCTCCGGACGGCTCAACCTCCGAGGGACAGTTCAACGCCGGGACGGCCAGTGGTCCACCGGCAGCGGGCCGCGGTTGACCACCGTGCGGATGGCGAAGGTGCTCCGCGCGTCACGAACCGGGCCGATCGCGAGGATCTCATCGAGCAGCACCACCTCGTAGGCGGCCAGGTCCGGGACGGCCACCTCGACGAGGAAGTCGGCCTCTCCCGACACCACATGGCAGGCGACGACCGCGGGAATCGCGATCAGCGCCTCCTCGATCAAGCGGGAGGTTGCCCGGGAGTGCTGCTCGACTGTGAGCGCCACGAACGCCGTCAGGCCCAAGCCGACGCGGTCGCGGTCCAGTTCGGCGCGGTAGCCGGAGATGATGCCGTCGGCCTCCAGCGTCTTGGTGCGCCGCAGACAGGACGAGGGGGAGAGGCGCACGGCTTCGGCGAGATCGACGTTCGCCATCCGTCCGTTGCGCTGCAGGTGCTCAAGGATCGAACGATCGATGCGGTCGTAAGGAGAGCTCGGCATGATGTGCAGAATAGGGGGCGTCGAGACGCACGGTATTGCGCAGAACCGGCTGTGGGCGCCGCAACTCGCCATCGGGTGCCGCGTGGACCGGGCCATGCTCGCTCCATGTCTGACTCGCCGTCCGCACCGCCCGCGCACCTGTCCACAGCCGGAGCCGCGGCTCTGTACATCGGAGCCCTGCTCGGCCCGAGCATGCTGCTGCTGCCCGGCCTCGCCGTCCGGAAGGCCGGGCCCGCTTCCCTGCTGGTCTGGCTGGCGCTGCTCGTGCTCTCCGGCCTCATCGCCGCCGTGTTCAGCCGGCTCGGCATCCGGATGGGCTCGACGGTCGGCGCCGCCGGCTACACCGCCGCCGGCCTCGGCCCCCGTGCCGGGCATGCCGCCGCCTGGTGCTTCCTCGCCGGGGTCGTCACCGGGGCACCTGTGGTCTGCCTCATCGGCGGCGCGTATGTCGCCGAGCTGCTCGGAGGCGGCACCCGGGCGGCGTTCGCGGCGGCGGTGTGCCTGCTGGCGCTGGTCCTGGCGATCAGACTGGTCGGCGTGCGGACGGGCACCTCACTCCAGTTGGCGCTGGTGGCCGTGCTCGTCGCCTTGGTGGTGCTCGCTGTGGCCGGTGCGGCCCCCGAGGCGCACGCCGGCCACTGGACGCCGTTCACCCCCCACGGGTGGTCCGGAATCGCGGGGGCGGCCTCCCCGCTGATGCTCGCCTTCGTGGGGTGGGAGGCGGCAGCGCCGCTCACCGTCCGGCTGCGCGACCCGGGCAGGCAGCTGCCGCGGGTTGTCGCGGTCGCCTTCGCCGTCACCGCGGTCCTCTACCTCGCGATGGCCGGCGCCACCGTCGCGGTCCTGGGGCCCGCCACGGACGGGGCGGTGCCGCTGGCGGACCTGTTGCGCGTCGCCATCGGACGCCTGGGCCCGCAACTGGCCGCCGCGTGCGCGATCGCACTGACCCTGGCCGCGACCAACGCCTACCTGACAGGAGCCGCCGCCATGGCCGCGGCCCTGGTACGCGACGCGGCGAGAGGGCCCAGCACGCTGTTCGGGAAGAGCCCCGCAGACCGGCGCGAGCGGCACGGATCGGTGCGCATCGTGGTGGCCATCGCCGCCGTCAGCGCCCTCCTGCTCGGCCTGGTCGGTGCCGGAGCCGTGACGACCGCACAGCTCGTCGGTCTGCCCACCACCCTCTTCCTGGCCGTGTATCTGGGCTGCATGGCCTCCGCCGCGCGCCTCCTGACCGGCGCCCTACGCCTCGCGGCGGGAACAGCCTGCGTGGTGGTGCTCCTCCTCCTGGCGCTCGCGGGCCGGCCCGTACTCGTCGCACTCGCCGTGGCCCTGGTGGCGGGATCGCGGACTCCCCTCTCCATGCCGGCGCCGGTCTGACGCCACCGGCGAACCGACCCGCGTGTCCCCGGCAGACGACGGTCATCGTTCCTGTCGACACAAGCCGGCCCGTAGGGCGGCATATTCTTCGACCATGTCGAGCATGCCGCCGGCCACACGAGTCGAGCCGGACGCAGAGACAACCGATTTCGGCGAGACGCCGGCCGGGCACGCCCACATGCCGCCCGTGCATGTTGAGGAGCGGCTGAGCGGCTGAGCGGCTGAGCGGCTGAGCGACTGCGCTGCGGCGCTCGACGCGTACGAAGAGGCACCGGCTTCTCCGAACCCCATGCCGTGCCCCCGATTTCGACGTGGACCGCATCCCCTTCTGGGAGACCTGGCTGGAACCCGTCAGGGGCTGCCGGGAGTTCAGCACCTCGATCAGTGGCGACGGCTGGGACGTCATCCGCTACACGGGCGGCAGGGCCACCGCCCGCATCACCCACGGCGGCCGGAAGGGAGAGAGCGTCGTGGATCGGCTGGACCACCGGTTCCACGCGGCGCAACGACTCCTCCACGCCCATAGGCCGGTCCCCGGCGGTGCTTCCCTGCCTCTGCCGCCGAAGCCGGCATGGCCGGGGGTGCGGTGCGACGGGGCCTGGACACTTGTAGTCGGTCCCGACGGGGCGGGGCAGCCGGTTTCGGCGTAGCCCTGCGGCGGGGGCGGCCCGGCTGAGAGCGGCGGGCACGTGGGCGTGCCCCGGCCATCGGCCCGGCTGCCCGGCCGGCCCAGTACCGACGCGGTGCGCTGTGACATCGCAGCACGCCAACCGCAGAGACGACAGCGACAGCGACGAAGGAGACGTTCTGAGATGACGGATATGGACAGGGCCGCCGCGCACCGTGAGGCCCGGCGTGGCGGCGACACGACGATCCGCTACACGGTGAGCGGCCCCGCCGACGGGCCGACGCTGGTTCTCGTCCATGGCTGGGCGTGCGACCGGGGCGACTTCGACGCGCTCACCCGGCATCTGCCCGAGGACTGCCGGGTCCTGGCCGTGGACCTGGCCGAGCACGGCGAGTCGCGGTCCACCCGGACGGTTTGGACGATGGAGGAGTTCGCCCGCGACGTGGTGGCCGTGCTGGAGGCCGAGTCGGTCGGCTCGGCCGTGGTCGCCGGGCACTCGATGGGCGGAGCCGTCGCCGTCGAGGTCGGGCGGATGCTCCCGGAGCGGGTCTCGCGCGTGGTCGCCCTGGACGCGCTGCACTACCTGGCGCTGTTCCCCGCCCAGGAAGAGGCCCGGGCGCGGAAGGTGCTGCGAGCGTTCCGGGAGGACTTCCCCGCGGCGGTACGGGGCCTGGTCGAGGGAGGGACGCCGCAGGGCACCGACCCCGCACTGACCGAGATCTACACGGCGAAGATGTCGCGCGTGCGGCAGCCGGCGGGGCTGCGCTCCATCGAGGGTCTGGTGTCCTGGGACATGGACGCGGCGCTGCGCGAGACAAGTCAGCCGATCACCGTGTTCGCGATACGCGCCCTCACCAGCCAGGAAGCCATCGACCGCTACCAGGACCGCCTCGAGTTCGTCCTCGTCGACCTGGGAACCCACCACTTCCCCGCCGAGTCCCCCGAAGCCACCGCCGGGCTCCTCACCGAGACCGCGACCCGGTAGGACGAGCTCGCCGAACCGGCCCGGCGCACCAACCCGGCGCCGCACTGACCCCATTGGCCGACGGCTGCCGAAGCGGGCGGGAACGGCAGCGCCACTCGGCCCGCCCGCTCCCGAGGAGCTGAGGGAGCCCGCCGGAGCGGCCATCGGCCGGGCCCTGGAGGTGGGCGCGACCGCCTCACCTTCGGCATCCACCGGCTCGTCGCCGACGACGTGTCCCCGGAGGCGTCCTGTTTCGCCGCCGCCCGGGTCGGGGGCCGGCCGCCCTCGTTACCAGATCCACATCCCGCCGAGGACGGAGGTCCGGCCGCTCTCGTCGACGCCGACCATGTGGGCCGCCTCGGGGCCACCGCTCGAATCGGGGTCCAGCGGAACGACGAGGCGGTGCTCGCCGAAGTCCAGGGCGAGGATCCGATCCGGATCCAGTTCACAGCCGTCGACGGTCTCGCCGATGTAGCGGAGCATGAGTTCCGGCGACCCCGGTGCGGGAAAACGCCACTCACGGCCTCCGTACACCCCCGAGGGGTCGCTCAGAGCCCGCAGAACCGGCCCGTCGAATTGCAGCTCGACGTAGCCGCGTGTGAACGACACGGCGCTGACCTCCGAACCCATCAGCAGCCGGAGCGGGTCGTCGGAGCTGTTCTCAATGGTCACAGGCTCATGCTGGCAGAATCCGCCGTCGGCCGGCAGCTGACAACGCGTGGTCCGATGGCTGCTGCCCACGCAGTCGGGCTGCTCGGTCGGGGCTGTCGCAGAAGGCCGCTCCGATGCGGCAAGAGGAGATCACCGGTCGACGGACGCAGGCGCGGCTCGCTCTCTCCGGGCGGACCGGAAGTCAGACGCATCTGCCCTCCAGCCACGTGGCGGACTCCGCGGCCCGCCAGGTCGCCCTCCGAACCCGAAGCGTGGAGGAGCCCAGAAAGCTCGCTCCTCACCAGCACGTTTACCCAGCGCCCGCAGGGTACACAGGGAGGCCGGGCGGCAGCTCATGAAGCTGCCGACGTCAGACGGGGAACACCCGTCCCGCGAGACACACCGACCGACCGACGGAGACTGTTGTGGGGCACGTCATGGAACTCGACGAGCTGAAGTCCGTATACGCGCACGAAGGGCCGTTCGTGACGGTCTACCTGGAGGGCCGTGCTCCGGGTGAGGATGCGGAGAAGCAGGTGCGTCTCCGCTGGCAGAACCTCCGCGAGCGGCTGGAGAGCGAGCACGCCGACGCCTCGGCTCTGGACGCCCTGGAGGCGGCGCTGGAGTCGGCCCAGTTCGGCGAAGCCCAGACGAACGGCCGGGTCCTGGTGGCCGCGGCGGGCGAGGGCGTCGTCCTCGACCAGCCGTGGGACGCGGCCCTCGGGGGCGGCGACACGGCGTACGCGGGCGTGCTTCCGGAGCTCGGCGCGCATGTGCGGGAAGCGGCGCAGGCCGTGCGGGTGCTGCTGGTCGTCACCGGTCAGGAGGATGCCGAGTTGCGGCGGCTGGTCGTCGCGGCCGAACACGAGCCGGACGAGGTGGCCCGCGAGGAGGTACGGGGCGGCGCCGTCGAGAGCCCGCACCACGTGCGGGAGGGCGCGCTCGCACACCGGCGGATCCAGCGCCGCGCGGATGAGGCCGTGCGGCAGAACGCCAAGGAGATCTCGGCGACCGTCGGTGCGGCTGTCGCCGAGTTCCACCCGGACATCCTCGTCCTGGCCGGCGAGGTGCAAGGGCGCACAGCCGTTCGCGAACAGCTCTCCGGCGACTTCGCCGGGCTGCTGGAGGAGACGGACCGCGGCGGACGCGGTGACTCCGGTGCCGAGACCGCCCTCCTCGACGAGGTGCTGCGGATCGCCGCGCAGCACTCCACCGAGGCGGCGGCCGGGCACGCCGCCCGTCTGGAGGAAGCCGGTGCCAATCGGCTCGCGGCCAAGGGCGACCCCCAGGTGATGAAGGCCGCCGAGAACGGTGCCGTCGACACCCTGCTCCTCGAACAGGGCACGGACGCCAAGCGCGAGGCACTCCTGCTGAAGACCGGCGCGCAGACCGGCGCCTCGGTGGCCGTCGTACAGCCGGGCACGGGTCTGCCGGACGGCGTCGGCGCGGTGCTCCGCTTCCCGCCGGAGGGCTGATCCCCGCGGCCCTCGGGCGGCCGGGCCGGACCGACCGGCGCGGCCCGGCCGCCCCGCCTGAGTGAGGGGGGAATCCGTTCCCTCCCGTTTCCCCGGTGCGGGAGGCTAGGCGCGGATCCGCCGAAACCGCTACCGCCCGCGGGCTGTCGTCGGGAAGAATGGCCGACCGATGAGCACGTCGTCCTCCCCGCCGCATCCTGGTCACGGCTATGGGCCGTTCGCACATCTCGCGGCACCCAACGCCGCGCTGTACCGCGCGGTGATGCGGGTCTTCCTCGCGGCCAAGGAGAAGTTCGCGGTGCATCTGCGTCCGGAGGACGTCTACGCGGCGCTGCCGTCGGAGGCCCGGCCCGCCGACCCCGACACCGTCACCCGGGCGCTCGACAGCCTGAGCGGTGCGGAGTGGGGCAACCTGCGGGCGGACCCGGACACGGCGCGGGTCACGGCCGTCGAGGACTTCTACCGCAAGCGATTCATCTACCAGCTCACCCGGGCCGGCGAGGCGGCGGAGGAGGCGCTGGCCGCGTACGACGAGGCGCTCGGGCGGCGCGGTGCGCTCCAGGCCGTGGCCCTGCACGACATCGTCACGCAGCTTCGGGTACTGCTCTCGCTCGTCGGCCAGGATGCGCCCGATCCGGCCAAGACGTATCTCGCGCTGGACGGACTGACCAGCCGCTTCACGGCACTTGCCGAGAACGCGCGCGCGTTCATGGGGTCGTTGCAGCGCACCATCGACCTGCACGACGTCGAGGTCGAGGTCTTCCTCGCCTACAAGGACCAGTTGATCCACTACCTGGAGAGGTTCGTCCGTGACCTGATCACCCTCGGCGGCACCGTCGCCCGGCTCATCACCGAGCTGGACCGGGGAGCCGGCCCTTCCGCAGGGTCCCCGAGCAGGGTGGATCCCCTGCTGCGGATCGCCGCCGGGCGCGAGGCCGCGGATGCTGCGCCCGAGGAGGCGGAGGAGGCTCTCGACGCGGCGTACGACCGGTGGGCGGACCGGTGGCAGGGACTGGCGGCGTGGTTCCTGTCCCAGGACGGGCGCCCCGCGCAGGCCCGCTTGTTGCGGACCCGGGCGCTCGGCGCCATCCCCCAACTGCTCGCGGTCGTGAGGACGCTGAACGAGCGGCGCGCGGGCCGCTCCGACCGCTCGGCCGACTTTCGTACGCTCGCCCGCTGGTTCGCCGAGGCCCCCGACGACGAGGCGCGGCACCGGCTGTGGCGCAGTGCCTTCGGGCTCTATCCGGCCCGTCATCTGACCGTGGACGCCGACACCGTTGCCGCCCGCGCCGCCGAACCCGTGCCCCCGTCCACCCCGTGGGCACGCGCCGAGCCGCTGCGTATCAGCCCCCAGCTGCGGCGCACGGGCAGCTATGAGCGGCGCGGCAAGGCGCGCAGGGTCGAGGACCGCTCCCAGGCGCGGCGGCAGCTGGCCGAACGTGCCGCGAAGGAGGCGGAGCAGACGGCGGCGGCGCGCGCCCGCCTCGCCACCGCCGGAAGGCAGACCCGGCTCTCGGACCTGGGCGAGCTGGACCCGGACGCCTTCGCGCTCTTCTTGCAGCTGCTCGGGGATGCCCTCGCCACCTGGCGCCCCGGCACTGTCACGACCACGGCCACCAGCAACGACGGAGCGATGGCGATCCGGCTCACCGCGCCGGGGTCCGACAGCGCACCGTTCGCCGAAGTGCGCACCCCAGGAGGGGTGTTCCGCGGCCCCGACCACCTCATCGACATCACCGACCTGACCGGGGGCGAGCACGCGTGAGCGGCGCGGAGGTACTGGAGGGGCAGCACGCCGCCGAGACGCGGCGCGCGGCCCGCGCCCTGCTCAAGAAGCCCCTGCTGCTGGCGACAGGGGCGTCGTCCGACGAGTTCCGGCTCGTACGCAAGCACGCGTCCGAGCTGCGCGCGTGGTTCGACCGCAACACCGGCTGGCCGCTGCGGGTGGACGCCGGGAGCGCCCGGCTCGGCCGTACGCCCGCGACGCACACCGACCCGACGCACCCGGCCCGCGAGGCCACGCGGGCCGCCTCGCCCTTCACACGCCGCCGCTATGTGCTGCTGTGCCTCGCCCTGGCGGTGCTGGAGCGTGGCGAGGCGCAGGTAGCGCTGGGGCGTCTCGCCCAGCAGGTGGTGCTGGAAGCATCCGACCCGCAGCTGGCCGATGCCGGAATCGCGTTCACCCTGGAGCGCCGTGACGAGCGGCTCGATCTGGCGGCAGTCGTCCGGCTCCTGCTGGAATCCGGGGTGCTGCGCCGGGTGGCCGGGGACGAGGAGGCGTACGTCAGCGGTACCGGCGACGTGCTCTACGACGTGGAGCGCCGAGTGCTGGCAGGGCTGCTGGCCGGCCGACGCGGTCCCTCGACTGTTCGTGCCGAGGGCTTCGAGGAGCGGCTGGCCGAGCTGTCGGCCACCGCCGAGCTGGACAGCGACGAGCTGCGCTTCCGGGCGATCCGCCAGTCCCTCACGCGCCGCCTGCTGGACGATCCGGTCCTGTACTACGACACGTTGACGGAGGCCGAGCTGGGCTATCTGACGCGCCAGCGTGGCTTCCTCACCGCGAGGATCACCGAAATGACCGGACTCGTCCCCGAGGTGCGCGCCGAGGGGATCGCGATGGTCGATCCGCACGACGAGCTGACGGACATTCGGATGCCCGAGTCAGGCACGCACGGGCACATCACGCTCCTGCTCGCCGAACACCTGGCCGCGGCGGGAGAGCAGGTGCCACTGGCCGCACTGGAGCGGCGGGTACGGGAGATGGCCGGCGCGCACGGCGGGTTCTGGTCCAAGGGCGCCCGCGAACCGGGGGCCGAGCCGGAGTTGGTCCGCCAGGCGCTCGCGAAGCTGGTAGCCCTCGCCCTGGTGACCCGCACCGAGGAAGGTGTCATGGCGCGTCCGGCGCTGGCGCGCTATGCCGTCGGCGAGGCTGTCGTCCGGGAACCGGGCACCCGCAGGAACATCCCCCGGCAGCGCGGCCCGGTCGGCCACCTGCCCGTCGACTGAAAGGCGCCACACTTCCTTGACCGCGCTCCCGTCCCCGGCACGCACCCGTTGGCAGCCGCTGCGCATCGGTCTGATCGATCTCTTCCACTACGACGCGGAGGAGTTCTGGTTCCGCGACGGCCGTTTGCTGCTGCGCGGCAACAACGGCACGGGCAAGTCCAAGGTCCTGGCGCTCACCCTTCCCTTCCTCCTGGACGGTGACCTGTCCGCGCGCCGAGTCGAGCCCGACGGCGACCCCGGCAAGCGGATGGAGTGGAACCTGCTGCTCGGCGGCGCGCACCCGCACTCCGAGCGGCTCGGCTATACGTGGATCGAGTTCGGCCGCCGGGACGAGAGCGGGGAGGAGCACTTTCGCACCCTGCTGTGCGGCCTGAAGGCGGTGAGCGGACGCGGTATCGCGCGCCACTGGTTCGCGGTCACCGACCAGCGGATCGGCTCGGACCTCAGTCTCCTCGACGCCACGGGCACGGCACTGGGCCGGGACCGGCTGGCCGACGCGCTGACGGGCAGAGGCACGGTCTACGATCAGGCCAGGGCGTATCGCCGCGCGGTGGACGAGGCCCTGTTCAGGCTGGGCGAGCAGCGGTACGCGGCCCTGGTCGACCTGCTGATCCAGCTTCGTCAGCCGCAGCTGTCCAAGCGGCCGAACGAGGCGGCTCTCTCCCGCGCGCTGACCGAGGCGCTGCCGCCGATGGATCAGGCGGTGGTCGCGGACGCAGCAGACGCCTTCCGCTCCCTGGACGAGGAGAAGGAGGAGCTGCGTGCCGCCACCGAGGCCGAGCGTGCCGCCTCGGCCTTTCTCGACCACTACCGCCGCTACGCACGTGTCGCAGCGCGGCGGCGCGCCAGGCTGCCCCGGCAGGAGCACACCCGCTACGAACATCTCGGCCGGGAACTGGCCGCGGCACAGGGCGAGAAGCGTACGGCCGAGGCCGAGCGGGAGGACGCGGCCGAGCGCTTGGCCGAAGCGGAGGAGGCCGGGACCCGGCTGCGCGCCCAGGACGCGGCGCTGCGCGAGGGCCCCGAGATGCGCGACGCGCGCGAGCTGGTACGGGCCGCCGAGGAGGAGGACCGGACACGCGAGGTGCGCGGGCGGGCCGAGGCCGACCGAGCGCGCGCCGAACAGCTGCGGACCCGCGCGGACGGCAGGCTCGGTGCGGCCGAGAACAGGCTCGTGGCGGCGGACGAAGGGCTGGCAGCGGCCCGGTCACGGGCCGGCGCAAGCGCCCAGGCAGCCAGGCTGGAAGCCCCGTACGTGGACGAATCGCGGCAGGAGTCGCCGGAACCCGGACTGCGCCGAGCCGCCGAGGAATCCCTGGAGCGTGGGCGGCGCGCCGTAGCCCACGTCTCGGCCCTGGCGGAGGCCGCCGGGCACGCGGACACCGAACGCCGGGCGGCGGCGCGCCGCGCCGACGAGGCGGCGAGCGAGCTGTCGCACACCGTGCAGCGGCAGGAGGACGCGCGCACGGCGGTGACCGAGGCGGGCAGGGCTCTCGTCACAGAGGTACGGGATCACCTGGCGGGCTGCGTCGAACTGCCGGTTCCCGACGTGGTGGGCCTGCTGGACAGGTTGCAGGACTGGACGGACCGGCTCGACGGACCGTATCCGGCGCAGACCGGGACCGCGGCAGCACACCGCACCCGGGCCGGGGAACTCGCCGACGAGGCAGCGGCTCTCGCCCAACGGCAGGCCAGGGCGGAGGAGCGCCGGACCGGGGCGGCGAGTGAACTGGCTGCCCTGGAGGCGGGCGGCCAGCGGGGCCCGGAGCCCCCGCACACCCGCACAGCCGGGCTGCGGGACCGGACACCGGGCGCCCCGCTGTGGCGACTGGTCGACTTCCGCGACGAGCTGGGCGAGGCCGAACGGGCCGGACTGGAGGCTGCCCTGGAGGCATCAGGGCTGCTGGACGCGTGGGTACTCCCCGAGGGAGTGGCGCTGGAGGCGGACGGCCACGATGTTCTGCTCGCGCCAGGCGGCCCGGCGCCCACCCTGCCACTGTCGCAGGCGCTGCGCCCGGCCGTCGACCACGGGGATGCCCGCGCGGCAGCGGTCGGCGAACACGCGGTGGCGCGGCTGCTCACGGCGGTCGGCCTGGGGGAGGGGACGACGGCGGGCGGCGGGACCTGGGTCACCACGGGCGGCCGGTTCCGCATCGGCGGCCTGACCGGCAGATGGGCCAAGCGCGCCCCCGCCTACGTGGGCGAGGGTGCCCGTGAGGAAGCGCGGCGGATCCGCATCGGGGAACTGCGCGACGAACTCCACTTCCTGGAAGAAGAGATGGCGGACCTCCGGGAGCGGCGCGACGCGGTCACCGCCCGACGCGCCACGCTGGACACCGAGTTGGCGGCGTTGCCGGAGGACGCCCCGCTGCGGCAGACACACGCCCGCGCGGCGGCAGCCGCGGACGCCGCACAGCGGGCCCGTACGAAGCGGGACGAGTGCGCCGTGGCCCTCACCGAGGCGGCCGAGGAGGCCGAGAGCGCCCACGCCGCGCTCCACGAGAGCGCCCACGATCTGGGTCTGCCCGCCGCCCCGGAGGAACTGGCCGGAGTGCGGCAGGCCCTGGCCGACCACGAGGTGGCGCTCGCCGCGTACTGGCCCGCGCTGCGCGAACGCGCCGACGCGGTGCGAAGCGTCGGCGACGAGCGGGCGGAGGCAGTGGAGGCTGCGGAGCGGGCCGCTGAACTCGGCCGGCGGGTGGACGAAGCGGCACGCGAGGCGGCCGGGGCCGAGGAGCGGCACGCGACCCTGCGTGCCACGGTCGGCGCGGCCGTCGCCGAGCTGGAACGCCGGCTCGCCGAGACGGCGGAAGCGCTGCGCGTCTGCGAGCGTGAGCAACGAACGGCACGCGAAGCGGGAGCCGCAGCCGACCGGAGAGCCAGTCGTGCCGAGGGACGCATCGAACAACTGGAGACGGACGTCACGGCCGCCGTGGCAGCCCGCAAGGAAGCGATCGGCGCGCTCCAGCGGTTCGCGGATACGGGGTTGCTGGCGATCGCCCTGCCGGAGGTCGAACCACCGTCCACGCCGGAAGGCGAACAGTGGGCCGCGACCCCGGCCGTGGCTCTCGCCCGTACGGTCGAATCCGCGCTCCAGACCGTGGACGACTCGGACGGGGCCTGGGAACGCGTGCAGCGAAAGCTGAGCGAGGAGCTGAAATCCCTCCAGGACGCCCTCTCCCGGCACGGCCACTCCGCCTCGGCACGCATGGTCGAGGACGGCATCGTCGTCGACATCGTCTACCAGGGCCGAGAGCGTGCCGTTCCGGAGCTGGCCACCGCACTGGCCGGGGAGGTGGGCGAACTCCAGCGCATCCTGTCCGCGCACGAGCGGGAGATCCTGGAGACCCATCTGTTGACGGAGGTAGCGGGCACCCTCCAGGACCTGATCGGCGCCGCCGAACGCCAGGTACGTGCCATGAACGGAGAATTGGAGGAACGCCCCACTTCCACCGGCATGACCCTGCGCCTGGTCTGGCGCCCTGCTCGCAGGACGGGCAGGAGACAGGGCGCACCCGAGGGACTGGTCCGGATCCGTGACCTGCTGCGGCAGTCCGCCGACGCGTGGTCGGACGAGGACCGTGCGAGGGTGGGCGCCTTCCTCCAGGAGCGGATCGCCGAAGAGGCGGCAGAAGGCACCGGGAGCTGGCTGGAGCACTTGACCGCGGCGCTGGACTACCGCGCATGGCACGAGTTCGCCGTCGAGCGCCACCAGCAGGGCCGATGGGTGTCCGCCACCGGGCCCGCCTCCGGTGGGGAGCGGGTGCTGGCGGTTTCGGTGCCGCTCTTCGCCGCGGCCTCCTCGCACTACGCGACGGCGCGGCACCCGCACGCACCCCGGCTGGTCACCCTGGACGAGGCGTTCGCCGGGGTGGACGACGACTCGCGCGCCAAGTGCCTCGGGCTGTTGCACGCCTTCGACCTGGACGTGGTGATGACCAGCGAGCGCGAATGGGCCTGCTACCCGCAGGTGCCGGGAGTGGCCATCGCGCAGCTCTCCAGGGTCGAGGAGCTGGACGCGGTGCTGGTGACCCGGTGGGAGTGGGACGGGCACGCCCGCGCCCGGGCCGAGGAGCCCGGACGTCCCTGGGAGGCGCGCCAGGACGCGCAGGACGGACTGCGGGCGTGAGCGGCGAGGGCGATGAAGGGATCGACCTGCCCCGGCTGCGACGGCTCCTGGGCGGGCCGGGGACCGCCTGGCTCGTGGATCGGATCCGGCGGCGCCTCGCCCGTGAAGAGCCCCTGACCGGCGTCGTCTCGCTGTCCGGTCCCACAGCGGAGCAGCGGGAGGCGGCCGAGCGGCTGCTGGGACGGGCGCCGCGGGGAGGTGGCTCGCTGTCCGTACGGCTGGAGGCCGTGGACGGGATACTGCGCCGTTCCGGAGTGAGCCCGTCCGGGCTCGTCGCCGCCGTGACCGCGCTGGGCGGCCCCGTGCTCCCAAGGAGCCTCACTCGGGAGGCGGAGGCGCGCGCCTGGCAGCACGCGTACGCGCCCCTCACCGGGCTTCCCGCCGAATTCGATGCTTGGGCAGCACAGTTGCGGGCCGCCGGCACCGTACGGCGGCTCGCCCGGTCCCCGGAGCACGCCCGGGCCCTGCTGGAGGCTGCCGTCGCCGCGTTGCGGGACCTTCCCGTCGCACCACCGGTCTCCCTCCCCGTCTTCGCCGCCCGAACCCTCGGCTCCGCCCACGCGTTGGACGACGGGACGCCGCTCGCCACCCTCGTGCTCTCGGGCGCCCGCGCGTTGAATGACATTCCCGACGGCCAAGGCGGCGCTGAGAGGAGGCGAGAGATGTGGCAGTCGGTGGGACTGCTCAAGGACGACGTGTCCTCGACGGTGCTCGTGCTCAACCTGCGCGGCACACCGGCACTCGACTGGCACGCCGACGCGGGTGAACCGGCCGTTCTGACGCTGCGGCAACTGGCGCGTCAGCGCACCCCGGCACAGTCGGCGGATGCCGTCCGGGTCTGCGAGAATCCGGCCGTCGTCTCGGCTGCGGCCGAGAGACACGGTCCGGCCTGTCGGCCCTTGGTCTGCCTCCAGGGTCAGCCTTCCGCGGCTGCCCTCACCCTGCTCCGCACATTCCATACCGACGGCACCACGCTGCGCTACCACGGCGACTTCGACTGGGGCGGGCTGCGGATCGCCGCCACGCTTCTGGGCCAGGTCCCCTGGAGACCGTGGCGCTACACGGCGGCGGACTACCGAGAGGCGGCAGCCCGCAGCCCCCGCGCTCCGGCACTCACGGGCACGCCCGCCGACTCCCCCTGGGACACGGACCTGGCGGCAGCCTTGGCCGAGGTGTCCGTCCGGATCGAGGAGGAGTCGGTCCTGGAGGACCTGCTGACGGACCTCGCACCGTAGCGGTGCCCGAGCCCCCGTGCGCGCTCGGTCGGCTTCCGGCAACGGGTCCGCGACGGGCCGGAACCGCTTGAGCCCTGATCAGTCGATTGCTGCACGGCGTTCTGCTGCGCTGGCCGGCGGCGGTTCGTCATGGCACCTCGCTCCGGGAATCGTCCGTCCCGGCCCTCACGCACGACGAACGGCGGCAGGCCGTGACCGTCGAGTCGCTTCTTGTCGCCGCCCTTCGGTCTGTGCGGGTTCATCATCTGGCGCCCCTTTCGAGCTTGCGGTGCCGCCAAACCGGACTTCATCGAGCTGTTCCTGTCCATCGGCCGCATCGGCCGCAGCATCGGCGTCCACCTGCTCCTCTCCAGCCAGCGCATCGAAGGCGGCAAGCTGAAAGGCCTGGACACCTATCTCTCGTACCGGATGGGCCTGCGCACGTTCTCGCCCGACGAGTCCCGCACCGTCCTGGACACCACCGACGCGTTCCACCTGCCACCGCCGTAGCGCTCCGCTGTGACATCCGGTCAGGTGCAGTCCTCGTCCTTCGCTTACCTCCAGTGGTCCGGCGAGGGAGTCGCTCACCGCGCAACGCCGCATCCAGCCCGGTGGTCTCCGGGGCTGCGCCGTCGTGGAAGTGCAGCCGCACGCGCCCGTCGGCGAACGCGACCGTCGGGGTGGTGCGGGCGGCGGCGTCGCGATCCCGTACGAACCCGCAGTAGGTCCAGTCGCGCGCGTGCAGGACGTCGCCTTGCCGCTCGAAGGCGATCACACGGGTGAATCCGTGGATCTCCAGCGGCAGGACGAGGTACCGGCCCTCGCACAGTTGTTGGCGCCACGCCGGGGCGACGTCCCACACGTTGTGGGTGATGCTCATGCCGTCGAACCCGCCTGGCGGGACGTGGTCGGGCGCGCCGAGGCCGCCGTCGCCGAGTACGGCTGTGATCCGTCCGCTGCCTGCCTCGGCGGTCAGGCGCCGGGTGCGGTGGATGACGTACGGGTCGAGGTCGACGGTGATTATCCGCCCGGTCGGGGCGATGACGGCGGCCATCAATTCGGCGTTGTAGCCGCCTGCTCCTACCTCGAAGACGGTCATGCCCGGTTCCAGGCGCAGCTTTTCGAGCATGTCGGCTTGGAGCCAGGCGGCGGAGACGGAACTGAGCGCCTTCCCGGACTCATCCCGGCGGGTGACGACCGGCCGTGGGCGCTGGGCACGGCTGCCAAGTCGTTGTCGTAGGCGGTGCTCAGCGGCGTTTCGGGGGTGAAGCGGTGCCGGGGCACTGCCCTGAGTGCTTGCTCCACGCGCGCCGAGGGCGCCCACCCCTTGGTGATCACAGCGTCTGCCATCTTGTGGCGCAGCCGGACTGCCTCGGCCGGCTCGCCGCCGACGGCAGGGGGAACCTCGGCTTGCGGATAAGAGTGCACCGGCGGCAGACCGGGCAGCACCCCGGGCCAGACCGCTTCCATGGCCTGCGCGGACGGGGCAAAGATCCGGCCCAGGCCGGCCAGGGTGTGCAGATCGTGCCACTCCCAGCGCGTGAACCGGTGGGGCTCACACACCTCCGGGGTGCCGGACCAGGCGGTGACGTGTACCACCGCCGAGATGCGACGGATGTCGGCCCGGTCGTCCTGGAGGATCGTCAGCAGGTGTGCGTCGTCGATGCCGACGCTCAGGCCGGCTTCCTCGGCCAGTTCCCGTACGGCCGCAGCCGGGGCGTTCTCGGCGGTCTCGATGCGACCGCCGGGGAGCTCCCACATGCCGCGGGTGGAGCGCCCGAGCAGAACCCGTCCGCAGCCGTCGGTGACTACGACGCACGCGCCGAGGACCGCTTGTGGCTCTGGGCGGCTCTTCTCCACCGTCTCGAAAGAGCCGGACGGATCACGGAGTACCAGGAAGGCCAGCCCGTCCGCGTCGCACCGTTCCACCTGCTCCCAGCCTTCGGTGAGCAGGTCGATCTCGTCCTCGCCCAGGGCGATGCGCCGCCGTTCCTGGGGCGTGTTCGCCGCTACCGGAGTGATGACCACCAGGGCACCACCGGGCCTCAGCTGTGCTGCCAGGCTGCGCACCACCCGGGTGCGGTCGCCCACGAAGGCGAGGACCAGACGCATGATGACGAGGTCGTAGCCATCGCCGTTCAGCTCGGACGGGTCGTCGTGCTCGATGTCCATGCACAACCACCGCACTCCCTGCACCTCGGCGCCTTCCTGTTCCTTGCGGGCGCGGGCCAGGGCGCCTTCGGCGAAATCGACGGCATCAACGACGTAGCCGAGCGCGGCGAGATGAGCTGCGAGTTCGCCCGTCCCACAGCCCACCTCCAGCGCACGGCCCCCGTCAGGTGCGGGTGTGTGCCGGGTGAGCAGGTCGCGCTCCACGTCGCGCAAGGGCCGGAACCCACGGCCCTCGTCGTAGTGCTTCGACCAGTCCGAGCGGTCGTATGCCACAGGTGCACTCCTCATCAGCGGTGGTGGACGCTGATTCATTGGAGACGGTCTTGGTCGCGCAGACGGGCCAGCGTGTGGCGCCCGCGCTCCAGCACTGCGGGATCACCGTGAGCGGCGCCGTACTGGATGCCCGAGAGGGCATCCAGGGCGGATTCGACGGCCAGGCGCTCCTCTTCGGCCGGGGTGAGCTTGCGGCCGTAGCCGGCGAAGAAGGCGTCGTACAGGTCCGGTCGTCCGGCCCAGGTGTCGCAGAGTCGGACGATGTCCCGGATGGCAGGTCCCGGCTCGCTGCGCTCGAAATCGATGACCGCGAGGCTGCCGTCCCCGTCCAGCAGCAGGTTGCGGAGCTGGAAGTCACCGTGGGTCGGGACCTGATCCAAGCCCGGGAGGCTCTGCGCACGCCGTGTGAGTGTGCGGAGGAATTCCTCGTCGCCGGAGGCCAGATGAGGGCGGGCTTGGTGCAGGTGCCGTTCCAGCTTCTCCAGGGCGGGGCCTTGGTCGGGCACGGCGGGCTGCGCGGGTGCGCTGCCGTGGATGGCCGAGGCAAGGGCGCCGATCCGGTGGAACAAGCGCCGCTGCTCCTTGGGCGAGAGGGCGGTGCCGTGCAGAGGGCGGCCGGGCACCGCGGTGACGATGAGGGCCAGCAGCTGTGTGTCGGCGGCCACCAGCTTGGGCGCGGCCACGCCCAGGTGCGGGACCCATGTGCGAAGGGCGGAGACTTCCCTGTCGTGGAAGCGGTCGTTGAGATGGACCTTGACGTACCACGTCCCGCCCGTCGCACCGTGCGCCCGCCATACCCGGCTGCCCTCTCGCGCCCAAGAGGTGTCCGTCCACCGGGCGATACGGCCCACCGCCTGCTCCGCGAACCGCCGCAGCTCCGTTTCCGGGCGGCTCGAATCGGTCGGGGCTTCGGTGGCCGGGACGAGGCGTAGCCGGCCTTGCCCGGAGGTGTTGGCGATGGTGTCCCCGGGCTGCTGGAAGTGCACCGCCATCCGGCAGCCGCTGCGGTAGGCGTCCAGGCCGGCGCGGCAGTAGGCCACCATGGGGGCGGGTAGGTCATCCAACGTGAACCAGTTCATGGCGTCGCAGACCTGCGGTTCCGAGATGTGCGGGGTGCCCTGCCAGCGCCGGACCTCGAAGAAGAATCCCACTCGGGCATCGCCGTCGGGGTTTCGGTGGTGCACGGTCACGGCTACGCGGACATCGGCCGGGTCGATGTCGACCCCGGTCTCCTCCCGCGCCTCGCGCACCAGCGCCTCGACGACGTCTTCGTGCGGCCCGTCCAAGTGGCCGGAGGGCAGGTGCCACAGCCCTGCGGCGTAGACGGTGCCAGCCCGCCGCGACAGCAGCACTTCCGGGCCCTCCACCCCGTCCCGCCGCAGCACCAGGTGCACATCGACCGGCTCACGGTGCCGCTGTTGGGCGGTGCTCACACCCAGCTCCTGTCTGCTGCGCCCCGGGGCCGAGGTGTGCAGTCGCGTGCGCGCGTTCGGGCTGCTTCGCCGGTCGCTTCGATGGTCATGACCAGCCCACCTCCGTGTACAGGCGCCCGGCGCGGATGCCGTCGACGGCGGCCCGGGTGTAGGGCACGATCTGCTCGGGAAGCTCGTCCGGGTGCCAGAAGCGCCAGCCGATGCACTTGTCGGGCTCCAGGATCTTGGGGGTGCCCGACCAGGCACGGGTCCGGAAGACGAGTCCCATCCTGGGGGTGTCGCCCGGGGTGTCCACGAGGTGTACGACGTGCCCGAGTTCGACCCGCTCGGGATCGATCAGCAGCCCGGCCTCCTCCTGCGCTTCCCGCACGAGGCACGCGAGTGCGCTTTCCTGTTGGCAGTGACCGGCCAGGAAGTGCCAGGTATCTCCTGCGAAGGCGGAGTCGGGGTGCCGCAGCCCGAGCAGCACCCGGCCCTCGGCGTCCTCCAGGTAGAGATGGACTCCGATGATGTTCAGGACGGTTCCGCTCGGCGCCCTCTCCGGCGCGTCCTTGGATTCGGTATCGGTGTTCACTGGGCCTCCTTGTGCTGGGGGGCGTCACTTGCCCGTTGTGCCGGGAGGCGGTCGTCGGGTGGCGGGGTGAGTCCGTACTGGGCGGCCTGGGCCTGGAACATCTCCCGGTAGAGGCCCTCGCTGCGGGACATCAGCTGGTCGTGCGTGCCTTGTTCGATGATGAGGCCCTGGTCGAGGACGTAGATGTGGTCGGCCTTCGCGGTGGCGGCGAGCCGGTGTGTGACGAGGACGACCGCGTGACCGTTGTCGGCAAGGGACCACAGGCCCTCGAAGGCTTCGATTTCCGCGTGCGGATCGAGCGCGGAGGTGGGTTCGTCGACGAGGAAGAAGGGGGCGTTGCGGTACCGGCTGCGGGCGTTGCCCAGCTTCTGCCACTGCCCGCCGGACAGTTGGACGCCCCGCTCGTACCCTTTGAAGCAGATCGAGTCCCACCCGTGTGGCAGCCCTTCGATCAGTGTGTGGATGTCGGCGGCCTGCGCGGCCTGTTCGGCCCGCGCCATGTCCCGGGGGTGGTCGCCGGCACCGATGGCCACGTTCGTGGCGGCGGTCATCTCCCAGTGCGGGAAGTCCTGGGCGAGCAGCCCGACGGACGCGAACACCTCGGCGCGGTCGGCGGCGCGCACCTCGACGCGCTCGCCGAGCCCTCCCTCCCACCACACTTCTCCGGCGGTGGGCAGCAGCAGACCGGCGAGGATCTTGGTCAAGGTCGTCTTGCCGGAGCCGTTCGCACCGACCAACGCGGTCACCTGCCCCCGCCGCACCGACACACTCACGTCCTTCAGCGAGGGGGAGGTGGCGCCGGGGTAGGTGTAGGAGACGTTCTCCACGTGGACGGTCCGCACAGGAGACGGCAGGGGCGTGCCGGTCTGCGGGATGGCGTGTTGGGCGGCCAGTTCGGTGGCGTTCTTGGTGTCGGTGAGGAACAGCATCTCCTCGTAAAGCCGGTTGACCTGTTGGATGAGGGAGGTGAGTCGCGCGGTGGAGTTGCGGATGGCGACCACCGCGGTGCCGCCGACCGCCAGCGGGAGCCCGCCGCTGGTCAGCAGCCACCACAGCACCCCGTAGCAGCCCAGCGACGCCAGCCCGGAGCCCGCCCCGGCCACCAGATCGGTGTGCGCCTGGGCCCGTGCCAGCCGCCGCTGCTCGGCCTCCATCTGCCGGGACATCTCCTCATAGCCGCCCAGCAGCTTCATCCCGGCACCATGGGCACGGATCTCACCGGCGGCATGCGGCCTGGTCAGGTAGGCCAGCAGGGAAGCGATGGCGCGGCGGTGGTCGACCCAGTGCAGCCGTGAGACATACTCACGGCGGGCCGAGCGCACCGCACCCCACCCTCTCGGAAGGGCGATTGCCAGCAGCATCGGCAGCAGCGCCCAGTGCAGGGACGCCAGGACGACAGCGGCGGCGACCATGCCGATGAGCACGTTGCCCACGCCCACCGACAGCCGGAGCATGTTCCGCGCGGAGTCGGTGCCGAACTTCCCCGCCTCCAGCGTGCGCTGCACCTCGGGCCGCTCGGTCGCCTCCACCTCGACACGGGTGACGGCCTCGTAGTAGCGGGCGGAGACAGCCCGCTCGACCTGCGGCTCCAGCCGGCCGGACATCGCAGTCGACCATGCCGACAGCAGAGCTGCCCCCACCGACACCACCGCCAGCACCACCAGGGCGGGGAGAGCGTCGCGCAGCTTGTCGGCGGT
The DNA here is from genome assembly GCF_042869575.1 of Streptomyces sp. NPDC006925. NCBI lineage: Bacteria > Bacillati > Actinomycetota > Actinomycetes > Kitasatosporales > Streptomycetaceae > Streptomyces > Streptomyces sp. NPDC006925. Next base: position 210,066 of record NZ_JBIAGB010000011.1, read on the forward strand.
CGGACCCTCGGCGAACAACTGAGTCAGGATGCCGTTGACCGCCACCAGACCCCAGGCAGCCGTCACACCCTGCCCGACCTGCGCCGCCACGACACCGGTCAGCGCCCGCCGGTCCACGCTCCACCCGGTGCGCAGCACCGTCCCCGCCATACGGGGCAGGGCCGCGGCCATCTGCCCGAACCCCATACGAATCAGTGCGCCCTCGTGATGCACGAAGGACCTGTCCCAGCGCAACCGGCCGCCGTAGAGTTCCCGCTCCGCCTCGGAGATCCCGCTCGCTGTCTGCGCGGACTTCTCACGTCGCTTCGGACGCATCACCTTTGCCCAGGATGGCCTGGGGTTGCCTGAGGTCGCGGACTTCCTCATGCCCTCCACCCCTCCTCGGGGCGAGTGCTGTTGCGTGCAGCCGCGTCAACGCGGTGCCCGGAGGACTCGGCATGAGGGGCCACAAGTCGACAACGTTCGAATACTGCCGGAGCGTACACAGGGACAAGCACAAAGGTCATGGCATCCTCCGGTTGGGCGCACGAGGGGTACTGGTGCTCTAAAAACGGGCACGGAGAGGCCGCCGTTACGGGTACCCAGTGGTCAAATGTTCGGAATTGCAGCCGCCGGGGCGTCAGGACGGGCCCGTGGGAGCGCAGCGTCATTCGAACGGGGTGAGGTCCCCCGTACGGGGTCTTGCCAGCCACGCAGCGTCGTGGGCCCCTCTCCCTTCTCAGGTCCTTCCCCGACGCTCCTGAACGACGTAGTCGGACCAGTGGCCCCCGGCAGGAGCTCCTGCCGGGGGCCACTGAAACGTGGAAGGTGAGGAGAGGGCGAATTCGACGGCAGGTGCGTTGAGGTGCTGCGGCCGGGAGGGCTGTGCAGCGCGAAGAAGTTCAGCGACAGGCAGTTGAGTAATTGAGGCTCACTCACCCACAAAGCCTTGTCTCTCAGACTGCGCGGGATTCACGAACGGGTGACCGTAGGTGCGGCCGGACGCGTGTTGTGCGTGCATGCACCCGGTTGGCTGCACGGCTGTTCGCCGTCACCCGGCGTGTGTACTGCATCGAGGACCACGTCACCCTGCGAAGATGACGGGCGTGGTCAAGGAAGAGATCGCCTCAGCGACGTTCCTGGCCGCAGCCTGTGCACCGGCGGTCCGGTGCATACCGGGCGCTGCACTCAAGCTCCTCGGCACGGGCGGCGGCAGTGTCCGTGCAGACAGCGCCGGAGGTCGATAACGCCTCCGCGCAGCAACGCTGCGGTCCCGCGGCAGAGAGCAACGCATACCCCGGCCACGGCGTGGGCCGCAGAGATGTGCCGAAAGGTCTCGCACTCGATGCGGCCCTGACATCTCAACGACTGCCCGACGTGACGCGACGTCGGGCGACGTTCCGAGGAGACTCTCGATGACGGACTACTACGATCTCGGCCGCTATACCCGGCCGGTGTCGACCGGGATGAGAGAGGCGCAGACCTGGTTCGACCGCGGCCTGTTGTGGAGCTATGCCTTCAACCACGAGGAAGCGATCGACTGCTTTGAGCGGGCCCGCGAGCTTGACCCGGAGTGTGCTATGGCTTCCTGGGGCATCGCCTACGCCCTGGGGCCCAACTACAACAAGCCCTGGGAGCGCTTCGACCCGGCCGATCTCGAGACGAGCGTTTCCCGGGCGTTTGAGGCGACTGCCCAGGCGGAACGTCTCGCGGACGGGGCAACGCCTGTCGAGCGGGCGCTCATCGGCGCGCTCCGGCATCGCTATCCTCAGCCGGAACCGGTGCCGGACCCCTCGGTATGGAATCACCGTTACGCCGAGGCGATGCGCACGGTGTACGCGGAACATTCCGAGGATCTTGACGTGAGCACGCTGTTCGCCGACGCGCTGATGAACCTCACCCCGTGGCAGATGTGGGACCAGCGCACCGGTCAGCCGGCTCCGGGATCTTTTGCCGTGGAGACGCGTGCCGTACTCGAGCACGCGCTGGAACTGCCGGGCGGGCCGGATCACCCGGGCGTGCTGCACCTGTTCATCCACCTGATGGAGATGTCGTCCACGCCGGAGCAGGCCCTGCCAGTGGCCGATCGACTGCGCGATCTCGTCCCCGATGCCGGTCATCTGCAGCACATGCCCACGCACCTGGACGTCCTGTGCGGTGATTACTCGCGCGTGGTCTCCTCCAACACGCGTGCTGTCGAGGCGGACGAGAAGTTCGTGACACGTTCCGGTCCTATCAACTTCTACACGCTCTACCGCTGCCACAACTATCACTTCAAGATCTACGGCTCGATGTTCCTCGGGCAGCGGGCAGTCGCGTTGCAGACGTGCAGTGAACTGGAGGCGGCGGTTCCTGAGGAACTCCTCCGCGTCGAGGTGCCACCGATGGCGGACTGGCTCGAGGGCCTCCTTCCCATGCGCATGCACGTGCTGATCCGCTTCGGCATGTGGCAGGAAATCATCGACACAGAATTGCCGAGGGACGCCGAGCTCTACTGCGTGACCACGGCGATGATGCGCTATGCGAAGGCAATCGCCCACGCCGCCTCCGGCCAGGTGGAGGTGGCCGAGACGCAGCGGGGGCTCTTCAGGGAGGCGGTGGAGCGTGTCCCGGAGTCGCGCATGCTCTTCAACAACACCTGCCAGGACATCCTCGCAGTGGCGGCCGCGATACTGGAGGGCGAGGTGGAGTACCGCAAGGGGAACACCGACGAGGCCTTCGCCGCGCTGCGGCGGTCGATCGAACTCGACGACAGCCTTCCCTACGACGAACCCTGGGGGTGGATGCAGCCGACCCGGCACGCCTACGGGGCGCTGCTGCTGGAGCAGGGCCACATCGAGGAAGCCGAGGCGGTGTATCGGGCCGACTTGGGTCTGGACGGCACCATCCCACGGTCCCAACAGCACCCCGGCAACGTCTGGAGCCTGCATGGCTACCACGAGTGCCTGGCTCGGCAGGATCGCACGGGAGAGGCCGCCATCATCGAACAGCAGTTGCGCCTCGCCCAGGCCAGGGCTGACATCCCGGTCGACGCCTCCTGCTTCTGTCGACTGTCGGCTGTCGGGGAGTCCCTGTGACAAAGGGTCGTCCGGAGGCTGCTCCGCGGATGCGCTCGATATGTCAGTCGCGCAGCAGAGCATGTCCTTCGCCGGACGCGGTACCGCCCACGGCTCCGGGTGGAGAGCCTGGGCAATGGGTCATCGAGCAGGCGATCACCTGCTGCACCGGTTCGGCTCCTTGCGCACTCGCTGGGAGACCCGCGACGACATCCCCGAATCGATTCTGAAACGCACCGGCCGGTCATGGCGTGCATCGCAGGTCCCCCGGGGCGCGTTGCCACATACGGATGCCTGACGCGAGGTCAGACCCGGGGGTGTGGGGTCTTGGCGTCAGGCCAACCGGTCTCCAGGATCTCGCAGCCGCATGGTGCTCGGTTGGGCAGGGCGTACGCCCACCGTGCCCTCGACGAAGTTGCGGCAGATCGCCGCCAGGCAGTGTGGTGACCCGACTCACCTCGATGCAGATCCGGAGATCTCACACGGCGGGGGTACTGCACCTGCGGGCGGTTCGCCGCGGAAAGATTGTCGAAGGTGTTGATCCGGAGGCGGCGGAACTCGCTGACTTATAGACTCAGGAAGAGGAGGGCCCGAGCAGGTCGGCCAGCGCGGCAAGCGCCTGAGTGCCCACCAGGTCCCCCGGCAGCAGCGGTACGTCGAGCAGCGGTACGTCCACCTGCTGCCGCAGTCGGACGAGGTGCTGGTCCTCCTGCCCCCGGCGCCGGGCGAGCACCTCACCGGCGTCCGCGGGGGAACGGCGGTTGGCGACGAGTGCGGCCACCTCGACACCGAGGCCGGTGAGCTTCTCGTGCACCTCCATGGTCTCGGCAATCGGGAGCAGCTCGGCAGTCAGCACGAGCACGAACCCTGCCTGCGCCGGGTCCGTCACCACCTTGCGCAGCCGGGAGAAGCGGTTGCGTCGGCGCAGCAGGATCCGGCGCAGGTCGGCGTCGCGGTCCGACTGCTCGCCGCCGCCGAGGCCGCGCACCGCGGCGCCGAACCGCTCGGACCGGTCACGGTTGGCGAGCAGGGTCTCGGTCCAGGAGGTGAGCTGTTCGGGCAGCGCGAGCAGCCGCAGCGTGTGGCCTGACGGGGCGGTGTCGAAGACGACCAGGTCGTACGCCTCCTCCCCGAGCTCCACCGCCTCGGCGATCCGCTCCAGCACCGCCGACTCGTGGGTGCCGGGTGCCAGCCGGGCCAGCTCAAGGTGCCGGGCGGCCGGTGCGTGCATCCGCTCGGGCAGCAGCCGCCGCATCGTCCCGGCGACCGCGGACAGGTGCTGCTCGACCGTGCGCTCGGGGTCGATCTCCAGCCCGTCGACGTAACCCGCCGTCCCGGCCCCGGGGGCGAGGTCCCCGGGGCCGGCGAGGCGCGTGGGCTCGTCGCCCACGAGGCGGTCCCAGAGGTGGCCGAGGTTGTGGGCGGGGTCGGTGGAAACCAGCAGCACGCGGGCGCCCGCCCTGGCACGGCCGAGGGCGAGTGCCGCGGCGATGGACGTCTTGCCCACCCCGCCCTTGCCGCCGACGAAGACGACCCTGCGCGAGGTGATGAGGTCTAGCAGCACCCGACATGCTCCAGTGGTGAGCGGTCCATGCCCATCCGGCGGTGCCAGGCGTGGAAGTCCTCATAGAGGGCGGGCATCAGCTCGACGGTGTAGTACGCCGCCGGGTCGGGCACGCCCAGCGCCTCCGCGAGGACGACCATCCGGAAGAGGTCGTCCTCCTCACGCCGGGCGCGGGCGAAAGTGCGCCGGTAGGGGCCGGCGTAGAACTCCTCCAGCCCGGCCCGGAACGAGGCCCAGCGGGATGTCACCCCGTCACCTCGGATTTCTCCGCCATATCGGCGTCAGGGGCCTCCGGCGGTTCCTGGGAAGCCCGCCGCATCGCGACGACTGCCTCGAAGGCGACCCACACAGCGGCGACGATGATGACGACGTCGATGGTCAGCAGCAGCCAGTCCCGGGCGTCGTAGAAGTCGCCGAGCTGGGCGAGCGCGGCCCAGAACGCCATCACGAACACGACTGCGAGCGGCACCAGCGCAGGAGCCGGGTTGCGACGCTTGCGGATCAGCATGACCGCGACGATGGACAGGGTCAGGGAGGCCAGCAACTGGTTGCTGGTGCCGAACAGCGGCCAGATACGGAGACCGCCGGCGCCGTCGGCGCCCTGACTGAAGGTGAGTCCCATACCGGCCGCAAGCGCGATGAGGGTGCCGACGCCGTTGCTGATCTTCAACTTCGCCACCTCACCGGCCTCCTGGACGACGAAGCGCAGCAGGCGCATGCCGGTGTCCATGGTGGTAGCGGCGAACAGGATCGCCATGGTGGCCAGGACCGTCGAGCTCAGCGAAGCCGACAGGCCCAGACCGCTGTTGATGATCTCGCCGCCGCCCTCGACGAACGCCCCGACACCGCCCTCGCCGAAGGCGGTGTAGACGGCCTTCCAGTCGGCCATGGTGCGGTAGCCCGCGATGGCGGCGATGATCGCGCCGAGCGCGAGCATGCCCTCGCCGACCGCGCCGAAGTAGCCGACGAAGCGGGCGTCGGTCTCCTTGTCCAACTGCTTCGAGGTGGTGCCCGAGGAGACCATGCCGTGGAAGCCGGAGATCGCGCCGCACGCGATGGTCACGAAGAGCAGGGGCAGGAGGTCGGGGGTGCCCGCGGGCACGGCGTCGTTGAAGGCCGGGGCGACGACCGTCGGGGCGCTCAGCAGCACTGCGACGAACAGGATGCCGAGCCCGACGAAGAGCTGGACGCCGTTGATGTAGTCACGCGGCTGGAGCAGCACCCACACGGGCAACAGGGAGGCTATGCCGGCGTAGACGAAGAGGGCGACGATCCAGAATGTCGCCGGGGACATGCCCAGGATCGGGTCGGGCAGTTCCACGGGGACGGCGTCGCCGAGGAGGATCAGGCCGTAGAGCGCGGCGACGCCCACCACGGTGACCAGGCCGAGGCTCATCCTGTAGCGGTAGACCGCCTGGCCGACCAGCAGCGCCACCGCGACCGCGCCCCAGGCGGGGATCACCGCCGAGGGAGTGGAGATCAGCAGGTCCTTGATGACCACCGCGAAGGCCGCGATCACCATCAGGAGCAGCAGGAAGATCACGACGAGGAAGAGGTTCGCGCCCCGGGCGCCGATGTAGCGGCCGGAGAGCGTGCCCATCGAGCGGCCCTTGTTGCGCGCCGAGGCCCACAGAGCACCCAGGTCGTGCATGCCCGCGAAGAAGACCGTGCCGAGGGTGACCCACAGGAACGCGGGCAGCCAGCCCCAGATCACGGCGACTGCGGGGCCGACGATCGGCGCTGCCCCCGCGACCGAGGTGAAGTGGTGACCCCACAGCACGAACTTGTTGGTCGGGACGTAGTCCACGCCGTCCTGCAGCTCGTGCGCGGGCGTCTTGAAGGACGCGTCAAGCTTGTAGACCCGGTTGCCCAGGAATTTCGAGTAGAGGACATATCCGCCCGCGAATATCGCAAGGCCGATCAACAGCAGCGGAAGTGCGTTCATGCGAGACGCTCTCTGGGTTCTGGGAAATTGAGCCGTTGCACTGCAGGGGATGTGCACCTGGCAGGCACACAGCGTGGACGGTGGAGCGTGGCCCTCCTCGACCGAGGGAGGCCGGCGACCGGAACGGGGAATCGGGCACCTGCGCCCGCTCTGCATGGCTCGGCGGTGTATCCGGCCACGGGGTGCTGCGCCTGGGCGGCGACTGTGCCGCGGCGGTGGCGGAGCTCTCCCGTCACGGCCACACGCACCCGTCCGAAGCCGTCGGTCAATGCCCGGCTCGGCGTGAGTCCGTACCCGCTGTCTGCCAATGGTGCCCCCTGACCTCCTGCTTGGATGCCGCGAGCGGGCCGCCCGGCGGTCTGCTCAGGAGTTGTCGCGGGTTCCGATTCGGTTGACAGGAGATTTCCGTGAGTTTCAGTCGGCGGGTCGTGACGTCACGGACGCGCCCGGCCGTCCCGGCCGGCGACGGTTGTGCCGGGGCCGGAGAACCTCCTCGACGGGCCCGGTCTCAAGCAGCGCGACGCACACACCGGACGCCACTGCCCCCGTTTCACTTCGCGGCGCCCCCGCTCCGACGTGCCCGCTGGTCACGCCGCCACACTTGGTAGGCAATCATCGTCAGCACTGTGGAAAGCAGCACCCACAGCAGCTGGTACCAGTAGAAGAACGGGATGCCCATCAAGGCGGGGTCGGCTCTGGCGTAGGAGCTGACCCACAGCATCGCGACGAACGGGGCGACGAGACACAGGGCGATCACCACCCGGGCCGGCGTGATCACCGCTGGTCTCATGTGAGGTCTTTCCGGCATACGGCGGCTCCATTCCTTCGCCGACTACGCGAATAAAACAGGACATCGAAGCGATGGTTCCGCCCTGGCGACCCCTTCGGTGAACGAGGCATTCCCGCACGTTCCGTACGGTTCGTGGTCGGCGCCGTAGGCGTCCGTCATGGGGGAGTCGCCGGCCGCGGGAACCGGTCGAGCGGTTACACGGTCGGGGCGCAGGGCACGAGGCAGTCGGGAAGGGTTCGCGGAAGTGACGCGAGAACCCCGCTGGTGGGCCCCGCGCCGGAAAAGACGACCCCCCGGTCCGAGGGCGTCTGGTTCAGCACCCACAGGCCGATCAGCGTGGCAAGTGTGAAGACGACCGCGATGAGCACCGCGAGGACGAGTCTGCGCCGACGCTCGCGGCGCAGCCAGTCGCCGCGCGCAGTGCTGTAGGCGTCGGGGGCACCCTGCACCCCGTCCGCGAACGCGGCCAGGGCCTCGCCCAGTTCCCTCTCCGTCCGGTCGGGACTGGTGTCGTTCATTTCCGGGCCTCCATCGCCTGGGTCAGCGCTGCGATACCGCGCGACGTATGAGTCTTGACGGATCCGGAGGAAATTCCCATCGCAGCGGCGATCTCACTTTCCTTCAGCCCGAGCCAGTGCCGCAGCACCAGCGCCTCACGCTGCCGGGTCGGGAGCTGCCGCAGCGTATCGATCAGCACACGCTGATCGTCGCGCAGCAGCGCGGTGCTCTCGGCCGAGGCGACCATCTCGTCGGGCGATCTCACCGCGTGCTTGCGTGCCGTTTGCAGATGGCGTATCCGCATCCGCGTCAGGTTGCAGACCGTGGAGCGCAGATAAGCCTCAGCCGCCGCAGTGTCCCGCAGCCGTCGCCATCTGCGGTAGATCTGGTAGTAGGCCTCGGCCACCACGTTCTCCGGATCATCGGCTCCCAGCAGCACGGCGAGTCGCAGCATCGGGGTGTAGTGCAGTTCGAACAGCTGAGCCACGCCGGCCTCCCTCTCCGCGTCGGCGGGGTCGTCGATCGTGGGGGCGAGTGCCTCGGCTGGAACTGCGGGCTGCGGCACGGGCACAGGGATGCCGGATCTGTGTCTCATGGGTTGTTCGCTCCCGTCTCGGGGCGCCGCCTGACGGTCAGACGCGAGGGCAGGTCGGTGAGGTCGGCGCCGCGCGGGACGTGGAGACGTTCGAGAGCGGCGCTCCCGGCCACTGCGACAGTCAGATTGAGCAGCAGCGCGAGGAGTCCGACGTATATCTCCAGCGGTCCGGCATCCGTGCCGAGTGGCACGATGGGGGAGAACCCATCCCGCACCACGAGGAACGTCCCGGCCACCATGCCCACGCCCCACCCGGCGAGGAGGGCCCGGGGGTGCAGCCATCGGGTGTACAGCCCCACGGCCACAGCCGGGAAGATCTGCAGGATCCAGACCCCGCCGAGCAACTGGAGGTTGACGGCGTCCTGATCGCGCAGCCCGAACACGAACGCCACCGCGCCCACCTTCGCGGTGAGCGACACCAACTTGGCGACGCGCACCTGACGCTTGGGCGTGGCCGTCGGATGGACGTACTCGACATAGACATTGCGGACGAAGCTGGTCGCGGCCGCGATCGACATCACCGAGGCGGGGACAAGCGCCCCCACGGTGATCGCTCCGAACACCAGCCCGGCCAGCGGACCCGGCATCAGCCGGTCCACCAGCATCGGCACGGCCGCCTCGGCCGCGCCCTCCGGCGCCCGCACCCCCACCGCGAGCGCAGCGATCCCCAGGAACCCGAAGAGTGCGAGCAGCCCGGTCCACGCGGGCAGCGCCACGGCGGTCTTGCGCAGGGTGCGCGAACCGTCGGAGGCGAAGCCCGCCGTGAGCACGTGCGGGTACATCAGCAGGGCGAGCGCAGAGCCCAGGGCGAGGGTGGCGTAGGCGGGCTGATGAGCAGGGCTGAGGAGCAGCGCGGGAGAGCCCAGCCGCTGGGCGGCTCCCTCGAAGACCGCACCCGGACCACCGAGCCGCACCAGGACCAGCCAGGTCACGGCGGTCAGTGAGACGAAAACGGCGACTGCTTTCAACGCAGAGATGACGGTCGGAGCCCGCAGCCCGTGCCGGTAGGTCGCCACCGCGAGCCCGGCGAACAGCGCCACCATCATCAGATCGCCGGTCGCGCCCCGCGGGTACATGCCGCCGGCTGTCAGCACCGCGCGGATACCCAGTAGCTGCAGCGCCAGATACGGCATCGTCGCGAGGATCCCGGTCAGCGCGACCGCCAGGGCCAGTGGCGCGGATCCGTACCGTCCGCGCACGAAGTCGGCGACGGTGATGTAGCCGTGCCGGCGGGCCACCGTCCACAGCCGGGCCAGCAGGACGAAGACGAGCGGACAGACGAGTACGGTGTAGGGCACTGCGAAGAACGCGGGCGCGCCGTTGCCGTACGCCAGTCCTGGTACGGCGGTGAAGGTGTACGCCGTGAAGATCGTGCCGCCGAGCAGCACCCAGGTCCACATGGGGCCGAGGCTCCGGTCGGCCAGCGCCCAGCCCTCCAGGGACGGAAGCCGGTCGTTGGGACGCAGGCGGCGCGCGGTGACCGCGAGCAGCGACGCCCCGGCGAGCACCGCGAGAAACGTCGCAGTCATGGCTGTACCGGCCATGGGTCACCGTCCTTGGTGTGCCTGTTCCCTTGCGCAAGAGTTGCACGGGCCGCCGGACCGGAGGACAGGGACCGAAATCCGCCGGAAATGTACTGTCAACCCTGCCGACGGGTGGAGAGCTCCTGCACGGGCCTACAGCGGCCAGGAGAGGATCGTAGGCCATAGCACGAACCGTGCGTCACCGACTACGGTGCGTCGCGGTCACCGTGCCGCTTCTCGCGCCTGCGGTGGGCTTGCCGTGGGTCTTGCCGTGGCTCTTGCCGTGGAACCCCGTGGTACTGCGGCGCGGAGCCGAGGCCGGCCGGCACACCATTCTTTTTGGTACCAGCTCGCCCGGCGCCGGTGGCAGGCCTGTACCGCTCGCGGGGTACACGCGGTAGACCGGTGCGGCTGGGCCTTGCGCTCGGCCGGGCGGCGGTCAGACCTCCAATGTCAGCATCTCCGACGGCACCCCTCGGGCCCGGTGACACCTCCCCCCCAGATCACCCTCGACAGGGGGCAGAAGTCATGCCAGGCCCGGAGGCCGGCGATCCTCTTGCAGGACGCCGAGAAGATCAAGGGGCGGGACTGTAAAACGTTCGGTGTAACTCCTGATCAAGGAAGATGCATCGATGACCAGTGAGAACGTGACCGAGGCCGAGTCCGTCGAGGCAGTTGA